>CAKKPG010000060.1 GCA_919901555.1 Nitrospiria bacterium | reverse complement strand
ATGCTCTTTCCTGTCCTGGAGCGCGAACACTACGGCTGCGATAATGCCGGCGGCAATCACGATGCCGAACATAATGATGAGTCCTTCCATCTTATTTACTCCCTTCCGGTTTATCTTCTGCTGTAACAAGGTACGCAAGAATACCCATCACGATCGCAGAAACGCCGAGGAGCGCAGAAGTGGGATCGGGGACGTTGTTTCTATTTATGATATTAATTGTCAGCATTCTCTTCCTGCCTCTCGATTGCCCGCGAGATTGCCGAGGTACTCACCCCAACGTAGCGGGCGATAGCTGCCGCAGTTAGCCCAAGCTCGGCCCTGCTGCGCACCGCAATAAGCGCCCGCGTATTACTCACTTTTCTGCGCTTACCGCCTCCCTGCAGTTCCATAATGCTGATGCCCTGTCTTCGACATTCCTCTTCGATAATCTTCTGAATGGTTTTACCGGCCCGCTTGGCTTTGACCTGACGAAGCTGGTTTTCTTCCGCTTCCTTCAGGATAGTGTGCACGAAAGCTCCCCCGCCCAGTATTCGTTCGTCGAAATCTTCTTTCTGCCCTCTCCTCTGCATGGACAGCACCTGGGACCAGCCGCCCTGGCTGCGGATAAGTCCTCCGCCGGTCAGTTCCTTGCTTCTGCCTTGGCCGACTCCTTCGAGCATGAACGCGCGGTATTCATGAATGGCTTTTCTCCGGCTGTTGCCGAACTGGGCCAATACGTACTCTGCGTCCATCCAGGAATGCGTTGCCTTGCCGATGATTGTCCGGTGGCCGCTCCAAGGGTAGCGGTTCAGTTCTTCTAGGGTCTTGACGTTTGCGGCCCGAAGGGGATTGTGGTGGATGTACCTGACCAGGGCCAGCAGATAGTTGTCTTCGTCGCAGAGGATGGATTTGTAGCGATTTTCAAAAAGGTGGCCGGTGCGTTTGTGGCGGCGGTTATAATACTGGGCATACCAGGTAAGGAGTTTTCGCATGACACTGGAGATGCCGCGTTTGCCGCTTTTAAAGAGGATATGAACGTG
>CAKKPG010000059.1 GCA_919901555.1 Nitrospiria bacterium | reverse complement strand
AGAGGGAAGAGGGAAGAGGGAAGAGGGAAGAGGGAAGAGGGAAGAGGGAAGAGGGCATTCCACCTTATGCCCCATGCTCTATGCGCTCTGCACGGGGCCCCGTCCGTAAGGAGATGTTCACATGCTGAAGGCCAAGATCCTCCTCGTGGAAGACACGAAGGCGCAGGCGAAAATGACCATTGAATTCCTCGAAAAAAACGGGTACGAGGTGGTCTGGGCCCAGGACGGGGCCTCGGCCATGAAGGCAGCCAAGACACAGAACGTCGACGTGATCCTTCTCGACCTCGTCCTGCCCGATATCAACGGCAACGAGGTCTGCCGGTGGCTGAAGCTCAGCCAGGACACGAAGGCCATCCCCATCATCATGCTCACCGTCAAGGGCACCACCGACGACAAGGTGAAAGGCCTGGAAGCGGGCGCCGACGACTACCTCCCGAAGCCCTACAGCGAGGTGGAGCTGAATGCGCGGATATACTCCTGCCTCCGGACGAAGGCCCTCCAGGACGAGCTGCGCCAGAAGAACCGCCAGCTCGAAGATATGCTCATGAGGGTGGAGACCCTGGCCGTCATGGACCCGCTGACGAACCTGTTCAACCGGAGGCGGTTCGAGGCCATTCTCGAAAAGGAGTTCGGCAGGACGATGAGATACGAGTCGCCTCTTTCCTGCCTCATGATCGATATCGACCACTTCAAGAAGATCAACGACACCTTCGGCCATCGGGCGGGGGACTCGGTCCTCAGGGAAATGGGGAAGATCATTCTGGACAGCATCAGAGATGTGGACACCGCGGCCAGGTGGGGCGGGGAGGAATTCATTGTGCTGATCCCGGAGACGCCGAAGGAAAAGGCGTTGAAGCCGGCGAACCGGATCATGGAATCGGTCGTGAACGCCCAATTTCCCGAGCTCCGGGGAACGCGGATCACGGTCAGCATCGGCATTGCCGGAGCGCCCGACCCGGCCATCGACAGCGATGACAAGCTCATCCACGCGGCCGACCTGGCGCTGTACGAGGCCAAGCATAAGGGAAGAAACAGGGTGGAGACGGCTTAGCGTTCATCTGAAAAACGGCAGTTGGCCGCAGATTCACAGAGATAACCAAAAGCAGACGCTTCTCAGCGATCCGGGTGCTGGTTGGAATTCGACTATTATCCGCTTGTATCGGAAGCTACCGATCTTTCCGCGTCCAAATTGCTTTTTCCCGGTTCATGCGTCCAGGACCTCCCGGGCCTTTCTGACGAGTTCCTTGGGGGGGACGGGCTTCAGGACGAAGTTCAGCCCCGGTTCGATGATGCCTTTCTTGCTGATGATCTCTTCCGCATACCCGCTCATAAAGAGCGCCTTGATCCCCGGCTGCATCTCATGGATGGCGCGGTAGGCTTCCCTGCCGTTCATCTTCGGCATGATGACGTCGAGGATCAGGAGCTGGATGCGGCCGCGGTTCTCGCTGAAGAGCCGCACCGCCTCCTCGCCGTCCGCCGCGGTTATCACCCGGTACCCGAAGCCTTCGAGCACGGTTTTCGCCAGCTTCCTGACCGGTTCCTCGTCCTCCGCCACAAGGATGGTCTCGTTTCCTTCCAGAACGGCCGCGGCCGCGGGCGTCCTCTCTATCTCGGCCGGAGCGGGTCTTTCCACGGGAATATAGACCGTAAACGTCGTGCCCCTGCCCGGTTCGCTCTCAACATCGATATAGCCGTTGTGCTGCTTCACAATCCCGTACACGATGGAGAGGCCGAAGCCGGTGCCCTTGCCGTAGCTCTTGGTGGTGAAAAAGGGCTTGAAAATCTTTTTTCTGATGGTCTCATCCATTCCGATGCCGGTGTCCGTGATCAAGACCGCCGCATAGGCGCCGACCGTCCCGTACCTCCGGGCCTTGATGTACTCCGCGCCGAGCTCCGCGCGCCCCGTCGTGATGGTGATCGTACCGCCGTCGGGCATGGCGTCCCGCGCGTTTGCGGTGATGTTCATGAACACCCGCTCCATCTGGGCCCGGTCGGCCATGACGTTCATGGGCCCCTCGCCGGGCTTGATGGTGAGGCGCACGGTTTCGGGGAGGAGCCCTTCGAGGAGCTTTTCCATCTTCCGGATGACGTCGTTCATGTCCACGGGGCCCAGCGTAACGGCCTGCTTGGTCCCGTAGGTGAGCAGGCTGTGGGTGAGGTTCGCGGCCCGTTCCGTGGAAGCGAGTATCTGGTCCACGTTGTTCCGGAGGGGATCGTCCTTGGGCATCTTCATCTGGAGCACGTTTCCGTATCCTACGATGGCGGTGAGGATGTTGTTGAAGTCGTGGGCAACGCCGGCCGCCAGCTTCCCGATGGCCTCCATCTTCTGGGCGTAGCGCAGCCGGTCCTCGAGCTTTTTGCGCTCCGTGACGTCCCTGGCGATCCCGCGATAGCCGCAGAACGCCCCGTCCCGGCTGAACACGGGGACGCCGCTGCTCTCGACCACGACGAGGCCGCCATTCTTGTGCACGTAGGCGTTCTGGAAAACCGTGAAGGGCTTTTTTGATTCCGTCATGGACCGAAAGACATCGGCGGCGCGGCGGGCGTCCTCAAGGGGCATGAAGTCGAAAAGGGTCTTGCCGAGCACTTCGGGAGGATCAAACCCCAGGATGTCCTGTATCTTCGGGCTCACATAGGTATACGCGCCGCCGGCGTCCACTTCCCAGATCAGATCGCTCGAGGTTTCAACGAGGTTCCGGAATCGCGCCTCGCTCTCCCGGAGCGATTCTTTCACCCTGCCCGCTTCTTCATAGAGCCGCGCGTTCTCAATGGCAACGGCGGCGTGCCCTGCAAGCGTCTCGAGGAGCTCAATGTCGCTCGGCAGGTAGGATTCACCGCCGCCTTTGCGGCCCAGGGTCAGAATCCCCTTGAGCTGTCCCGAATAGATCAGGGGGACCGACGCCTCGATACCCAGGTTTTTCAGCACGGTGTTTAAGGGTCCGAACTCCTCCTCAGGCAGCGTCCCTTCCATCTCCTCCCGCACGGCGATCCGGGCCGTACGCTCAATCCATCGGACGACCCCGTCGTCCAGGAGCTGTTGCGGGGCGGTTTTATCATGAGCGCCGAATCCGTGGCGCATGGTATAGCGGCCGTCTGCGCCCCTCAGGAAGAGGCGGGCGCTCTCGGGTCTCAGGCTGTCCTTCATGGCGCTCATGAGATAACGGAGCAGCTCATCGAGCTCCAGTTTCGTTATGATCACCTTGATGGATTCCCGCAGGAGCTGCTGGTAGTCATGTTTCCCTTTTACGACGAGCCGCTGGATCCCTTCCTGCACCCGCGCACTGAAGGGCGTTCCGAGGAGGATGACGGCGATGAGGGCGAGGGAAAGGAGGATAGCCCGTGAAGCGCCGAGCAGGGGATCGAAGAAGGCGACCATGCCGATATGGACCGCGGAGAAGATGATGAAGAGCAGCGCAATGCCGATGGTATGGGAGATGATGAGCCGGATATCGAAGAGGCGGTAACGGGTTATGGCGTAAAAGGTGAGGACCACCCAGGGGAAGCTGAAATAGGAACCCAGGGCCGGATCGAACCCGAGGCCGCCGGTGAGCTGCAGAAATCCCACCGTGAGCGCACCGCCTCCCCCGAAGATAAGCGTGCCGTGGAAGAAGTGGTCCAGCTGTCGCTTTCTGACGCCGTCCACCTGCGTTTTGAGCCGGTACACCCCGAACATGACCCAGAGGATCATGAGAGCGCCGACGAGACGAAGGGGATTCTCCAGGGGGCCCGGCCGGTCGACATAAGGGATGAGGGATGCATAGCCTGTTTCAACGAGGTCCGTGAACAGGCAGAGACCGAAGACCAGGGCCCAGAAGGGATAGAATATGAGCCCGATCATGCCGGCGGCCCTGCTTTTTTCATTTTTCATGAAATAGATGAACTGGAGCGCCGCGGGGATGCTGAACCAGCCGATCCAGGTCAAGCGGGCCGGGAGAGTGAAATTTAGGCCCTGACCGGCCTGGACATACATGATTGCCGTGAACAGCGCGTAGCCGGCGGAGAAGAGGGAAAAGGCCGCCACGGACCGTATGACGGCGCTGTTGCGGGGGTTATGCCTGAGGAGAATGACCCCGAGGACGACCTCAAGTGCGGCAACGATGAATAGGGGATAGCCGAGTATTTCAAAGAGAGTCATGGACGATCCCGCAATTGTGACGTCTTTGCCCGGTGGACTGCCGCAACGTTGCCTCCCGGGGCCCGTGGAAAGTCCCGGTCCCATGGAACGCGCCTCGATCGCATCGGCAAGTGTGATAATTATAGCAGTAAAAAGGCCTTTTTGCCGAGTTAGATTATTGAAGGTCATCCTATCCGGCCGAGAAGGACGGAATACTCATACATTCATAGCGTGCTCTCTGCAAAACCCCTCATTTCGTAGTGGAAATTTCCCCGGGGTGTGGTAGAATGCGGCCGTATGGCAAAGATCCTTGAAAAGAGGCTCATCCGGCAGCCCGATGTTTTTTACTATAAGATCGCCGCACCGCTCATCTCCCGAAAGGCGCAGCCCGGTCAGTTCGTTATTATCCGCCTCCATGAGAAGGGGGAACGGATCCCTCTTTCCCTCGCCGACATCAATCCCGACCAGGGAACGATCAGCCTCATTGTCATGGCCGTGGGCAAGACCACTCACGAGCTTTCCACGTTCCGGGCGGGAGACGAAATCCTCGACCTCTGCGGTCCCCTCGGTCAGGCGACCCGCATAGAAAAGGTCGGCCGCGTTGCGCTTGTGGGCGGCGGGTTCGGAGTCGCGCCCCTCTACCCCATTGCACGGGCCTTCAAAGCGGCGGGGAATTTCGTTACGGTCATCATGGGCGCCCGGAGCAAGGACCTGCTCGTCTACGAAGATGAAATGCGGCAGGTGAGCGATCGGGTGGCCGTCACCACTGATGATGGAAGCAAGGGACTGAAGGGCGTCGTGACCGCGGCGCTCACGCGGGAACTGGAGAATAACCGGCCCGGCCTGGTCCTGGCAGTGGGGCCGGCAATCATGATGAAGTTCGTCGCCGAAACCACGAAGCCCTTCAAGGTGCGCACCGTCGTGAGCCTGAATCCCATCATGGTCGATGGAACGGGCATGTGCGGAGGGTGCCGGGTGAGCGTGGGCGGAGAGGCCAAGTTTGCCTGCGTCGACGGCCCCGAGTTCGACGGCCACCTCGTGGACTGGAATGCGCTTATGAACCGCCAGAAAAGCTACCTTTCGGAAGAGAAGGAATCTTTCGAGGCGTGGAAAGAGCGCCACAGCCGCATGCTCGACGAGAAACGTCAGCCCCTCTGCGAATAGGAAAGCGACCGCTCCATGACCGAGACGACGAAAGAAAAGAACAGGCCTAAAAAGATCATTCCCCGGAAAACTCCCATCCCTGAACAGGACCCGCAGACAAGACGGGGGAACTTCGAAGAGGTTTCCCTCGGCTATGAGCCCGAGATGGCCATGGGCGAGGCGGAGCGCTGCCTGAACTGCCCTGATCCCGCCTGTGTGACCGGCTGCCCCGTCCATGTCCCTATACCCCGCTTCATCCATGCGATCAAAGAGGGCGACTTCAAGAAGGCGCTGGACATCATCAAGGAAGCGAACCTGCTCCCTGCGGTCTGCGGCCGTGTCTGTCCCCAGGAAAGCCAGTGCGAACAGCGCTGTGCTCTTGCGAAAAAGTTCGATCCCGTCGCCATCGGCCGGCTGGAGCGGTTCGCCGCCGACTGGGTGATGGGGCGCGGGACGGGCGACGCCCCGGCAGTCGCTCCGTCCACGGGCAGGAACGTGGCCGTCGTGGGAAGCGGCCCCTCGGGGCTGGCCTGCGCCTATGAGCTGCGGAAGATGGGCCACGGGGTGACCATATTCGAGGCCTTTCATGAGCCCGGCGGCGTTCTCCTCTACGGCATCCCCGAGTTCCGGCTGCCGAAGAGCATCGTGGCCCATGAGATCGACATCCTGAAAAAGATGGGCGTCGAGATCGTCACGAACGCCGTGGTGGGCAAGCTCATGACCGTGGACGAGCTCCTCGAGCAGTTCGAGGCCTGTTTTATCGGCACCGGCGCCGGGACGCCGAAGTTCATGTGCGTCCCCGGGGAAAATCTGAGCGGCGTCTACTCGGCCAACGAGTTCCTGACCCGCATCAACTTTATGAGGTCCCATTCATTTCCCGAGTACGATACGCCGATCAAAAAAGGCCGGCGCATCGCCGTCGTGGGAGGCGGCAATGTCGCCGCGGACTCCGTGCGCACGGCCCTCCGCCTGGGGGCCCGGGAAGGGATCATCATCTACCGCCGCTCGGAAGAGGACATGCCTGCGCGGCGGGAAGAGATCCGGCACGCCAGGGAAGAGGGCGTCCGCTTCGAGTTCCTTACGGACCTCGTGAAGATCATCGGTGAGAACGGGTCCGTCCGGGAGATCGAGTGCGTGAAGATGGACCCCGGAGTTCCCGACGCCTCAGGCCGGAGGAGGCCCGTTCCGCGAAAGGGTTCGGAATTCCGGATCCCCGTGGACATGGTCATCATGGCCATCGGCACGAACGTCAACCCCCTCGTTCCGCGGAGCACGAAGGACCTGGAGCTCAACGCGTGGGGCTACATCGTCGCCGATGAGAAAACGGGCCGTACCAGCCGCGAGGGCGTGTACGCGGGGGGCGACATTGTTACCGGCTCGGCTACGGTCATCTCCGCCATGGGCGCGGGCAGGCGGGCGGCCGAGGCGATCCATGAATACGTAATGGAGAAAAGATAGTTCCCCCTGCCGGTATCGGCGCGGCTTGGAACGGGCTCCACGTTCTGTTATCGACATGACGTTGGTCACAAAACACCTTGACAGGGTAGGTCCCTTATGCTAATTTACCCAAACCTTGTTTGGCCCGGAGGGATTTCCATTGGAACAGCAGAAGGGGATCGTTGAAATCGTTTCCGAGAAGGTCTGGAAGTTCTTCTCGTCCGTAAAGCTCGCCGTCGTGCTCCTCATCATCCTTGCCATCGTGTCCGTCATCGGCACCGTGATCCAGCAGAACGAACCCCCGGAAAAGTACCTGCAGGAATACAGCGCCGCCACGGTACAGCTCTTCGAGGCCATTGGCTTCTTCGACATGTATCATACGTGGTGGTTCGTCCTGCTCCTGTTTCTGCTCACGGCAAACCTCACGATTTGTACGCTCGACCGGTTCCCCCGGACGTGGAGCATCATCACGGCCCGGCTTAAACCAATCGACGACGAGGGGCTCAAGGCCGTGCCGTTCAAGAAGGAGATCATCTTCAAGGGCGGCATGGACAAGGCCGAGGCGCGGGCTTCCCAGGCGCTCCAGGCCGCGGGCTACCGTTACCTGGTGTCCGGCGGGCCGGGCGTGCATCATCTCTACTCGCAAAAAGGCGCCTACAGCCGTCTGGGCGTATACATTACCCATACGAGCATCATCCTCATATTCGTGGGAGCGCTCATCGGCACGTTCTTCGGGTTCAAGGGCTTTCTGAACCTGGCCGAAGGGGAGCCCTCGAATAAGGTCTTTCTCAGAAATGAACCCATGTGGGACAAGATCACGGCCGCCTTCGGAATCGGAGAGCAGAAGGTGATCAGAGACCCCAGGGTCGGCGTGCCTTCCATGCCCCTCGGGTTTATCATCCGGTGCGACAATTTCGAGGTCGATTATTATCAGAACCAGGGAATACCCACGGGCATGCCGAAAGAGTACTACAGTATCCTCAGCGTGTTCGACCTCGAGGGGCGGCCGATCATCGACCAGCGGCGCATCGTCGTGAATGATCCGCTCACGCACCGCGGTATTACGTTCTACCAGTCGAGCTACGGCATGATCCCCGGCGCCTCCGGCAAGATCGTGCTGACCGTCAGGCCCAAGAATGAGGCATCGCCGGGCGAACTGGTGGTCCTGGACCCCGGCGCGTCGACGTACGTGCGCTCCATCGACAGGACGATCAAGGCGGTCGGCATGGCCCCTTTCGGGTACCGGGACCCGGCCACGGGACAGGTGCGGTTCTTGCGCTCCGAGGAGCTTATCAACCCCACGGTGGAGCTCGAGGTTTACAAAGGCAAATCGCTGCTCTACAAGACGTACGTGATGAAGGCGGATTCCGGAGAGCCCGCTATGCCCGAAAACTACACCATCAGGTATGACGATTACTGGGGCGCGCGGTACACCGGACTCCAGGTGACGAAGGACCCCGGCGTCTGGGTGGTCTACACCGGTTTCATTCTGCTCTGCATCGGCCCGCTTATCGCATTCTTCGGCTCTCACAAGAAGATCTGGGTGCGGATTTTGGACCGGAAGGGCCATGCATCAATTACCGTGGCAGGCTCGGCCAACAGGAACCGGCTGGGGTTCGAGCGCGAGTTCAACAGGATCGCGGAAAAAATCGCAAAGTAACCAGGACGGAGGAATACTCTCGATGGACAGCTCCATACTCTTCGGCATTGCAACGCTCGCATATCTCATCGCCATGGTGCTCTATATCAGCTACCTGGCTTTTCGAAAGGACGGCGTCGGTCTGGCCGCATCGATCGTTACCTACGCCGGCCTCGGCATCCAGACCATCGCATTGCTCATGCGGTGGTACGAGTCGTACCAGATGGGGATCGGCAGGGCGCCGCTGTCCAACCTCTACGAGTCCCTCGTCTTCTTCACCTGGAGCACGGTGCTCATCTACGTCATCGTGGAATACAAGTACAAGACCAGGGCCTTCGGCGCCTTTGTCATGCCCGTGGCCTTCCTCGCCCTTGCCTTCATCAACGTGGCGCCGGGCATCAAAGCGGACATCACGCCCCTGGTGCCCGCGCTCCAGAGCAACTGGCTTCTCTATCATGTGTTTCTGAGCTTTATCAGCTATGCGACCTTCGGCGTGGCGTTTGCCGTGAGTCTGATCTATCTGCTTATGGACACAGAAGAGCGGGGACCGGTGGTCAATTTTGGATATGCCGCAGGCGCGCTCGTTGTTCTCGTGCCGCTCGGTCATTTTTTTGCGGGCGCGGGCATGATGTTAAAGGTATTTTTTTGGATAGGGCTCGGCGCTCTCGCCATTGCGTGGTTCGTTTACCTCGTCGTTGCCGGGGCCCGCAATAAGCCGCAGGTGTACCTCTTCTGGTCGGTCTGCGTGACGCTCGCGGCCGGGTTGCTTCTGGCTATGGGGATAGACTTTCTGCTGTATGAAATAAAAGGCCACCTCACGGAGGAAAGTTTTAGAAAGCACCTGTTCGAGTCAACGTTCCTCAGCGCATCGCAACCTGTTGTTGCGTTCTCCTGGGCGGCGGTCCTCAGCTTTTTCTGGCTCGTCTGGTCGCAGGGAATGCGCCTTAAGGCGATCCTCAAACAATTCATGCCCACTCAGGAGCTGATTGACGACTTGACGTACCGGATGATCGCAATTGGCTGGCCTCTTTTTACGGCGGGCGGCCTTGTCATGGGCGCGGTATGGGCAAACAGCGCTTGGGGCACTTACTGGGGCTGGGACCCGAAAGAGACCTGGTCGCTTATTACGTGGTTCATATATGCAATATACCTCCATGCCCGATATGTGCGCGGATGGAAGGGGACGCAGATGGCCATCATTTCGGCAGTGGGTTTTATCGGGGTCATCTTCACCTACCTGGGCGTGAACCTTGTGCTTTCCGGCCTCCATTCCTACGGCGGGATGGAGTAGTCCCGTAAAGCGTCCGACGGCAACGTCATCCGGTAACGATGCCCGGACCGGTAAGCGTCAAGCGGCTGCGTCAAAAACTGAACAGCGTAACCGGCTTACGAAACGGGCCTCGTAAACGTATCCGATCAACGTCATTCGCTGGAGACCCCAAAAGAATCTTCCCGATCCTCATCCATTCGTTGTAATTTTATGTGACGATCCAATACGATGTTCCACGCGTGCCGGTCCGCGCCTCCTTATTCGGGACCATTCCTATCCTTTTTGTTGAAAAATTATGGTATAATTAAAAAAACAGGATGGCGGTCATTACGAAAAAAGGAGGAAAGGTCCATGAGAGAATTCAAATGCGCAAGTCTTGGTAACAATTGCACCTGGAAACACATTGCCAAAACAGAAGAATTGCTTGCCGATGTGGTGGCGCTCCATCTGCGGGATGTCCATGGGATGAAGGCGGTTTCTCAGGACATGGTGGGAAAAGTGAAGAGTCTGTTCTCCAACCCGCCGCCCGTCGAGGCAAAGGCCGCTGAAGGTCTCGTGTTGAAGGAGTTCCGCTGCCAGGACATCGGGCACACGTGCTCATGGCGGTACATCGCCCAGACCGAGGAACTCATCGCCGACGGCGTCGCGCTCCATGCCCGGGAGGTCCATAACGTAAAAGAGTTTACGCCGGAGCTCATGACAAAGGTCAAGAATTCACTCCACGAGTGGAAAGGGTAAGTCGCTTCGCTCCATTGGAAATCGCAAGTTGAAAATTTAAAATTTCCAATTTCCAGTATTCATTTTTCAATGGAGCCAAGCGACAAGTCCATGCCCTTGTCAATGGAATAGATGGGATAGATCCTGAAATGTTCGACCGAGGGCTGCACCACATAGTAGTCCGAGCGGTGCCACATGAAAACCCACGGCGCGTTCCCGATGATGCGGTCCTCGGCTTTTCGATAGAGTGAATACCGGCTGCGCTCGTCGACCGTACGCTGCGCCTGCTCGATCAGGCGGTCCAGTTCCGGGTCCAGGCAGCGGGTGCGGTTTCCCGCGGGACCCACACTGGCCGCGTGGAAAAGGGGAAAGAGAAAATTTTCCGGGTCAGGGTAGTCCGCCCACCACGAGAGCCAGAAGGCGTCGGGCTCGCCTTTATCCACCGCGCGTTTGAATGCGCTCCAGTCTAATTGTCTCAGTTCGGGTTGGAGTCCGGCTTTTCTCAGATAATCGTAAATAACCTCCATAATGTCGACAACCTCAGGCTCCGCCGAACTGTAGATTTTGACGCGAACGCCTTCCGCCCCCGCTTCTTTTATGAGCATCTTTGCTTTTACCGGGTCGTAACGGTATCCGGAGCTCTTCTTCGGCCCCATCCCGTATCTCCACAGTCCTGGCGGAACAGGGCCTACGGCAACAACTCCCCGCTTTTCAAACACCGTGCTGAGGATGCGTTCCCTGTCAATGGCAAGATTCACGGCGTAGCGGACCCGCTGATCGCTGAAGGGAGGCCGTGTGCAGTTGAGGCCGAGGTAGTAGCTGTCCAGTCCCGGCTTACCATATATTTGATCTTTCCATTTAGGATCCGTGATGAAGCGCCGGTACTCCGCCGAAGGAATAAGCAGGACGTCGATTCCTCCCGTTTCGAATTCGATGACCGCCGTGAGGTCTTCCGGTATGACACGGTAATAAATTCCTTTCAGCCCCGGCCTCCCTTCAAAATAATCATCACGCGCCGTGAGTTGAAGGCCCTGACCATGTTTCCATTCCGCGAGCACATAGGGCCCGGTCCCCACGGGGTGCGTGCCGAAGTCCTGGCCGAGCCGCTCCACGTCCTCTTTCGGCACCACATAGGCCGTCGGCATGGCAAGGAGCGAGAGAAAGGGGCCGAAGGGCTTTTCCAGGGCGAGGGAAAGCGTGTGGTCGTCGATCACGCCGATGCCCGAAACGCGGGCCGCCTTCCCGGCAAGAAAATCCCGGGCGCCCTGAATTTTGTCGACCACCCAGGTGAGGGGCGCCTTTGTCCCGGGCGTAAGCACCCGCTCGAAGGAGTACCGGAAGTCCTCCGCCGTCACGTTCCTGCCGTTGCTGAAGGTGACGTTCTTTTTAAGATGGAAGGTATAGGTCCGTGCGTCCCGGGAAAGCGTCCATGATCCCGCGATGTCAGGCACGACATCAAGGTTTTCGTTGAAGCGGACGAGGCCGTTGAAAATCTTCGCCGCGATGCCGCCGCCCTGCACGTCGGTTATCAAGGCAGGGTCGAGGGTGGTGGGGTTGGTGCTGAGGCGCAGATGGAGATGGCCGGGGAGCCTGCTGTCATTCCGCCTATGGCAGCTCAGCGCGGGCAGAAGAAGCAGCGCGAGCAGAAGGAGCAAAACGACAGTGGGGAATTTATTTTTTTGCAGCATTGATGAGGGCCTTGAAAAGTTTTCGGGTGTATTGGTCTTGCGGCGTTTTTTCGGGATGCCACTGGACGGCGATTAGAAAGTTCCTGTCATGCCCCTCCATTGCCTCGATCACGCTGTCCGTGCAGACCGCTGAGAGCCGGAGCCCCTTGCCGGGGTTCTTGATGCTCTGATGGTGGCCGCTGCGCACGCGGGGGACACGGGCAGCGCCCATGATATCGTGCAGCATGGTCCCTTCCAGAACATCCACGGGGTGGAAAACCTGTTCGCCCGGCTTTGATGCCCCATGCTTGATCGCATCGGGGATCTGGAGCAGGATGTCCTGGTAGAGGCTCCCGCCCAGCGCCACATTCACAAGCTGCGTGCCCAGGCAGACGGCGAGCACCGGCTTTTTTGCCTTCGTTGCAGCCTTGAGCAGGTCAATCTCGAACCGGGTGCGTGCGTCGGGAGAGAACGTTATTTTTGCGCCGGGGAGCGGCTTCTCTTTATAAAATTTCGGATGGATGTCGTCGCCGCCGGTGAAAAGGAAGCCGTCCAGCCGCTTCACGATGTCGGGTATGGACCCGTCGATTCCCAGAATGGGCACAGGAATGCCGCCTGCCTGCGCCACGGCCTTGCCGTAGTCCTGGTCCAGGATATTCAAGTTCCTCGCGGGCTGTTCTTCGAGGTTCATGGTTATGCCGATGAGAGGTTTCATAATTGCGCCTTCAGCTTCCGCCCCGTCAGACTCCTGCTTCACCTTTCACGTTCCAAAGAATATAGCATATTTCCAGGAAGAAAAACAGATTTTTAGTCTTTCCTGCCGCGTATTTCTTGCAAAATCATGACTGCTTATCACTACAGCGAAATTTTTTCGTCATTCCCGTGAAAACGGGAATCCAGGATGTAGATAAGCTTCAAAGAAGGCACTGGATACCCGCTTTCGCGGGTATGACGGATGCGGTGGAAGTGCTTTTTATTGGTACAGTGCCGTAATTTCCGAAAGGTTCGCTGTAGTAATAAGGGCGATATCGGATGTTCTCTTCATTGAATCGTGTCTTCCTTGAGCACTCACCGATGAAATCAGCGGCGCGGCTTCACCGCGATCGCTAATGCGTGGTTTCTTATGCTACTTACACCCTTTTGGGAGTGCATCTGTCGATGATAATTCGTACCATTTCCAATAACTGATTGTTTTTTTGTAGGGATGCATAATGGTTCGAACCATAAAGACTTCGACACAATAATTCCCCATCTTCCAATAATCATATTCAAAAGGGTAAGGTCTCATAATAAATACTACGCCTCCTGCGACTACGGCGGGAAACGGGCCAAATACTATCCCACAACCAATCAGGGTAGCACCCATTGAACCAACGTCGCCCCAGTCCTTATTTATTAAAGCTGGTTCTCCCCAGACCGAGGTCAGCTCCTCAGCGTAAGGTGTGTTTGCAGGAAAACCTCTGGACTTTTTTTCATATTCTCCAATTTCCGGATATTCTGTCCGAAGCTGGTCTGCAGATTTTTGGAATGAAGTAGGATCTGTCGGAAGATGTTTGAACGGTAACGTTGTTGAGCAACCAACCAAGCATAAAGCGAGAAGAAAGATAAGATAAATTTTCTTCGCAATTTTCACAGTGATCTCCTTAGCGCTTATTTTAATAGGAAGGATAGCGCGCGGCTGACCCGCCGGGCGGTTTTTGCCCGGTCGGTGTCGAGCCGTCTGGTTGGATCATTATTGTTTGTTATGTGAGAACGCTGTGTGTTATCGAGACAGCAATAGGCTGATTTTTTGTAAAACGTCTGAAATCGTTCTTACAGGCAAAGCGCATATAAACTCAGCGTTTCTTGTTCGCCAATCCAAACTTTTCACCTGATCGGCCAAAATCGCCCCGGTCACTGATTGGTCGGAAGGGATGATAACTTCAAATGGATAGCCTTTGATTTGATTGGTGATAGGGCACAGAAGAGCCAACCCTACTTTATCATTATAGGGCTGCGGCGAAAGGATCACTGCCGGACGGCGACCTGATTGTTCGTGACCAGCTTGAGGGTTCAAAGAAATCCAAACTACATCGCCCCGCTTGGGGACATAAGGTTTGGGATCTACCATGCTTCTATCCCGACGGCAGGACCGCTGTCAACCTCGTGATGAAGATTATCTGCGGTTACTTGCGCCAAGAGTTTTTTGAGGGTCACGCCGGGTTTTTCAATAGGCACGATGATAAGTTTCCCATTGGCCAGAGAGACATCAACGGATGTATCGTTCAGCAGACCTACTTCGGTTGCAAAGGACTTTGGGATTCTAAGCGCAAGACTGTTGCCCCATTTCTGCACGCGAGTTCGCATGAACGCACACCTCCTTAGCGTATCTACATTGTATCTACATTGAAGATACATCTTTTGCAATATGCAGTCAAGGCTTTTTATGTCTGGCCACCAGCGGGAGGCCACCAGCGGGAC
>CAKKPG010000058.1 GCA_919901555.1 Nitrospiria bacterium | reverse complement strand
ACTGCCTACTGCCTACTGCCTACTGCCTACTGCCTACTGCCTACTGCCTACTGCCCCTTGACCCAGACCTGGTTGATCCGGGATGTAAATACTCCAGAATATTCGGCCTATGATATAATCAAGACAGAGTAGAATGTTTTCCGCAGGAGGGAGACCATGACAAAATGCATAATCGATCCCGACCATTCAGTCGCCAGCTTCGCCATCCGGCACATGATGATCGCCAATGTGCGCGGGATGTTCAATAAGGTCAAGGGGACCATCCACTTCGATTCGAACGACCTGGCGAAATCGTCCGTAGAGGCGGAGATCGACGTGGCGAGCCTCTCCACGGGCGTCAAGAAGCGCGACCAGCATATCCTGAGCGATGAAATGCTCGATGCCGGGAAATATCCCACGATCACCTTCAAGAGCACGAAAGTGGAGCCGAAAGGCGGAAACCGGGCCAGGATCCACGGCAATCTCACCATCCACGGGGTGACGCGCCCTATCGTGATGGACGCGGAGCATTTTGGTCCCGTCAAAAGCCCCTTCGGAGGCGAGATCGCGCTCGGCTTCACGGCGATAACGAAGGTCAACCGCGAGGACTTCGGCGTCATGTGGGGAAGCGATCCGATGGAAGGCGGCGGGCTGATAGCAGGGAAAGAGGCGGAGATTACCCTCGACGTGGAGGCGGACCTCGTAGAAGGATAGCTGATGTACATTCATTTGCCGTGGATAAAGGAAAAGAATGAAGTTATTCGCGTCAATTCGTGGCTGAATAATGCATTTAAATTCTTTTGTCCCACATCGCCGGCGACAAGCGCATGATCGAGATCGCCCTGGAGTGCGAATTCGGCAGCCCCTCATACCTGTCAGTTTGTTTTCAGAAACAGTCGACATGCTTAACAAGTACAACTATCACGCTTTCTAACAGAACACAGCTCTTTTATTATTGACAAACTGCCAATTGTCAGTTATTATTATGTCAAATGGCAGACAAAGGAGGTGTACTTCATGCTTTCTGAAGAGACAATAGTTAAAGCTTTAGGAGGTCGCTCATCTCTTGGCCGACAGGTTAGAAGCCCGCTCGACTTAGACGAACTCATCAGAATTGGGTTCCCCTATAAGGCAGGCATTTTTCTGAAAGATCTTCTGAATCTTAATACAAACCAGTTCACTAAATACCTCCAACTCAGTGAAAGAACTTGGATCCGTGTACGGAACGCTCACAAAAGATTGTCCTCTATCGTGAGCGATCGTATTTATAGGCTGGCCCGTATATATTCATTAGCGTGTGAGGTATTGGAGGATGATGCTCTTGCTAAAGAGTGGTTGAACCGGCCTCAGTATGGCCTCGGTGGAAAGATCCCTCTCGAGCTGCTGCATACTGAGGCTGGGACCAAAGAAGTGGAGGATCTTCTTTGGCGCATCGAATACGGCATCGCCGTATGATTACGGTATGGCGCCTTGAAAAGGCCAAATATGCGGCTATGTCTTTTACCGGAGAGGGGGCAAGGCGTGTTGGCGGCCGTTGGAGTCACCCAGGCATCCTGGTGGTATATGCAGCCGAGTCGCTTCCCTTGGCCATCCTTGAGAAATTTGTCAACCTCGGTCAACAGCCATCCGCACGAACTAAATTCTCCGCTATTAAAGCCATCATCCCGGCCGGAGTCTCCATTGAGCATTTACCGGTAAAGGATTTACCTGCCGATTGGGCAGCAACGCCCCCGAGAGATGGTACGAAAGCTATCGGCTCTAAATGGGCGAAAGAGATCCGGAGTGCGGTTCTCATGGCGCCCTCTGCGGTTGCTCCGGGCAGCTTCAATTATCTTTTGAACCCTGCTCATCCGCATTTTTTGAAGATTACGGTACATGCTCCCATTCCCTTTTCATTTGACGGCAGGATGTGGAAAAAATAATCAATCAACATTGGGATATTCGCTTTCTTTTAGATTGATGTGCAAACGTTATTTTGATATATGTTTGAATATTGGAAAGTGCATTGCGAGGTTTAAAATATGTCGCCGACAAAAACCATAATATCAAAAGCCTTACATCTAAAGCCGGCGGAACGTTCCCTCGTTATCGAAGCCTTGCTGAAAAGCCTTGATGTCCCCGATCCCAGGATTGAAGAAATGTGGGCGGCTGAAGCTGAAAAAAGGCTGAAAACATACAAGGCCGGAAAAATTAAGACGGTCTCTTTCGAGGATATGTTTGTAAAAAAGTGATCATGATCATGGAGATTCTTGACGGTCCTTCCCCGGAAAAATTACTGGGAAACACTCTTATAGCCTGGCGATAGAATATTAATCCGCAGATTACTCAGATTGCGTGATCTACAGATTACCTCCTCTTAAGAAGGGCCGTTGATACCCTTTCCAGAATCCTGCTTGGCGTGATCGGAAATGATGAAACCAATATCCGGTTATAGAATCCGGGAATAATTATTTTTTTATTTCTCATTAAACCATGATAAGCGATCTCCGCCACTTCATGCGGCTCCATCACAAATCTTTTAAACAGCAATGTATTTTCCATATTTGCCTTTTCAGCAAATTCCGTTCTCGTAGCGCCGGGGCACAATGTTGATACCGTCACCCCTGTTCCTTGAAGCTCGGCCCTGAGAGCGCTTGAAAAACTCAACACATAAGCCTTAGAAGCGCAATAAACAGCGTCCAGAGGGCATGGGACAAATGAACCGGTTGAACCGAAATTCAATATCTTGCCGTACTTATTTTTAATCATTCCCGGCAAGAAAAGTTTTGTCAAGTGTGTAAGCGATGCTGTATGAACTTGCAGCATCTGCAGCTCTTTCTCAAGGCTGGTTTCGTAAAAGGGGCCGCATTCGTTAAATCCGGCGCTATTTACCAAAATATCAATCCATACGGCTTTCTCCTTAAGTTCATCGTAAATTTCTTCCGGGGATGATGGCACAGAGAGGTCTTTTGCAATGACGGTTGTCGAAATCGAATGCCTTTCAGATAATTCTGCGGCAAGCTTTTCCAGTTGTGATTTTCTTCTTGCGACCAGCGCTAGGTCGCAGCCGTCCCTGGCAAACAGTTTTGCAAGCTCCAAACCGATTCCACTCGATGCGCCTGTAATCAATACTGTCCTGTTCATATGCTTTTTTCCCCTCCCCAATATATAATAATCTGCACAATACACTGTAAACACATTCGGATCAATGATCATGGACGAAAAAGTATTGACATTTCGCGCAATTCTCAATAGGCTGTATTTCATGAAAAGCGTATTAACGATGTCGGTTACTAAAATCTCGGAATTCCTTAATGCCTTTGAAGCTCATGGAGTTAATAAGAAGGAAGCCCTGAAGTCGGCCAATATCAACCCTTGCGTTCTTGAATCGCCTGATAATAGATTGACGGGCGCTGAGGTTGATCGGATTGTGCAAGCGGCTGTTAGATTAACGAACAATGAAAACATCGGTCTTTGCCAGGGAGAGATGTTGTCAAAGGGCTTTTCAAGCATTTTGGGATATATTTTGATGAACTGCAGTACGCTGGGTGAAGCGACTGAAAAATATCGTCAATATGAGAAAACCGTTGATGACACCGGCATTACCGATGTTAAAATGGAAAACGGCTTTGTCGTGCTCAGTAACACGACCATAGATACTGCATTGGCAAATAACAGGCAATTCTCCGATTTCAGGATCGCAGGGACGCTTTCCTATATAAAATTATTGACTGGTAAAAGGATTGTCTTACACGAGGTTCATTTTACGCATCCTAAACCAGAGGACACATCTGAATATCGGAGAATTTTTGAGTGTCCGGTCTTGTTCGATAAATCAACGAATGCCTTGGTATTTGAACGCCGGTCATTGGATCTGCCGATTATCGAGCCGAACAAAGAGTTAATATCGTTGTTCGAGAAAAAGGCTCAGGAAACCCTCAATGCATCTGCAAGCAACGAGACTTATGCTAAAAAAGTAACGGGTATAATCCTGAAAGAAATGAAGGGAGATTTACCGTCAATCCATTCAGTTGCTAAGAAGCTGGCCATGAGTGTGCGAAGCCTGCAGATATATCTGAGAAGCGAAGGAGCTTCATACACCAAGCTGGTAAATGAAATACGCAAAAATATGGCTGTAAAGTACTTGAAAGAGAAAAACGCCTCGATAGGTGAGATTGCATATATTCTCGGTTTTTCTGAAACAAGCGCTTTTCACAGGGCATTCAAGAAATGGACAGGCATTGCTCCCGGCGAATTCAGAAGCGGGGATGTTTTTAATCAGGGTTCTTTCGGGACTTCGCCTGCCTGTGCGTGTACGCAGACAGGCCCGGCAGACATGGCCCCTTCGGGGCAGAAATAACAACACGAAATCAAAGACGTCTCACGCAAAGGCGTCCCCGATTGAATCATTCGAGGACAGGCGCCGAGCGCAAAGTTTTTTTATAGCTCAGAACTTTTGTTTTTCTTTGCGGGCTTGGCGACTCTGCGCTAAATTTTCCTGCTTTTGTGCATTGAATTAAAGATCGAGAATCTTTTTTCGATGTTATGGGCGTAAGCGCCCATCCCGTAACGGTCACAAATTTTCCGTCCGCCCCACTAATGACAGTAAAGGCGTTTCATTCTATTTCAAAAGGAGAACAAGTCATGAGCGCTCAAAGAATGGTGTTTTTTACGTTTGCCGCAGTCGTCAGTACGGGAATCTGGCATACGGGGTTCGACAAGGCATCGTGGGTGTTGTATGTGCCGGTGGGCTTCACGCTTTTTGCCGGGATAACGGGCATCTGTCCGGGGCTGGTCTTCTGGAAGAAGTGCGGGTTGAAATAGCCTGGGCCGGATAAACCGGAAGTCGAAACGCCAGAACACGAATTGCACGAATGTATCGAATGGCACGAATAAAAACAGTTCGTTTACACCTCGTGAAATTCGCCTATTCGTGGCATTCGTGCTCCCGATGTGAGGATGTGGTTCCTATACCAAAAAGTTTTTCTTGACAAGAAAAGAAAGTTCACCTATATTTTAACCCATGATTCTGCATGACCTCCTCACCATGAAGCGCGTTCTGAGGGCAGCATGGCAGCTTATTGCCGTGGCTGAGGGGGATGGTATTAGCTTTTTCAGTTTCAGAATGTAGCTAATAGAAATCGACCCATAAGGCCACGGAACGAATAAGTTCCGCGGCCTTTTTTGTTTTGCACTTCGCTACTACCGCAAAACAGATTTGTTTCAGAAAGGAACCGCACAGGTGAACGATTCGGGTGTTGTTAAAGATATCAGCAGGTCCCGCGTCATAATCGCGCTGCTCGCAGTGTATCTCTCGTGGGGTTCCACGTATCTGGCGATCAAAATCGCTTTAACGGAGCTGTCCCCGCTCTTCATGATGGGAATACGGTTTTTCCTGTTCGGGACCGGTTTCTACGCCTATTTGCGGCTGCGGGGAGCGCCTAAACCCGGCAGGGGTGAATGGTTGCGGTCCGCTGTCATAGGGACGTTTTTGATGCTCGGGGGCAGCGCGGGCGTGGCCTATGCGGAGCAGTGGGTCGACTCCGGTCTTGCGGCCCTGGTTATCGCGACCACACCGCTTTGGACCGTGCTGTTCGCCGGTATCTGGAAGAGGTGGCCGAACAGGCTTGAATGGGCCGGACTCCTTATTGGCCTTGTGGGGATCGTTGTCCTTAATTTCGAGGGGGACCTCCGGGCCAGCCCGCTCGGCGCAACTCTGCTATTGCTTGCGGCCATGTCCTGGGCCTTCGGTTCGGCCTGGAGCCAGCACATGAAGCTTCCCAAGGGCATGATGGCCGGAGCCGCCCAGATGATCATGGGCGGTGCGGTGGTCCTGTTCGTGAGTTTAGTTGCCGGGGAAAGGATCGCGGCAATGCCCTCGTGGAGATCCGTCACCGCGGTCCTGTATCTCGGGATATTCGGGTCCCTCGTGGGGTTCACGGCCTATACGTATCTTCTCAGCCGCGTGCGGCCTGCGCTCGCAACGAGCTACGCCTATGTGAATCCCGTGATCGCCGTGACCCTGGGCATCGCATTCGCCGGTGAGCGGATCACGATGATCGGCGTCATTGCAATGGCGATCATCATCGTGGGCGTGGTGCTGGTGGCTTTTGGGCAGAGGACGTGAGACGATTGCCGATTGTGGATTTTGGATTGACGATTTGGAGGGGGCATGAAAGCAACGGACTTCACGGAAATATCAGCGCGATACGAGCGGGACTCACTCATCCAGAAATCCGCCGCCGAGAAGCTTATCGGCCTGCTCGGCATCAGGCGTAATGATAATGTTCTGGACCTGGGCTGCGGAACCGGAAGCCTCACGCGCAAACTCAAGTGGAAAAAGCAGCGAAAAGAAGCAATGGATATGAAGATGGTGCTGGCGAGAAGGATGGGTGATTCGATGAAAGCGGGGACGAAATGAGCCGATGGCCTTTTTATATTGTCGATGTCTTTGCCGAAAGGAAATATGCGGGTAATCAGCTTGCGGTAGTTCGTAGTGGGCAGTCGATTTCGGATACTGAGATGCAGTGGATCGCCCGGGAGATGAATTTCTCGGAAACGACGTTTATCATGGCCGAAACGCCGCGCGACGGGGGTTATGACGTCCGCATCTTCACACCGGGAGAGGAAGTGCCTTTTGCGGGTCATCCGACGCTCGGGACAGCGCATATCATCCGGAATGAGATCGCACCCGATATCACAGGGAAGGTTATACTGAATCTCAAAATCGGCCAGATTCAAGTAACCTTCAACAACGACGGCATCGCCTGGATGAAACAGATAGAGCCGACATTCGGAAAGCAATTCAGCGCAGAAATGCTGGCGCCAGTGTTGGGCCTGGAAGTGAATGATATGGACCCTCGTTTCCCGATCGAAGAGGTCACGACCGGTTTGCCGCATATCATCGTACCACTCAAGAAGCTGGAATCGCTAAAACGGGCACGGGTAAACAGGGAGAGATACTTCGAGTTAATAAAAAACACCTGGGCCAAGCCGGTCATGATCTTCTGCCCGGAACCGCACGAGAAGCAGAACGACGTCAGCGTGCGAATGTTCGCGGATGTTTTCGGTATTCCCGAGGACCCCGCGACAGGAAGCGGGAACGGGTGTCTTGCAGGGTATCTGGTGAAGCACCGCTACTTTGGAAAGACGGAAATAGACATCCGGAGCGAGCAAGGGTATGAGATAGGCAGGCCGTCGCTGCTGTATCTGAGGGCGGCGGAGCGGAGCGGTCGTATTAACGTTGAAGTCGGCGGGAAATCAGTGACTGTAGCGAAGGGAGAGCTATTATGAAACAATGGTACGAAGAGCTATTCGAGAATTATGCAGAGGGCTATGACCGTGAGTCATTCACGCAGGGTACTATCCAGGAGGTTGACTTTATTGAAAAGGAGATCGGCGGCGACCGGTCCTCGAAAATACTGGACGTCGGCTGTGGAACAGGACGTCACGCCATTGAGCTTGCGAAGCGGGGATACGCAGTTACCGGCATGGACCTGTCCGAAGCGCTCCTGAACAGTGCTCGACAGAAGGCTGCTGAGGCAGGAGTGACAGCATCATTTATCCGCAAAGATGCCAGAGAATTAGCCTTCGATTCGGAATTCGACATCGCGCTGCTGATCTGCGAAGGGGCGTTTCCTCTCATGGAAACCGATGAAATGAACTACGAAATACTCAAAGGCGTTCGCAAAGCGCTGAAAACGCCGGGGAAACTGATACTCACGACCCTGAGCGCATTGTACCCGTTGAAGCATTCGGTGGATGAGCTGATCAATGCAGGTTCAACGGAAGAGCGGAGCATTGGCAGCCGTTTCGACCTCATGACGTTCCGGATGGAGTCTCAGTTCGAATTTACTGACGACAGCGGAAACAAGAAGAAGCTTGAATGCGATGAGCGTTATTACGCGTCCTCGGAAATGACCTGGCTGCTCAGGAGCCTCGGCTTCAAAGAGGTCGCTATCTATGGATGTATGCCGGGCCGATTCAGTCGTGAAAAAGCCCTGACACCGGATGATTTTGAAATGCTGGTAATAGCATCATATTGAAAAAAAGGTTAAGACAACTCATGAGGGGGCAATATTATTATGGCTGATCAGCAAATGAAAACGATTTTGAAGGAGACCTTTGACGCAGTATCCAATGGATATGACGGCAAGGCATTGCGTTTTTTTTCCGAAAGCGCCGAACATATGTCGAGTCTTCTCAAACTGCGCGGGGACGAGCAGGTGCTCGACGTTGCCTGCGGCACAGGCCACGCGTCACTCGCGATCGCGCCCAAGTTGCCGCGAGGCCGCATTACAGCAGTTGACCTGTCACCGGGGATGCTCGACCAGGCGCGAAAGAAGGCCGCATCGCTCGGTATTCGGAATGTCGAGTTTCTCGAACGGGACATGCAGGCTCTTGGATTTTCCGATGGGACCTTTGACGTGGCTGTCTGCGCATTCGGCATCTTCTTTGTCGAGGACATGGACTTACAACTATCGCACATCGTCTCGGCCGTAAAACCCGGCGGCAGGATCATGATATCCAATTTTCAGGAAAACTATTTTCACCCGCTCAAGGACCTGATGGCAAAGCGTCTTGAAGCATATGGCGTGCAGATGCCTCCGCAGACCTGGAAGCGAATTGCAAATGAAACCGGATGCAGGCAGCTTTTCGAGAAGGCTGGACTAACAAACATCCGCGTCGAGCAAAAGAACGTAGGTTATTACCTGGAGCGCGCGGACGAGTGGTGGGACATTGTCTGGAATGCGGGTTTCCGCAGAATGGTGGCCCGGCTTTCTCCGCCGGACCAGGAGCGATTCAAGAAGGAGCATCTGGAGGAGATCGGGGCTTTAAGGACCGACAAGGGCATCTGGCTCGATGCCGGGGTGCTGTATACGGTGGGGACAAAAGAGTAAATATACCGGAGGAGGCGATCATGCATCAGATCAAAGTATACAGAAAGAACGATTTACCTCTCAAACCTGTCGTCGCCGGGGCCAAGATGTGGGCCGTAGGTCTTGAGAAGACGATGCTCACGTACTTCGAGATGGAGCCGAATACGCAGTTCCCGGAGCACTCGCACGAAGCGGAGCAGATAACGCTGGTGCTGGAAGGCGAGTTGACCTTCGCTTATGAGGGGCAATCAATCACGCTCAAGTCAGGCGAGGCGATTGCAATCCCGTCGAACGTAAAACATTCTGCCCGTACCGGAAGCATTCCCTGCAAGGCGGTTGATGCATGGTCGTCGGTGAGGAAGGAGTATTTATAAAGCGTCTATAATGCAGCAGGATATACAGGAGGACATATGCCGCTGGTAAGAATGACTATACGGTCTGGAAAATCAGCATACTACAAAAAAGCGTTACTTGACGGAGTCCACAACGCCCTTGTCCGGGCATTCAAGATACCTGAGCATGATCGTTTTCAAATACTTCATGAACTTGATGCTGAACACTTCGAAGCGCCACAGGCAAAGACGGAGAATGTTACGATGGTCGAAATCACGGCGTTCAAGGGCCGCTCAAGCGAGGCGAAGAAGGAATTATATCGCTCCATCGTGGAGAACCTTGCAGAGAATCCCGGCATCAAGGGCGATGACATCATGATCATTGTTCATGAACCCCCTCTCGAAAATTGGGGCATCAGGGGAGGGAAGCCCGCGAGTGAAGTGCAGCTTGGATTTAAGGTTGATGTATAATTTTTTTGCTGTCTTCGCCAATCACCATGGATGAAATTATGACGGATTGCTCTCAAAACGCGCCGAGATGGTCTTTACAGCGGGCAAGCTTAAAAAGGACGAGAAGGGCGTGCGGGACCCGAAGAGGGTGGAGCAGGTGATCGAGAAGGTAAAGGCGAAGGCTTCAGCAGCAGGGCTCGATCCTGAGATGGCGGAGGAGGTCTATCGGGTGATAATAGGCTGTTTTATCCGAAAAGAGCACTCTGAGTTCGCACAAACGATGACAGTCGATATAAACCGGCGGCACATTGAAAATCCGGTTGGCACGACCGAATATTCAATGTAAAATAATATCATGCTAGACGTCATCCATGCGGGTGAGCATACGTATCCGCTTGAGAAGCGGATACGGGCCGTGTCAATCTCGAGGCTTTTTGATGATATCCAGCCTCTTCGGCAGGGGCCTGCTGCCTGACAAAAATCAGCCGAGCCTCGCCATCCATGAATAACACGGTTTCCGTGAGTGCGGCCGCTTTCAGCGGATCAGCAGAAAGTTCTGACGGGACGTGGACATCGTCTGGATGCAGAAGTCCATTTAATTTAAGGAGAAGTGCAGTGGACAGCAACGCTGATTTGTTCCTGAAAATTCCCTCTTGACAATTAGTTCTACATAGAACTATACTCTATAAAACCAACTGTCGTGAGGGGGCGTCATGGACTCAAACGAAGCGCAGCGACTCAGTCTGGACTTGATGGCAACCGCCGAGGCGGCTTATGTAACCACTATCGACCCCGACGGGTTTCCCCAGACCCGGGCCATGTTCAACCTGCGAAGGAAAGAACAGTTTCCCGGCCTTGCGGCGCTGTTCAAGGACCATCAGGATGACTTTCTTGTCTACTTCACGACCAACACCTCCTCTCCCAAGATCGACCACATCAAAAAGAATCCCAAGGTCTCCAGCTACTACTGCAAACCCAGTGAGTTTCGGGGGCTGATGCTGTCCGGAGAGATGTCAGTCGTAACTGATCGATCCGAAAAAGAACACGTTTGGCAGAAGGGCTGGGAGATGTACTATCCCGGCGGCGTGCATGATCCCGACCATACAGTTCTGCGGCTTCGGCCAATGACGGCGAAGTATTATCATCAGCTTAATTCGTTTCACTGGGACATGCCCCTCACCCCGCCCTCTCCCCAATGGGGAGAGGATTAAGGTGAGGGGGATATCTGAAAGGCACGGCATGACAAAAGTTCGGCAAGGCGGTTTTCTGATAGCCAAGGTGCAACTGCTGTCGGAGCGGATATTTTCGAAGATTCTGGCGAAGTACGATCTCACCGAGATTAGTCCGGCCCAGGGCAGGATCCTTTTCGTACTTTGGCAGAGAGACGGCATCTCGATCCAGGAGCTTGCGCAAAAAACGTCCCTGGGAAAATCCACACTTACGAGCATGCTGGATAGACTTGCGGATGCGGGGTATTTGACTCGCGAGATATCCGGCGAAGACCGGAGGAAAATTATCATCCGCCTGATAAAGAAGGATAGAAACATGCGGGCAGTGTATCAGAGTGTATCGGACAAAATGATAGGATTGTTCTATCAAGGATTCAGCAGTGGTGAGATCAGCCAATTTGAGAATCACCTGAGTCGCGTCCTTGCGAATCTTGATGAATTTGAGTCCACGGAATAGCCTTGATGAAAAGTCTCGCTCACAAATGTTTTCAAGGATTTTCGCATCGGAGCATTGCATTTCTCAGAGCTCTCAAAGCTCACAATGATAAGCTCTGGTTCGATGCACACTGGCATGAGTATAACGCGCAATTACTCGCGCCCATGCAGAATCTGGTTTCAGACCTTGGCGAAATCATGCTTGGTATCGATCCACTCTTCGAAGTGCGTCCGGCGGTGAACAAGACGATCTCGCGCATCTATCGCGATACGAGGTTTTCCAGGGACAAATCGCCATTCAGAACCGCTATGTGGTTCACATTCAAACGGCCGGGGGAAGGCTGGCAGGATGCTCCCGCATACTTCTTTGAGCTCACGCCGAATGCATATCGGTACGGAATGGGGTTCTATCACGCATCAAGAGACACGATGGACAAACTGCGCGAGATCATCGACGCGAATCCGAAAGTATTTCTGAAGGCCATTTCCTTCTATTCGAAACAGAAAGACTTTGTGGTAGAGGGGGAGATGTACAAGCGGATTTTGAAACCCGGCCTTCCGGCAGACCTGCATGCATGGTATCAGCGAAAGAGTTTTTATCTCGTCTGCAATAGGAAGAATGATCAAACCCTCTTTAGCGGGACGCTGATTCGGGATATCAAGTCCGGATATAAGCGCCTTGCGCCACTCTATTATTTTATGCGGAATGTGGCGTCAAAGACAAATGGAAAATAGCGTGTTGGCAAGCATGTATTCACTATGGAGGACACCAATGAAGATGGTTCACACGGTAAGCAGGTTCGGCATTCTCAGTGTATTCATTGTTGTGGTGGTTTTGAACGTTTACACATTGGCGTTCGCGGGGGGCTTGACCAAGATCACTGACGGTGTGTATTCCTATGTTGACGCAAAGAATCCCTCGCCCGCGACCAGCTTCGGCGCGAATGCGGGGATCATCATCGGCAAAGATGGGGTCGTTGTGGTCGACACGCTCACTTCGGCAAAAGAAGCGCAGCGGTTCATCAAGGATATCCGGGCAATCACGGACAAGCCGATTAAGTACGTGGTCAATACCCACCATCATCTGGACCACTCGCTGGGAAACTCCGAGTTCGTGAAGCTCGGCGCGGCCGTCATCGCGCAGGAAAACTGCCGCAAGGAAGCGCAAAAGGACGCCGACGCCATCATCAAGCGCGCCTTGAACTACGGTTTTACCGCCGAGGCCCTGGAGGGCACGACGGTTGTCCTGCCGACGCTCACGTTTACGGACAGGATGACAATTGATCTCGGAGACAGGACCGTTGAACTGATCTATCCCGGTTCATCGCATACTGACGGGAGTTCATTCGTTCTCGTCCCTGATGTGAAGGTCCTGTTCGCGGGTGACGCGCTGTTTACGAACTTTCATCCGAACATGCGGGACGCGGACGTGGACGGCTGGGTCAAGACGCTCGACAAGATCGCCGCACTTGACGTCCTGAAGATCATTCCCGGCCACGGCCCGGTTTCGAGCAAGCAGGACGTTGCGGACATGAAGCAGTATTTGCTCATATTCGATGCAAAGGCCAGGGAGCTGTCCGCGAAATCACATGACCCGGCATACATCGCGTCGGAACTGAAGAAGGCGCTCCCCCGCCGTGAATATTTCGATATGTTCATTGCCGCGAGCGTCAAGGCGAAGTATCTCAAGGAAGAGCTGAAATAAACGGGAGACCGGAGATAGTGAAACGGAGGACAGAGCCATGAAGTCATGGGTCGGCAGGAGCATCCTTGTGATCGGCATGCTGCACACGCTGGTCGGTGTTGTCGCGTTTCATGAAGTTCTGTTTTCAATCCTCCGGGAGGGGCTGTTTAACACCATTCCTCTCAACCAGCAACCGGAACGAGAGACCGCTTTCTGGTTTCTGTTCACCGGCCTTTCACTTCTTATCATCGGCGGCCTTGTCGTTTGGATTGAGCGCAATAATATGGACACACCTGCTTTTCTATCGTGGAGCTTTCTCTCTATCACAACAGTGGGCGCGATCATAATGCCTGTCTCCGGTTTCTGGCTGCTCTTTATTCCGACAATCGGATTGTTTCGCCGGCGGAGAAACAGCGGGGCAGAACGCATTCAATGATTTCAGGTTTGCGCCGCATCAATAACGCTTTCCCCCGGGGAGGGGGGGTACGCACCGTGACCCGCCTGAAAAAACACTTGACAAAAACCGTAAAATCAGCTATTACTTATTTATCAGATTATACTGATAAAGGGAAAGGCGCGATCCGGAGGTATTCATGGTGACTGAAGCGAAGGAAAAAAACAGCAACAAGGGGCCGTCAGTCAAGCGCTTGGGCTGCTGCGCCGTCGAGGCGATCATCACCGTTGACGAACGGGGCCAGATGGTCCTGCCCAAGGAGCTGCGGGCAAAGGCGGGAATCAAGGCGGGCGACAAGCTGGCGGTGACGAGCTGGGAAAAGGACGGAGAGGTATGCTGCATCGCCCTCATTAAGGCGGGAAATCTCGAGAGCATGGTGAAGGGCATTCTTGGTCCGGTCATGGGTGATATTCTCGGCAAATAGAGAAAAGGAGGAACCGACCATGGAGAACACGGAAAAAACGGTAGTCGTTTACCACGCAACACCGCTTTGCAGGAAATGTAAAGATGAGCTTTCCCGGGTCGAGAGGGTTTCCTCACAAGAAGGGGCGAGGGCGCGGGTAACGTTCTCGCTCTGGAAAAGGATCAAGTACGGCATTCCGTTATTGAATATGCCGGTAGTAGTTGTGAACGACAGGCCGTTCTCGGTTTTGGGCGCTTTTGGAGAGGAAGCACTGGCCTCGGAATTGAAGAGAGAGGGAAGCGTTTGACTTCAACGAGGTAACACATGCCGACCATGCAGACACTGAAGTTTGTAAAAAGGGAGGTCCCGCCTTTTGCTGCGGGCGCGCTCCATACTCAGGCGGGTCCGGTTTACCGCGCCACATCCAACTGGTCAGGCGCAGACTACTGGGGTATGATCAAGAGCCGGGTCAGCGCCTTTCGGATGAGCTACGCAGTCCCGGCCGGGTTGTATGCCGTGGGCGATCCGGACAAGGACTCCGATGTCTTCGTAAGCGCCAATTACAAGTTGAGCTTTGATGTCCTGCGGAGATCACTCAAGGGAATGAACGCCTGGGTGCTCGCGCTCGATACGAAGAGCATCAACGTCTGGTGCGCTGCGGGCAAAGGGACGTTCGGGACCGATGAACTGGTCGCGAAAATCGCAGAAGCAAAGCTCGACACGGTCGTATCGCACCGCCGTCTCATTCTTCCGCAGCTCGGCGCCGTGGGCGTGAACGCAAGCGGGGTCCGGAAAAAGACGGGGTTCAGTGTCTCTTTCGGCCCCGTGCACGCCAGAGACATTCCTGCCTATGTCCGGGCGGGGTATAAAAAGACGAAGGAGATAAGCACCATCAGGTTCTCCCTGCTCGACCGGATGGTCCTCACGCCCATGGAGATCAACCCCGCGATGAAGAAGTTCCCCTGGATCGCTGCGGGCATCCTCCTCATCTTCGGACTCCAGCCTTCGGGAATTCTGTTCAAAGAGGCATGGTTTAACAGCTTGCCCTTTTTGGTGATGGCCCTGCTTGCAGTCTTTGCCGGCGCGTTCGTGACGCCTGTGCTGCTTCCCTTTGTTCCCTTCCGTTCCTTTGCGATCAAAGGCTGGATCGTGGGAATGCTCCCGGTCTTCCTCTCTACGCACGTCTTCAACACGATCGACAGACACGATACTATCCTGTTGATCGTTGCATATCTGCTTTTTCCTGCCTTGAGCTCCTACCTCGCGCTCCAGTTCACCGGGGCAACGACCTTCACCGGCATGTCGGGCGTCAAAAAGGAGCTGAAGATCGGTCTTCCGATCTATATAGGCACGGCGGGCATCTCGCTGGTCCTCATGATTGTGTTTAAGCTGAAAGAGTGGGGTGTGGTATGAAATATCTTGCGAATGTAGCGACTTTGCAATACGCACCGGACAAATGCACGGGCTGCGGCAGATGCGTTGAGGTCTGCCCGCAGGGCGTGTTCGTGCTGCGCCAAAAGCTGGCCGCCGTCACGGACAAGGACCTCTGCATGGAATGCGGGGCCTGCGCCATGAACTGCGAGTTCGGCGCGATCTCCGTGAACTCCGGTGTGGGCTGCGCCGCGGCGCTCATCAACAGCATGGTCACCGGCAGACCGCCGTCCTGCGGTTGCGACAGCACCGCGGCCGGGTGCTGCGGATAACCCACGGTCTTTTTAAGCAAGGCATCCTGATGAAAATAGTTCTTCTTCGTCACGGCAGGACAAGTTTGCCGCCCTGGCCATGGATTCGAGCTGCTGAACTCGAGAACTGGATCGATTCCTATAACTCGGCAGGTATCCAAGACAAATTGCCGCCGTCGAAAGCTTTGGCCATCGCAGAACAGTGCAGGCTGATCGTTACGAGCGACTTGTTGCGGTCTGTGGAGTCCGGCAGGGTCCTCGGGTCGAGGACGCCTATGATATCCGATGGACTTTTCAAGGAAGCGGGACTGCCTTATAGATCGGCGGCCTTCATCAGAATGCCGCCGTATGTTTGGGCCGTGCTGTTTCGTTTGTTATGGGCGTTTGGTTTTAAAACCAACGGCGAGTCCATTCATGCATTTCGAAAAAGGGCGCAGGGTGCGGCGATGTTTTTGATTTCTCTGGCAAGCGAGCACGACTCTGTTCTTTTGGTCGGACATGGGCTTATCAATAGCTATATTGCCCGCGAATTATTGTCTGCTGGCTGGCTTGGCCCCGGGAAGACGAAGATACGTCATTGGGGCTTTACGGAGTACACGCATGAAACCTGATAACCGGCCTGAGAGCTCCTTGAACATCCTTGAGCAGATTCCCCTCATCAATAGCATTATGGCAAGCCATCGCGAGAGCCTGAGAGTGGACTTCACGGCCTACAGAAATCACTGTTACCGCGTCGCCAACTTTTGTCTCGCGCTGTCGGATGGGTATGGTGCGGAGCAGGACAAGGTCGCTATTGCGGCGGCTTTTCATGATCTCGGCATCTGGACGCACAGGACCTTCGATTACCTCGGTCCTTCCCGCCTGCTGGTGCGGGAATATCTTGTGAAGATCAGTCGCGTCGCATGGACCGATGAGGTTGAAGCAATGGTCGCTTTTCACCATAAACTTACGCAGTACAGAGGGAATCCGGCGTGGCTCGTAGAACCGTTCCGAAAAGCGGACTGGATCGACGTCTTAAAGGGAGGACTTAAATTCGGCCTTCCGCGCGGCTTTGTCGCTCAAGTGCTGTCAGTGTTTCCGAACGCCGGATTTCACAGGCGGCTTTTTGAGCTGACCATGCAGCGGATGAAAAGTCATCCCTTCAGCCCGCTGCCGATGATGAAATGGTAGATATTGAGCAGGCAAAGCCATCAGTTCGTTATAGGAGAGGAACAGAATGAAAAAGGTTGCTTTTATATCAACTATGCTTTTGATCGTGATGGGCGCCGGCTGCGCGAACATCTATGAAGGGCTTCGCATGCAGCAGGAGATGGAATGCCAAAAACTCCCTGGAGCCGAGCGGGACGAGTGCGCCGGGCGGTCCGGCATGAGCTACGACGAATATCAACGGCAGCTCAAAGAGCGGCAAAAGGACAAATGAATACCGGCTCAGACCCGAACTGTTCAAACATGCGACCCAGCAATCATTCCAGCAGGCGCGGATAATACCGCGCTCCGCACATTTCAGCGGTGTGACGACATTTAGAGGATATAAATACAATGACATACTTTAAGCGCCTATTAATAATCGGAATAATTCTGATCTCATGCGTCGGATGCGATCAAGCAATCAAAGCCGTTGCCAAAAATCATTTATCGCAAGCGCAGCCGATTTCCTATTTGGCCGACACGTTTCGTCTGCAATACATGGAAAACAAGGGCGCGTTCATGAGCCTCGGCTCCACGATGCCTGCCGAAATCCGTTTTTGGCTGCTGATCGTCTTGACGGGAATCGCAGTCGTCGGGATGCTCGTTGTCGTTCTCATGCATCGTGGTCTACGCCAGCCGATTGTTATAGGGTTGTCATTCATCATCGGTGGAGGAGTCGGAAATCTCATCGATCGAGTCTTACACAATGGAGCAGTAATAGATTTCATGAATATCGGCATCGGCAGTTTGCGCACCGGAATTTTCAACATCGCGGACGTGGCGATTACGGCTGGCGCATTGCTGCTCATTTTTTTCGGCTCCCGTTCCAGACAATCGCGTATATCATATAGAGGAGGAAACCTATGAGATACGAGGATGTCCTCAAGACCCTCGCCCCCTGCGGCCTGAACTGCGGCAAGTGCCAGGCGTATAGTGAAGGCGACATCAGAAAGCATGCTTCCGAGCTGAAGCGGCTGCTGGGGTCCTTCGACCTCTATGCGGAGAGATTTTCCGGCTTTCTGCCGGTGTTCAAGAACTATCCCGGCTTCAAGGAACTGCTGAATCAATTCAGCGGAGCAAACTGCAAAGGCTGCCGGCAAGGCGACTGCAAATATCCGAACTGCGGGGTCGCGACGTGCTATAAGCAAAAGGGCGTGGATTTCTGTTTTCAGTGCGGCGAATTTCCCTGTGACAGAACGAACTTCGACCCGGACCTTTCCAAACGATGGCTTGCAATGAACCGACGCATGAAAGAGGCAGGTGTCGAAGCGTATTTCGAGGAAACGAAGGACCAGCCCAGATACAGGGACGTCACTGATTTACCAGCCAGAGATAGGTGTCATTGATAGCGGCCCAAAGTATTGGCGGAATTTGACCGCGCAAGAAAAAACAATGAAGATAGTCCTTCTGATGAGGTGAAAAAATGTCCGAAGAGTTTGATAAAAAACTTGCCGCCGTATGCGGGTTGTTTTGTCCCGCGTGTTCCATATTTATCGGGACGAAGGAAGATCGGGCAAGGCTTAACGTGATCGCGCAGCGTGTTCAGCGCCCGGTTGAAGAATTACGATGCAACGGCTGCCGGTCGGAACAACTATGCTATTACTGTGAGAGCAACTGTAAAATGGCAAAATGCGCCGTGGCAAAAGGGCTGGACTTTTGTGGAGCGTGCCCGGAGTATCCTTGTAAGGACTTGAAAGCGTTTCAGGCCGAGATGCCGCATCGAATCGAATTGTGGAAATCGCAGGAACGCATCAGGGAAACCGGATATGAAAAATGGTATACGGAGATGATCGAACATTATTCATGTCCCACATGCCGTACGCTAAATTCAGCCTACGATATCGCATGCAGGAAATGCGGCGCAACTCCAAGCTGTCCGTATGTGCGCCTTCATCAAGACGAAATCATCCAACATCTGTCTAAGCGGAAGTGACCGGCAAACGGCACTGAATATAATGAACCACCCCGCAGCAAGCTGACGGTGTATCTGGTCAATAATTCCTGCCGTCCCTGCGATGGGAGGGGAGCAAGAGGAGGTGACGCGTCCGACGTTCCCGCACTTCACCTCACCTAACCTCTCCCGTCAAGGGAGAGGAACCTATCAAGTACAGGGAATTGCAAGTTAAGCGAGTGAGTCCTATGCAGAAAGGAGTCCGAAAGCCGGCTGAAAAGAATCCGCACGCTGGGCGAGTCATTGCGATAAACTCTGAAATGTTCAAAAACCGCTTGACAGCGGCATCGTCTTGATGCATATTTATGATACATACCATGCTGCACATATAATATTCAGGAGGGCATACGCATGCGGACGACATTAAATATTGAAGACGAGTTGCTCGACAAGGCCGCGAAACTGACCGGAATTAAAGAAAAAACGTCACTCGTCAAACGCGGCCTCGAATCGCTGATTGCGATAGAGAGTGCAAGACGGCTGGCCCGTTTGGGCGGGACCGAAAAAGGGTTAAAGATGATACCTCGGCGGCGAGCGGCGGGTAAGTAAGATGCTGCTCGTTGACACCTCGGTTTGGGTCGAGCACTTGAGGAGCGGAACTGTTGGTCTTGAAGCAGCGCTGAATGACGGTCAGGTCATCTGCCATCCGTTCATAATCGGCGAACTCGCTTGTGGGAATCTTAAGAACAGGTCTCATATTCTTTCCCTGCTCGATACCCTCCCCTCAGCTCAACTTGCCGATCATGAAGAAGTAATGCGGTTTATCGAGACAAATCGGCTGATGGGAAAAGGATTGGGATATGTTGATATCCATCTGCTCGCATCAGCCGTATTGACACGCGTTCCTCTCTGGACCCTGGACAAGAGGCTGGATAAAGCAGCAGCTGCACTGGGTATAAAATATTAATTTTGTTGTCACGAGGAGGCACTGCATGTTGATGTCAATTGCGGCATTCATCGCAGTCTTTACGGTAGTCGTTCTCGTGCACGAGCTTGGCCACTTCCTCGCGGCCCGGCGCGCCGGGGTGAAGGTGTATGAATTTTCCATCGGGTTCCCGTTCAGCCCGAGGATAGTCACGCTCTTCCGGCATCGGGAGACGGAATTCACCCTGCGCCTGCTGCCGCTCGGCGGGTTCGTGAGCTTTTCAAAAGACGGCGATGACGAGGCAGCGGACCTGTTTGGGGCGTCCATTGGTCGCCGGGCGCTGATCATGTCCGCCGGATCATTCTTCAATATCGCTTTTGCGTTTCTGACCTTTATTGTGGTATTTGCGATGGGGAAGCATATGCCCGCGCCCGATGCAATTGCCGCAAGCGCGAAGACCGTCTGGTCGGTTATTTCCGGAACCGTCGGATTCATCGTCAGTGCCTTTTCAGGCCATGGTTCACTGGAGGGCCTGGCCGGCCCCGTGGGGATCGCGGCAATCGCGGGCAAGGCCGCGGCAAAGGGGATTTTGAATCTGGTGTACTTCACCGGGATGCTGAGCCTCAGCCTCGGGATCATGAATCTTATCCCGTTTCCCGCGCTGGACGGCGGCCAGTTGTTCATGCTTCTTATCGAAGCCATCAAGAGAAAGCCGTTGAGCCTCAGGACCTATCAGGTCGTCAACCTGGTCGGGATGGGGTTATTCTTCATTCTGACTGTCCTGGTAACGTACAAAGACATCGCAGGAATGTTTGCGTAAAAGTGAGAAGGGGAGACGCCCATGGAACTTTTTGAAGCTATCAAAACAAGAAGGAGCATCAGAAAGTATCAGGATAAGCCGGTTGAAGAGGAAAAGCTCCGATCCGTGCTCGAAGCGGTGCGCATGGCGCCGTCGTGGGCGAACATGCAGTGCTGGCGCATGGTGGTGGCGAAGAAGAAGGAAACGAAGGAGAAGATCAGCGAATTCTCGTTTGTCGAGTCCTTCTTCGCGCCCAAAGGCTATAAGACGAACCCCTCGATGAAAGCCCTTGCCGAGGCGCCGGTGGTGATCGTGCTGTGCGCGGACCCTGCCCAGTCCGGCGTGCTCTGGGGCCAGAGCTACTATCTCACGGACGCGGGCATTGCGGCGCAGAACCTGATGCTTGCGGCACGCGCCCAGGGCCTGGGGAGCGTGTTCGTCGGGGTCTATGAAGAAGAGAAGCTCAAGAGTCTCCTGGACATCCCGGCGGCCATTCGGATCGTGGGCCTTTTTCCCCTTGGATATCCGGCCGAGGAAAAGAAAGAGGGACCGCAGAGGAAACCGCTTCAGGATATCTGCTTTTACGAGCGGTGGAAGTCCTGACCTGGACCAGCACCGACGCCGCCGGAGAAGGATAGAACCAAAATCTGTTAACCGCTAAAGCGTCAAGCCCGCGAAGTTTTTATTCTCAAGCGTGACGCCAAAGGATTTCCTCGCGCTCTTTGCGACATCGCGCAAAAACGTGAATTCCAGCCCGTGTAAAGATCATGATCCGTGAATGCACGGCACAAGACTTTGATGCCATCTTCACGATCATCAACGACGCTGCGCAGGCATACAGGGGTGTTATTCCCGCCGATTGCCGGCATGAGCCGTACCTGTCGAGAGAACATCTCCGGCATGAGATGGACGCGGGCGCGGCGTATCGCAAGCCCTGGACGAGCTCGATCTATTCCTTCAGAAAAGCCCCTATAAAACGATTTACCTCTTCAGGCTTTTCCTGGTGCACAAAATGCCCGCCGCCCAAAATCTTCTTCTCTACCTTTTTAGAAAAAGCCGTCTCCATCCCTTTGGTGGTTTCAACCCCAATACAACCGTCTTGCGCGCCGTGGATGTAAAGCGCGGGCACGGAGATCGGGTCGCCCAAATGTTCACGGATGTAAGAGAGTCCCGGTCTATGGTTTGCCGGGTTGAGCGAGTGCCGGTAGTAGTTCAGCGCCGCTTGCAACACTCCCGGCTTTTGGAATGCGGCTTTGAGCGCGGCCATTTCTTCAGCCGGATACTGCCAGCCCGGAGACCAGTCCTGCCACAACCTTTCCAGAAAAGCAAAATCATCCCAGGCAACCGCTTTTTCAGCAAAAGGCATTTGGAAAAAGTACATGTACCAGGAACGGCGCTGCTGATTAGGATTGGTGATGAAAGATCCGGACAATCCGGGAGGTACGGCCATGGTAATCAGTTTCGATATCTTGTGAGGAGCCATAATTGCGGCTCCATACGCCGCTTGTGCGCCCCAATCGTGCCCCAGCAGAATAACCGGCTTTTGCGAGAGCGCATCGATCAATGCCAATACATCCTGAACCAGGGCGGCCGACTCATAGGGGCCGTCAGGAGGAGCATCCGTCGGAAAGTATCCGCGCATAAAGGGAGCGACAACGCGATAACCCGCTGCTGCCAGGAAGGCCATTTGACAGCGAAAGGTTCGTGGAAGATCGGGAAACCCGTGGAGAGCGAGGATAAGGGGTCCCTGGCCCATCTCAATGAAGCTGAAATTCAGCCCATTGGCCTGCACGGCGGCCATTTTAAAATCGGTGCCTGGCTGCATTTCCCCTCCTGAATATGAGATTTCTCACTCCAGACTCTGCGGCCAGAGTGCAGCGTCAGCGCGCCGGATGAGCAGAGCATTCGCGTCCGTTTGATCCGATGGTTTTCTCGCCCCTCTCGACCCGCCAGTTATAAATGTTCCTCAAATTTTTCCCGCGCGCCAGCCACACCATAGATCAATTGTAAATGTGTTCATTTGACTGCCATTTAATCGCCTCTTTTTCCAAGCATAACCATGTAATTAAGCGACAATCAGGAGTGTAGCAGAAATCAGCCTTCTTGTAAAACGGAATTGACATGAGTCATTGATATATTTATGCTCGAATATCGGTCAACACCGCACATGGAATGAATACACCCATTACGTCAAAGGTCCGATGATCAATATATCACCAGAGATATTGACGCGGTTCGCTGCGATCATGCAGCAGGCGCTGTTCCTTCCGGCTATCATAATCATTCCATTATCGCGAAGATAAGCTGCGCGTATCGCATGAATGTGAAAGCCCAGGACCGGCAGGGTCTCTGCGGGAAGTATTTCGCGCTATAATTTACTACAGGAAGCAAATCTCCCTCCTTCGCCCTTGAGGAATGGATGTGAGCAATGAGCATCTTTGTTCTTCCCGCATGCGCTGTTCCGGCCTACCTGTTACCCTGGCTCCTGATCTCTCTTTGGCTCAGGAGAAATTATGCCGCCGATATTGCCTGGGGCTGGGGGTCATTGCTGCGGCAGGAACGGCGCTTGTCCTGACCGACGACATGACCTCGCGTGGGCTCCTGATCGTCGTCATCTCCGTCCCGGTGATCGTCATTATCAGCGGCGACGGGCAGATGATCCTTACGAAGCCGGACTGCCGTTTGCGGGAAATTCTTCCAGGACCCGCAGGATAACCGCAAGTTCTCATTGGTCTCACTTGATCTGATATAATCAACAATAGGGGTGACACATCCCCCTGTTCCCCGACGACCGGTTGTCACCACGACAGGCAGACAGTGAGTCAGGCGTTATGAATGATCGAGACAGGACGATTGCTGATATGAACACGGAACTGGAGCGCCTGCACAGACAGGTCGCGGAGCTGCAGTCCCGCGACTCCGGCAACGCGCGGGCCGGGGATGCTCTGCGGGAAAGCGGGCACCGCTATCGCACGCTGTTCGAGACCATGGTCCAGGGGGTGGTTTATCATTCGACCGACGGCCGTATCCTATCCGCCAACCCCGCGGCGGAGCGCATCCTGGGAGTTTCGATAGATCAAATGCAGGGCCGCACGTCCATGGACCCCCGCTGGCGCGCCATACACGAAGACGGGTCCGACTTTCCCGGAGACCGGCATCCCGCCATGGAGGCATTGCGGACCGGCAAGCCGGTTCATGACACCATCATGGGTGTGTTCCATCCCGTCCGCAACGAGTACCGCTGGATCCTGGTCGACGCGGTGCCGGAGTTCCTGCCGGGGGAGACGACGCCCTATCAGGTGTATGCCACGTTCACCGACATCACCGACCGCAGGAAGGCCGAGGAGGCGATCTCTCTCAAGAATTATGTATTCGATATATCCATCGCCGCCAACAGCATTGCGGACACTAACGGCATCATCACTCAGGCCAACCAGGCTTTCCTCGCGGTCTGGGGGTATTCCAGCAAAGGTGAAGTCATCGGAAAGAAAATACCCGAGTTCCTGCAAAACGCGGACGAAGCCGCGGCCATCATCGATGCGTTAAACAATACCGGGAAGTGGGAAGGCAACTTTACAGCCAGGAAGAAGGATGGATCAACCTTTACTGCTTTCGGTCTTGCCACGGTCCTCAAGGACGAAAAAGGCAATATGATCGGCTACCAGTCATCGGTCCTGGACGTCACCGAGCGCAAGAAAGCCGAGGAGGACCTTCGCCAACGTACCATGGGTCTTGCCACACTTCTTGAGGTCAGCAAAGGACTTGCCGCAACGCTGAATCTGGAAAACGTGCTCCAGGCGACGACCGACGGCGTCGTGCAACTGTTCGGAATGGGCACGGCGGCCGTCTATCTCCTCGAGGGAAATATGCTGCGCCTGGGGGCGACCGCGCCCCCGCTGCCGACGCACTTCCCTGAGGAGCTTCGCAATGCGCCGCTTGCAGACCACCCGCACATCCGCGAAGCCATCACGTCCGGAAGGCCCGTCTTCGTCCCCGACATGGTGACGGCAGATCTCACTCCAGCAGAGCGCGCTGTTACCGAACAAAGGGGTTTGCGCACCATGCTCTTTCTTCCGCTCATAGCCGGAGTAAAACCAGTGGGAACGCTCATCGTGGGTTCCATCACCGAGCCGCGAACGATCTCAGAGACAGAGATCGATCTGTGCAAGACCCTGGCAAACCTGGCGGCGCTCGCGGTCGAGAATGCCCGGCTGTACAAATCCGGTCAAAAGTATGCCGCTGATCTGGAGCAGCACATAGTCGAGCGTAAAAAGTCGGAGCAGGAGCGCCTGGAGCTGGAGCGGCGGCTGCTCCACGCCCAGAAGCTCGAAAGCCTGGGCATCCTGGCCGGAGGCATTGCCCACGATTTCAACAACTTGCTGTTGGCGGTCCTGGGGAATCTCGATCTGGCGCTCCGGAACCTCTCCCCGGTCTCTCCTGCCCGCGTGAATATCGAGCAGTCCGCCCACGCAGCACGCCGTGCTACCGACCTGACGCGCCAGATGCTGGCCTACTCGGGCAAGGGCAGGTTCGTCGTCAAGGCCCTGGACCTGAGCGAGCTGGTGGAGGAGAACGCCCATCTGTTCCGGGCGAGCGTTCCCAGGACCAAGAAGCTGGATCTCCGCCTGGGCCGCCCGCTGCCTGCCATCGAGGCGGACGCCGGCCAGGTGCAGCAGGTGATCATGAACCTCATCACCAACGCCTCGGAAGCCATCGGAGAAGAGGCCGGCATGATCACTCTCGCCACCGGCGTGCAGGAATGCGACGCGCAGTGCCTGAAACAAAGCCGGGTCGACGATGTGCCCGGTGCCGGCAGGTTCGTCTTTCTGGAAGCGTCCGATAACGGGTGCGGGATGGATGAGGAGACGCTGCAGCGACTCTTCGATCCCTTTTTCACGACCAAGGCCATGGGCCGTGGGCTCGGCATGTCCGCGATCCTGGGCATCGTGCGCGGACACCGGGGAGCCATCATGGTCGACAGCGCCATCAACAGGGGCACCACGATCCGCATACTCTTTCCTGCTTTGCAGGGAGCGCAGGCGGTGAGCGAGGGTCCTGTCGACGCGCGCGAAAGTGAGGCTGCGGCCTCCGCGATGAGCGGCACGGTCCTGGTGGTGGATGACGAAGAGATCGTGCGCAATGTCTGCAAAGAGATGGTGGTGGCCCTCGGCATGCGGGTGCTGACCGCGGTGGACGGCAGGGACGCTGTGGACCTCTTCGCGAAACATGCCGACCATATCGACCTCGTCATCCTCGACCTTTCCATGCCGAACATGGACGGGATGACCGCATTCCAGGAACTGGTCCGTATCAGGCCCGGAGTGAAGGTCATTCTTTGCAGCGGATACGACGAGCAGGATTCCCTCCAGCGATTGTCCGGCCAGGGGCTCGCGGGATTCATCCAGAAGCCCTACTCCCTGGCGAAGCTTCGTGAAGCATTGGAGAAGGCGGGAAAAACCGGAAGATGACGGCGGAGAATGGAAAAAATAAATGGAGGGAGCCATGAAAAAACATATTTTGCCGAGTATTCTTGCCGGAATTGTTTTGTTCGTCTGGGGATTCATCTCCTGGGCGCTTCTTCCCTGGCACATGACGGTGGCCAACAAGTTTGCTGATGAGGCCGCTGTGTCCAGGGTCTTGAAGGAGAATGCGCCGCAGAGCGGAGTGTATTATCTTCCCTTCTCAGAAAAAAAGACCATGGCCCGGACCGGGTGGGCGCCTTCGCGAACGTGCTTCCCCAGGGTACGGAAATGAACATGGGAAAACAGATGGCGACCGGCCTGCTGATCCAGATCGTCTCGGCCTTTCTGGCGCTGGCGCTGTTGAACAAGACAACGGGCTTGACCTACGGAGGCAGGGTCGCGTTCCTTTCGCTCGTCGGTCTGATCATCGGCTTTGTGAGCCATGCGCCCTACTGGAACTGGTTCGGCTTTCCGATGTCCTCTGTCGCGGTCACAATTCTGGACAGCGTGATCGGCTGGACCCTGGCGGGGCTCGTTGTCGCGAAGTTGAACAAGGCCAAGGGATAGGGGTTGGGAAAAAGCAGTTCTTCACCTACATGCAAGGGACGCCAAGGCAAAGGACACGGGCGGGCGTGTCTTTGCGGCCTTTGCTCCGGATGGGAAGAAGGTTGAGAAGGACGTAAAGAAGCACTTCTTTCCCTGCCATACTGCGGTGAACGATTCCGACTGCGTATTTTCGAAACCGCTCAAATAAACGATTGCCCCCGACTTCGGGCGGGGGCAGATTTTACGGAGCGGGTACACATCTCCCGGCGCCAACGGATTCGCGGACGTCGTTACTTGATCACCCCGCAGGCCACCCTGGCGCCTCCGCCGCCCAAGGGCGCCGGTTGGTCGGAGTAGTTGTCGCCGCCTGCATGGATCATGAGCGAGCGGCCCATGACGTCCGCCATTTTGAGCCGCGGAGCCGTGACGGCCGTCGTTGTCTTGCCGTCGGCCCCGACGGTGAGCGCCGGGAGGTCGCCGAGATGTCCCTTGCCCTCGTGCCCCTCGTGCTTGCCGGCCATGGCCGGATCATAGTGCCCGCCCGCGGCCAGGCCGGGGACCTGCTTGCCTTCCTTCATGCCCGCCGAGCAGTCGGGACTCTGGTGCACATGGAACCCGTGGAGCCCCGGCGTCAGGTCGGTGAGCTGGGGCGTGAAAACCAGCCCTTTCGGCCCTTCGGATATCGTGATGGCGCCGATGCTCTTGCCGATCCCTTGTTCACCCACCACGTTCATGGTGACCACGGTTTCAGCTGCGAACAGCGGGAGCGCAACAAGGATGCCGATGACGAATATCGATACCGCAACCAGACTTTTCATATCATATTCCTCCCTTGTGAGTGGATTGTATTTTGAGTATAACACACCCGGATGCACGCGTCTAAAAATAGGATTGGATTCATGCTGTTTTCGGGCAACGCAGATTGATGACTCCGCCTTTCGCTCGCTCTCTCGTACCAAAGTCTGAAAGCGGGCGCCTCGTCTACGATAGCGCTCTCTCGTGATTCGCTTGACTGCTCACGGATTCTTCAGTATGATTGAGGACGCATATCACAATGATTCACTGATACATCCCCGGGAAGGGTCAGCAAGGAGGTCTTCATGCCTCTGCGAAGGCACGCGCAGATGCTTGCAGTCGTATCGGCGGCCTGGCTCCTGTTCTGGGTCGCCGGGCTTCCGGATTACTACCGCCAGTACTCCACCATGTTCATGATCGTATTCGACGCGGCGGTCCTCCCTCCGATATGGTTCGTCGTGTATTCCCGCGTCAGGAAGGCCGGGGCGGGCAGGGGACTGGCCGTGTCCCTGTGGCTGTCGTTCTATATCACGGTCCCCCTCTTCGTGTATGACCTGGCCTACTGCGGATATTATCTCGGCCACGGGATCGGCTTTGTCCGGGAATACTGGTATCTGACCGCATACTATGTCCTCCCGTGGCTGCTCTTTCCCCTGACAGGCTGGTGGGTGGAGCGGCAAGGCGACAGCAAGACGGATGCCGCGTCAGCGGCCCGTTGACATACGTTGGCTGGCCGATGCGGCACGCGGCGGATTATTCGGCGGCCTGGCTGAGATTCCTGCCGGAAGGAGATGCTTCCCATGATCGCTGCAAAGGCGATGCAGGTCTTGCACGAGGTCATCGAAGCGCACGGCGGCATGAAGCATTTCCCTATCCGGGAGAACGGCACGGTTAATGCGCGCGCTCAACGAGTGCCTGCCCGCCGGGAAAGATGCTTGCACTGGTCAGGGCTGCGGTCGGCCGGCCCCGCGCGGAGCCGCCGCTATTGATCGAGCACCTCTCTGATTTTACGGAGCAGGTCGTGGAGTGAGGCGGGCTTTGAGATGAACGGCAGCCCTTGTTCGATAATGCCTTTCCCCTGGATGATGTTCGCCGGGTAGCCGCTGGTAAATAAAACCTTGATGCCGGGCTTCAGCCGCCTCGCTTCCTCGAGCACTTCCTCACCGTTCTTCTTCGGCATGACGACGTCGGCGATCAGAAGATCGATCCTGTCCCGCTGCTGTTCCAGCCTCTCCACGGCTTCACGGCCGTCCGCCGCCTCGATGACGGTGTAGCCGACGTCCTCCAGCACGCTCCTGGTCAGGTTCCTGACCGCCTGATCGTCTTCGGCCAACAGGATTGTCTCGTTGCCCCCCTTCGGCATGCCATCGGACTTGGATAGGGCGAGGGGTCGCGCCGCGGCATGCAGGACCGGCAGGTAGATCTTGAACGTGGTGCCTTTGCCGGGCTCGCTGTACACGTTGATATAGCCGTTATGCTGTTTTACGCTGCCGTAGACCATGGCGAGCCCCAGGCCGGTGCCCTTGCCCACTTCCTTGGTGGTGAAAAAGGGCTCGAACACCCGCTGCCGCGTGGGCTCGTCCATTCCTTCCCCGGTGTCGGAGATGGAGATGAGGACGTAGGCCCCCGTCTTTCCGTAACCGTGGTGGCGGATGTACTCGTCGTCGATCTGCGCCAGGCCCGTCTCGATGGTGAGCTGTCCGCCCTTCGGCATGGCGTCCCGGGCATTGGTGGCAAGGTTGATCAGCAACGGCTCTATCTGACCGCTGTCCGCGAGGACCGTCGTGTCCTGCGCCGTCAGCACGGTGCGGAACTCAATGTCCTCCCCGATGACGCGGTGGAGGAGGTTCCGGACACGGTCGATGATCGAGTTCACCGTTACCGGTTGAGGACTGAGGAACTGCTTCCTGCTGAAGGCCAGCAGACTCCGGGTGAGACCGGCGGCCCGGTCGGCCGAGGCGAGTATCTGATCGATAGAGGAGCGCACCGGATCGTCCTTGGGAATTTTCATGAGCGCAACATTTCCATATCCGATAATGGCGGTCAGGATGTTGTTGAAATCGTGTGCGATGCCGCCGGCAAGCTGGCCCACGGCCTCCATTTTCTGCGCCTGCAGGAGCTGCTGCTCGAGCTTCTTCTGCTGCGTAATATCCCGCAGGAAGTTCAGCGTCGCGGGCCGTCCCTCCCACTCGACCATGACGACGTTCAGCTCCGCCCACCGGGTTGTCCCGGACCGGGTCACGACGCGGAACTCATACATCCGGGGCGGGTCTTGTCCCTGAAGGCGTTTCTTGTGCCGGTCCAGGACCATCTGCCGGTCGTCGGGGTGGATGAAATTCGCGAAGGGCCGGCCGATGATCTCGTCTCGCGTGTATCCGAGGACATTTACCAGTGCGGCATTCGCGAACTTGAACTGGCCGTCCTGGGCGATGAAAATTGCGTCGCTGGCGTTTTCCACGACCAGACGGTACTGTTCCTCGGAATGCCGAAGGGCCTCTTCCGCGCGCTTGCGGGCGGTGATGTCCTCCAACTGGCCGATGAAGTACTGCGGCTTGCCCTGGCTGTCCGTCACCGCTGATACGCTCAACTGTCCCCAGACCACGCGGCCGTCGGCATGAAGGTACCGTTTCACCATCTGGAAGTCGGGATTCCCTCCCTCCCGCGCCTCCTTTTTATGCTCTTCCTCGGCGGCCCGGTCGTCGGGATGCGTCACGTCAGTCACCGTCATCGTGAGCAGCTTTTCCCTCGGATACCCCAGGATATCGCAGAGGGACTGATTGACCTGGATGAACCGCTCGTCGAGGCCTACGAGGGCCATGCCGATGGACGCATGCTCGAAGGCGCTCGTAAAGCGGTGCTCGCTCACCTTCAGGTCGCCCAGAGCGGCCTCGATCTTCCGGGCCATGGTGTTAACGGTCCGTCCGAGCTCCGACACCTCGTCCGAGCCCGGCAGGTCTATCCGGGTCCCGAAATCCCCATCGCCGATCCGCTTCGAAGCCTGGGCGAGGGCAGCGAGCCTGCGGGTGAGCGCGGCGCCCATGATTACGCTCACGAGGGCGATGAGCGTCATGCTCGCCAGGGCAACAACAGCGGCCCAGGTCCGCGTCCGCTTCCGGGCCGCAAGCGTCTCGGCATTCGAGAATTCCACAGCGAGCAGACCCTGGGGGCCGGCGGCGTTGATCAGTTTCCTGGTCCGCCAACGGCTGGCTTCGGTATCCCGAAGCAGGGGGAGGGGCAGGCCGAGCAGGCCTGCGTCCGTGCTCATGACAATGCGGTCTGCGGAATCGGCCACGATGATCTTCACGACCTGGGGGTTCCTGCGGACCATGCTGAAGTAATGCTCAAGGTCGCTGTATTCCGATTTGATGAGCGAGAAGCGGCTGAGTTCGCCGAGTACATCCATGATCACGGCTTCATCAGACGCCTGCGCCGCGGCCATGGCGTCATCCTGCATCCGCTGGACCTGCCACATGAGCACGGCGAGCATGACGCCTGTGAGCGCGAACACGGTCAGGGCGATGCGGTATTTCAGGGAGAACCGGTTCATTGGCGCCCCTCGAGCAGGCTCCAGTACTGCCGGACGATGTCGTAATCAGAGTCCTCGGCGGGGATGAAGGGCTGCTGCGCGTCCCGGGAGATGAACTCCCGCAGCTCCGGCGCGAGCCCCTGGAGGGTGCTCGTGAGCAGGGTCCGTCGGATGGTCTCCCGGTCCTTCCAGGGGACGCGGGAGTGGACGACGAAGAGGGTCTGGGGAATGGACGGCGATCGGGCGATGGTGCGGAGCTTGGCCCCGGTCTTTGCCTCGTACAGCCGCGCGGACTGGATGCCGGTAAAGCACGCGGCGGCAGAGCCGATCATCATCTGATGGATGCAGGAGTGGTGGTCCTCGAAATACTTGATCTTCACGTCCTTTCCGGGTTCGACGCCCGCCTGCTTGAGCATCACCTTGGCGAGGGAGGTCGTTGCAGAGACCTCCGTGGGCATGGCAATGATCGTCCCGCGCAGGCCGTCCAAGCTCCGGAGCGGGCTGCCGTCGCGCACCACGGCGATTGCGGCGAGGACGTCATTGCGTCGGGCCACCGGCCGGTATCCGTTCGGCGCGGCGATCCGGACGTAGTCGAAAGGCTGGATATGGGCGATGTCGAACTCCTGCTTCGCGAGCCGCTGCACGAACTGCTCGTAGGTCGCGGCGCTGCGGTAATGGATCTCTCTGCCGAGCGCGCGGCCCAGTTCTCCTCCGATCGGCGCGAACACCGCCTCCAGCCGAGCTGCGGGAAGGAAGGGAAAGACGCCGAAGGAATAGGCTGCCTCGCGGGTTTCAGTGGACTGCTGCCGTGTCTGCGCCTGGCCGGAGTCGGACAGGGCGACCAGGAGCAGAAGAAGCGCCAGGCGCGGGATCAAGCGCCGGACGACAACGTTGAGCAGCCGCTTCTTCTCTCCGGCTCCCGTTTCGCGGATATTCAAGTGCGCATGGAGATAAAATCGTTCAGACATGTTTTTTGCCCGCCTTGCTCCCGCGTCGTAATCCGGCCCTCCCGGTGGGAATCCCGAATATTCTTGGAGAGTTGGCCTCAACTGCCGATGACCGTATGACCCTACATATCAAAATGCTGAACAAAGGCTATCATAGCAGCATGGAGGTGTCAAGGAAGGGGGCCGACATGCACTGCACAAAAAAACAGGTCGGCAGTCTTGTTGTCGCGGCGTTGATAAAGAAGCGCCAGGTCGGGCGACAGGATGCCCATGACACCGTCCAGGGAGGCCGCAACGACCTGCTCAGGCATCCTTTTTCCCTCTCTTCCCGGCACAGTGCGGACAGAGTGCAAGCCGAAATGCGTAGTCGAGAGTGCATCACCGTCTCTCTATCACCCTATCCCGTTGTCATTGTAGGTGAAATAGAGAGAAGCACTGCATGCCCTTTTCATCGGGGCCATCGACCGCACAATTTTCAAGAAAAAACGGAATTCCCCATAACGCGGACTACCGCGCTATACTATGTCTAATACGCAGTATGGGGGCAGAGAGGACATCAACCGGAGGCTCGTGAGGCGATGATGTTTGTAAACGGAAGAAAGGCGCCGCTGCTCGACCGGTTAGTATGTATCCGGGATGCGCTGTTCACGCCTCGTCGTTGAGAAGGACTCTCGTGCGGATCACTGCGAAGGATGGATAGAACAACGGCGGATCAAATAAAGAGTTAATGGAGGGGCCAACGTACTATGAGCGTGTTAATCGGGAAAGAAATAGAGAAAGCTTTAAAAAATAAATTGATCAACATCGAACCGCTCGAGAAATCGCAGATCGGACCTGGTTCAATTGATCTTACCCTCGGTAATGATTTCAGGATTTTTAAAAAGCAATCAAAGATCTATCACGTAAAAAATCATTCTCATTTTCAAGATATAACCAGAGCTGTTCACGTTAAAGACGGCGGTTACGTAGTCATAAAACCAGGTGAGATGATTTTGGGGATCACGAGAGAAAAAATTACCCTTGCCGATAATATATCCGGTCGGCTTGAAGGGAGAAGCCGGTTTGCGCGTTTTGGGCTCGCTGTTCATGTTACCGCCGGTTTCATGCATCCGGGCATTTCAAACCATCAGGTTTTGGAAATCGTCAATTTAGGACATGGACCATTGGCTTTATATCCGGGCACCAGGATTTGCCAGTTCATATTTGAAAAGTGCGACGGTCATGCCAAATATCAGGGGAGATTTGTTGAGCAGGTGAAACCGTAACCGTACATCATGCACAGTAATCGTGCATTGTGCCGGGTCATGAACGGTCGGCGTCATCTCAAAGAGACGCAGAAGACGGCCTGGTCCTCCTTCTTAATCCCTGGCAAAAAACAATTTTCATGCTATAATTCCCCATGCGTTTCATCGCCGATCTCCACGTCCACTCCCACTACTCCCGCGCCACGAGCAAGGACATGTCGCCCGAGGGCATCTGGAAATGGGCGCAGCTCAAGGGCATCACGGTCATTGCTACCGGCGACTTCACGCACCCGAAATGGCTCAAGGAGTTGAATGAAAAGCTTGACCCTGTCGGCAACGGTTTGTTCATGCTCAAGAAGGAGTATCGGGCCGACGATGTTCCTGAATCATGCAAGGCCGATGTCTACTTTATCCTCTCCTCGGAGATAAGCTGCATCTACGGTAAGAACGGAAGGACGCGCAAGGTACACTCCGTAATCCTCGCGCCGGATTTTGCAAGTGCCGCACGACTGAATATTGTTTTATCCAAAATCGGGAACCTCAATGCCGACGGCAGGCCGATACTCGGGCTCGACGCCAAGGAGTTGCTCAAGATCACCCTCGACGCCTCGCCCGATGCCCTGTTCATTCCTGCTCATGCCTGGACGCCGCACTTCTCCGTCTTCGGCGCGGCCTCGGGCTTCGATTCGCTTGAAGAATGTTTCGAAGAACTCACCCCGCATATTTACGCTATCGAGACAGGCCTCTCGTCGGACCCTCTTATGAACCGGCGGCTTTCGGCCCTTGACGGGATAACGCTCGTCTCGAATTCCGATGCCCACTCGGCGGCAAAGATCGGGCGCGAGGCGAATCAATTCGATACAGAGATCTCCTATCCCGCGATGATAAATGCCATCAAAACGCGAAAAGGTTTTCTGGGCACCATCGAGTTCTTCCCCGAGGAAGGGAAGTACCACTACGACGGCCACCGGGACTGCGGGGTGAGCCTCTCTCCCAAGGAGACGATCCATCACGACTACCTCTGCCCCGTATGCGGGAAGAAGCTGACCGTGGGCGTGATGCACCGGGTCGAGAAGCTCGCTGACCGGGAAGAAGGGTTCAAGCTTCCCGGCGCGCCGACGTACTTTTCCATCATTCCCCTGCCCGAGATCATTGCCGAGGGGTTGAAGTGCGGCGTGAACGCGAAGAAGGTGAACGCCCTTTATTTCCCCTTGCTCGAAAAGCTGGGCAATGAATTCCATATCCTCATGGACGCCCCGCTCGAGGACATCGAACGGGCGGGCACGCCGCTCATCCGCGAGGCCGTCTCGCGCATGCGCGCGGGCAACGTGCACATCGCGCCGGGGTATGACGGGGAATACGGGAAGGTAAGTATCTTCGAGGAAGTGGAACGGAAAGAGATCAAGGGGCAGATGAAGCTGTTGTGAAGGTCAATGAAGAGGCGATCAGCCACAGGACACAGAGGTCACGGAGGAAAGCAAAGTCTCTGGATTCCCGCGTTCGCGGGAATGACGGACTAAGGCTGGCGGCAGGATGGCGTTAACTTCTCATATATTCGACGACCTCAACGAGCCCCAGAAGCAAGCCGTGACAACCACTAACGGCCCGCTCTTAGTCGTCGCCGGGCCGGGCACGGGGAAGACGCTGACCATTGTCCGGCGGATCGCCTGTCTCATTCATCAGGGCGCACGGCCGGAGAACATCCTCGCCGTGACGTTCACGAACCGGGCGGCGCGGGAGATGCGGGAGAGGTCGCAGGCATTGTTCGGCGAAGACGCAGGGAAGATATTCATCGGCACCTTCCATCTCCTCGGCCTCAGGATCATCAGGGACAGCCGCGGCGAAGAATTCGTTATTCTCGACAGGGATGAGCAGGTGGAGCTTCTGAAGCCGCTGATGAAGGATTCAGTCAAAAAAGCTCAGCAGATGGTTGAACGGATATCGCGGATAAAGAATTTCCTGGTCGATGGGGATGGCGAAACAGGAGAGATCTACGAAGCCTACCAGGCTGCATTAAAGCAGCGCAATGCCTTCGACTTCGACGACCTCATCGGCACTCCCATTGAGATGCTTCAAAACAGCGATATCGCCCGTACCTATCAGGACAGATTCAAGTACATCATCGTCGATGAGTACCAGGACATCAATCCCGCCCAGTATTGCTTGCTGAGGCTCCTTGCCGGCCCTGCGGGCAATGTCTGCGCCGTTGGAGACCCGGACCAGGCTATCTATGCCTTCCGGGGCGCGGACCTCGAGAATTTTCTGAACTTCGAAAAGGATTTCCCGGGCGCGGCAAGGATAACCCTTGCCGAGAACTACCGGTCAACGGCGGCGGTCCTGAACGCGGCGGACACCGTGATCAAGAACAATCAAAAGCGCATCACCAAGGAGCTCGTTCCGACGCGGGAACAGGGACCGCAGATCAGCCTCCTGTCCGTGCCGGACGAGAGGGAGGAAGGCGAATTCATCGTCAACGAGATCGAGCATCGCATGGGCGGCACGAGCCATTATCAGCAGTATACCAGTGGGGCACGGCGCGTTACGGAGCGTTCTTTCCGGTTCTCCGACTTTGCCGTGATCTACAGAACGAATGCCCAGGCAAAGGCGCTGGAGGAGACCTTCAGCGCATCGGGCATTCCTTATCAGGTGATCGGCCGCAGGAGCAATGCGCAGACAAAAGAAATAGAGGAGACCATTGCCTACCTCCAGTCGCTCATTCAGCCTGACAATGCCGCAGGGCCGGGCCCGGCTGATGCAATTGACGCCAAGGAAGCAAAGCTCCTGACTGCAGCGGATTTCTTCGATCCCCGGGCCGATGCGGTCGCGCTCATGACCCTGCACATGGCAAAGGGCCTGGAGTTTCCCGTGGTATTCATCACCGGATGCGAGGAGGGCCTGATTCCCTGTACCATCATGAAGGACGGCGTCGACATCGAGGAAGAGCGGCGGCTCTTCTATGTGGGCATGACAAGGGCGAAGGACGAGCTGTTCCTTGTCCATTCCCGGCGTCGCTTCCTCTACGGGCAGCAGCTCACTCCGTTGCCCTCTCCCTTTTTGAGCGAGATCCCGGGAAAATTCATCGGCGTGAGCATTGTGCCTGACAGGGTGAAGAAGGAAAAGCAGCGGGAGAAACAGTTGGGCCTGTTTTAATTTCGCCTTGCCCCGTCCCTCTGCCGGGAGGGAGAGGGTCAAAGACTGCATCCGGTCGGAGAGAGGATCTCGATGGACGAGCGGGACCGAAAAGTCAAAGTGCTTTCACTGGGCGTCCTCATGTCATTCTTCTATTTGAATGATTTCCTGTTCATGCCGGTGCATAATTATCGCGAATGGCTGTTCGTCGATTATGCGGTCAGGATAGCGGCCGTTGCCGTTATTCTCTACCTCATCAAAAAACACAGAGCGACCCCGGCTGATTTCGGGCTGGTCAAGCTCGATCTGAAACAGGGCGTCACGTGGTCCGTCCTGGCGTCTGCTGCCGGCGTGCTGGTTGATCAGGTCGGGACGGGTCTTTTGGAAAAATTATCGTCTTCGCTCAAGCCTGCCACGTTCCCGGTGATAAAAAATCTCTCCCTCAAGGTCATTGACCTGACCGCGGGCATTGCGCTCGTGAGCGTAACGGAAGAGCTCATCTTCAGGGCGTTTTTTTACACGGTCATGAAACGCGTCATCCCAAAACCGGCAGCCATGATCATGATCTCGTCCCTTCTGTTCGGGCTTATGCACTGGTCGCAGGGATTGAATATCATCATTGTTGCGGGCCTGTGGGCGATCCTGCCCATGTACGTCATGGTGAGGACGGGTTCCGTGGTCCCGGCCCTTATCGCCCATTATGTCACCGATTTCGTGGCTTTCATCTGAAAATGCTTTTTTCCAAAGCTCTTCAATCATGAAACCCCCCCTCCCTTTGTCCCTCTCCCTCAAGGGGAGAGGGGTAGGGGTGAGGGTCTTCTATGAGATGGGAAGAATTCAAAGATGAGGGTGATGATAAGGTGGCCGGATGACTACCGATTTTCATCTCCCTTTGTGAGCGCAGTTCATGTACGTTTCTTAATAAAACAGCCGGGCGTCATAGACCCAGGGGTGGGGACGTATTCATAAAACATCGTGAGGAGGGGCGCCGATGGTCCGGTTCCCGCGGTATTTGGCCGTTGTTTTCCTGATCCTGATGCTTGCAACAGACGCCGTTGCCGACTTGCCGATTCCCGACCGCCGGAAACCGCAGTTCCAGAAGGAATCCGGCTATTATATTTTCCCCACGCCCTACAGCCTGCCGGGCATCGGCGACGGCCTGGCCGTGATCGGACTCGGCATGAATCTCGGCGGCACCTACACCGACCTCTTCGGATTCGGTCTGACCGGCGACATGCTGGGTCTCGGGCTCGGGATCATCGACGTCCACCTCGTGCCGGAAAGACTCATCCTGGACATCAACGTTGAGCGGTTCAACAAGGCAACGGTGACCAGTTTCAGCGAGCGGGGCATGAACACCGCCGAGCACGACTACACGCTCTTGAAGTTCGACAACTTCCAGTTCATCGGCGGGCGGCTCACCAATACCTACTTCGACCGGAAGTTCGAGGTCTACGGCGGCGGCTACCTCATCAACTCAAAGCTCGGCGCCATCCTCGACCCCGAGGGCAACACCATCCTCGACGTGCAGGACCCTCAGCCCTGGCGGGAGCAGGTCTATGTCCTCGGGACCCGCTTCGACCTGACCGACGATTACGCCGACCCGCGCCGGGGACTGCGGCTCGACGCGGGCCGGTGGTGGTCGCCGCCCAAGGACCAGAGCGACCCGGACTTCTATCATATGGAGTACAATGCCACGGCATACATTCCCATGGGCCGGATCAGTACCTGGGTGTTCAATTATTTTCGAGCGGACGCACACGTCTTGAGGCAGGGGGAAATCAATCGGGATACCATCTCGGTCGAACAAGGGTTAAACTGCAATGACCTTGCCGTTGATACGCAAGAGTGGCAAGATTGCTGGGCCGTTGTTGACAGCATCGTCGCTGCCAACACCTACGGCACCGCGGGCTCCTTCGGCGGCACGAGCAGGCTGCGGTCTTATCCCAATGACCGGTATAAAGGCGCCCACGCGGTCTTTTACGGGACCGAGTTCCGATTCAACTTGACCGAGGAGGCGCGGCCCTTCGACATCTTTATCGCCAAAGACATCCGCACCGTGCTGCAGCTCGCGTTCTTTTATGAGCTGGGCAGCGTGGAGGACGAGCGCAAGAGACTCGGCGACATCTACCGGGCGTCTTACGGCGCGGGCTTCCGGATGGTCACCGCCTCGGGCGTCGTGTTCCGCGCGGACGTGGCCGCCGGGAAGGAAGGCTTCGAGACCACGATCATTTTCGGCTATCCCTGGGAACCGCTTTAAAGCCGGTCCCCCCTGCTTTAACCATGCTGGGGCAGGCTCCAGCGGGACCGCGCAGGCCTACAGATCATAATCAAACCCGACGCCGATCGTGAAAAACATCTCGTTGTCCCGGTTCCGGTCCTGCAGGTTCACGCCGAGCTGGGAATATATTCTCGGCCGGTCGACGGAGCCGAGCTTGTCCGCCGGGACCCAGTACAGGACGCCGCCCAGGCGCTGCCGTGTCAGGTCCGCGTCATGGGCGCGGGTCACTTCATAGTACGGGCCCACGAGCAGCATCGCTTCCTGTCCTCGCTTCCAGGGCTTGAGCAGGAACTGGGTCCTGTTGGCGATCACCGAGTCCCCGTCCTTGAGCAGCGTGTCATACTCCCAGTCCAGAAAATAGGGGCCATTCCCGCTGAACCGGTAGTAGGCAAGGTCCGTCTGGTTGCTGATGATGACGGGACCGGCTTTCGCGTACAGCGTGGGCTGGAGCAGCACCCGCCGTCCCCAGGCGCTTTCCTCCTGCCCTTCCTTGGCTTTCACCTCGCGTCTACCAAATGGAGAGTCCGCTGACGTGAAGGAAAGCAGGGCTCCGAAGTCGCCGAAGAACCGGTAGAAGTCGTACTCCAGCCGCACCTTGGCGAAGACCGCGGGCATCCACTCGCCGTGGATTGCCGCCTTTGTATAGGCGGGGCTCGCGCCGAGGCCCATGCCGGTCTGGAGGTACGATGAGGGCGTCCCCAGCTCTTGGTCCATCCCCGAGATCCACCGGCGATAGCCGCCGACGAAGAGCTGGAGCCCTTCGGGGTTTACCTGGCTGGCGAGGTCCGCGTGGAACGTGGTCTGGACTTTTCTCTCGAGGCCGGCGGACTCTCCGGCCGAGGCGCTTCCTGTCCATAGCAGAGTAAAGATAGCGATGATGATAAAGAATCGGATCATGTGGACAAATTTTACTCTTGGGCAGAATGAAGGCATGGTCTCCTCCTTATTTATCATCTAACAGTGATAAGAATATCACCGATCGGCGGCGTTGTCATGAAAATTTTTGCCCTCTTCGTGCCATGGCTGGGGAAGGAGGCATCCTCGGAAAAAGAGAGGAAGGCAGGTGCAAATTCATGCGTTTTCTGATAGAATTGCGTCCAGTTTCCAATTTCCTGTTCATGGAGCCTGCCCATGCCGATTCCCCATCGCCGCTATCTCCTGATATTGGCATCTCTGTTTTTTGTTCTCTGGACCGCCCTGGCGATCAAGCCTCACTATCGTGACGACTGGGCGCTAGAGAATGCAATCGTCGTCGCCTTTGTCGTCCTGGTCGCGACCTTTCACCGGAGGATGCTCCTTTCGCGCATTTCCTATACTTTGATCTTCCTGTTCCTCTGCCTTCACGAGGTCGGCGCCCATTACACCTACGCTGAGGTCCCCTATGACCGGTGGTTCCAATCGCTCTTCGGAACGTCCCTGAACCCGCTCCTCGGCTGGGAGCGAAACAATTTCGACCGCGTCGTACACTTCAGCTACGGGCTGCTGCTCGCCTATCCCGTGCGGGAGGTGTTCCTGCGCGTGGCAAACGTCAGGGGGTTCTGGGGATATTTCCTTCCGCTGGACCTTACCATGTCCACGTCCATGATCTACGAACTCTTCGAATGGGCGGCGGCGGCCCTCTTCGGAGGCGGCCTGGGAGCGGCCTATCTGGGGACCCAGGGCGATATCTGGGACGCCCATAAGGACATGGCCCTTGCCAGCGCCGGCGCGGCACTGGCCATGGTAATCACGGGCCTGCTGAACGTCTATCTGCAGCGCGACTTTGCCCGTGAATGGGCCGAAAGTCTGCGCGTGAAGCAGCCGAAGCCCCTGGGCGAAGACGAGATCGCACGGATGCTGAAGAAGCGGAAATAGGTAAAAACTTTTGGTTCATGGCAAGATGCTGTGGGTAATATGCCTTGAAGGTAGCAATGATGAATAGAGATAAAATTCAAGCAGTTACCACGGAAAAGGCCACGGAATATCACGGATACAATAATGAATACCTTATTACATGAAGAGTTGACGTATAAAATTATTGGAGCGGGCCAGGAAGTACATAAAGAACTTGGACCAGGTTATTTGGAATCGGTTTATGAAGATGCTTTATGTTATGAACTAAATGCACTGAAGATAGCTTATCAAAGGCAACAGGAGTTGGATGTTCATTATAAGGATGTTGTTTTTGAACGCAGGTTTCGTGCTGATCTCTTAGTGGAAAATAAAATCCTTCTTGAAAACAAGGCGATAAAGAAAATAGCCAAGCAGGACGAAGCACAATTGATAAATTATCTCAAGACAACCAAATTAAGGGTAGGCCTTTTGTTTAATTTTGGTGGAGATACATTTGAATTTATAAGAAGGGTCTTTTGATTGTTCCGTGTAATTCCGTGAAAATCCGTGGTAAGCAAGTAGTAAAGGGTTTTCCCCGCGTCTCGGTGGTGAATCTGGACGTTAAGGGGCATAATGGCACCCATACTTTCGTGCCAAGAGCCAAACTTTTTTGGACGCCGATAAAATCGGAAAATGCGAAGAGGTACGATTATTATGATGCGGCTTGTTGCAGAAATGGAGAATATATGAGCTACGTTGAAACCGGCATCGTCCTCGGCGGCGTTCTCTCCCT
>CAKKPG010000057.1 GCA_919901555.1 Nitrospiria bacterium | reverse complement strand
AGGATGTGTTCGAGCTAAAAACCGCGTTGGCGGAAAGCGGGCTCAAGAGAAGCAGAGGCGCCGTTAAAAAACATCCTGCTTGATACCTCTGCCTATTCTCACTTCGCACGGGCCGGCCACTACGGTCTTCTCGAACGGATGTTTCAGGGTAGGCTGTCCGTTCTGAGCCTCGTGCGTGATGAGGCCGAGCGTGGGACAAAGCGCTTTCCCGAACTGAAGGCGCTGGCTGCATCCATCATGGATGGAAAAACCGCGATGATCGATGACCTCACGGAAGAGGAATTCGGGATCATTGCAAGCCTGCCGAGGAAGTTCAGCGACACCGACCGCGCCTGTATCGCAGTGGCCCAGGAACGAAGCATGGTCCTCGCGACGGATGATGAGGATATTTTGGCGGAGGCGGCAAAGCGGGGGATAGAAGCATTCGAGACGGAGGATGTGCTGGAAGAAGCTGCAAAGACCATAGGTCCGAAGCGGGTCAAGGAAGTTCTCGTTGATATTGTTAGCAGCGGGGCGGATAAGGAATTTCGGGAGTTGAAATTGAATAAGTAACTCATATTATGTCGTATCTAATTTCTTGCATTTTCCGGCATCCTATAGTAACGTTCTGACTAACATTGGTTATTTGAATGCAATGTGTTACGGAAACAACTTGTAGAGATATGAAAACAATACCGGTCGCATGTGCAATCATAGAGCAGAATGGAAGAGTTCTTGCGGCGCAGCGTAGCGAGGCCATGAGCTTGCCGCTCAAATGGGAGTTTCCCGGTGGAAAGATCAAGCATGAGGAGAATCCCTCTGAATGTTTGATACGTGAATTGCTTGAAGAAATGGGGATAGAAGTTACTGTTAGTGAGCCGTATCCTCCAGTAACCCACTCATACCTGACGTTTATCGTGACACTCTACCCGTTTGTATGCAGAATTGTCGCAGGCGAAATCACCCTCCACGAGCACAAGGCTATCGCTTGGATGCAGCCGGAGGAACTACATATGCTTGACTGGGCTGATGCGGACTGGCCGGTGATCAAGAGTTACCAAGAACGGCTAAAGATAAAAAGTTTGGATGTAGGTTAATGTCGACATTTTCTTATGACAACAAAGATATTCCCGCTTTCGGCATCTATGAGACCCTGCTCGACGAAGGTTTGCGGGCCGCGCTCGAAAGGCATCCCGAGTTGCGTTCTCTTTTTGGAAAGCTTGATCCGGAGGAGGAGCCCGCACGCTATGCCACCTTTGTTGCGAAGGTAATCGAACAAGCGTTGCGACTGGAAATGGATTCTGCGGCGCGTTTAGCCCTTTGTAACCGACTGATCAATTTTGTTTCCGGGACTGCAGAAAGAACCCACCTTGGAAAACATACATTAATCATCAATCCAAAGTCCGTTTTACTGGAGATAACGCCACCTCATTACGTGCAGCAGGGAATGCCTCGGCCAGAGACACCGCTTACTGAGAGTAGTCTTTTTACTGGCGCGCCTCGCGAGCCTCAGCTTGTGCATGAGTTACAAGAGGAGATGCGTTCAGCCGATGAAGTGGACATATTGGTTTCCTTCATCAAGTGGGCTGGTTTACGTCTTCTGATGCCTGCATTCGCAGATCTTCGATTGCGGAACGTGTCTGTTCGAGTAATTACGACCTCTTATATGGGTGCCTCAGATGCCCCGGCTGTAGAGTGGTTAGCCCGGCAACCGAATGTCAAAGTACGAGTATCGTACGACACAAAAAGAACGCGGCTTCACGCTAAAGCATATTACTTCAAGCGTAATACCGGTTATTCAACAGCGTATATCGGGTCATCAAATATGTCTCACGCGGCAATTACAAGCGGTCTTGAGTGGAACCTCAAGGTTACAACTCAGGACATGCCGCACATTCTCGACAAATTTTCAGCTGAGTTCGATACCTATTGGAACAGCCAAGAGTTTGTACCCTTTGACGCTGAAAACCCACAAATTTTCCGCGATGCGATACAGCATGCGCGCAATCCACTAAATCCTCTTGCCACGGCTTTTTTTGACCTTCGCCCGCATCCATTTCAGGAGCGCATACTCGATGCTCTGGAGTCTGAGCGGAATGTACATAATTATTATCGTAACCTTATTATCGCTGCAACAGGTACCGGAAAGACCGTCGTTGCAGCTTTTGATTTCCGACGATTCTTTGAGCAAAAGCAAAGGCAGGCCCGTCTTCTTTTTGTCGCTCACCGCCGAGAGATTCTGGAACAAGCCGTGGCTACCTTCAGGAATGTACTGCGTATCGCTGACTTCGGTGAGCTCCTTGCAGGGCCTCACGTGGCAATGCGCATGGATCATCTGTTCTGCTCAGTGGATATGATGTCCACGCGTCGGCTGTGGGAACAGGTCGGTGAGAAATTCTACGACTACATTGTTATTGATGAAGCGCATCATGGCCCAGCGGACAGCTATCGTGCGATTTTTGACCAGTTCAAGCCGCATATTCTGCTCGGGCTTACGGCGACACCCGAACGCATGGATGGGAAAAGCGTTGCAGCGGACTTTGGCAACCGATTTGCTGCGGACATCCGATTGCCTGAAGCGCTTGAAGAAAAACTGCTTTGTCCTTTTCACTACTTTGGTGCGGCCGACCCCGTGGCACTTGACGCTGACCGATTTTGGAGTAATGGCAAATACGACATCAATGAGTTGGAAAATATATACACAGGGGCACATGCCTTGGCCAAGCAACGCCTTGATGTTATTCTGGATGCCCTACTCCGTTATGAGCCCGACCTGTCACTGGTGAAGGGGATTGGATTCTGCGTTTCAGTTAATCATGCAGAATTCATGGCGCGTATGTTCACGGACCGTGGTATACCGTCAGCTGTACTCGTCGGTGAAACTGGCGTCAGTGAACGAACCGCGCTATTGCATGATTTTAGAGAGGGAAAACTAACCTTTTTGTTCACGCGGGATGTGCTTAATGAGGGGCTTGATGTTCCCGACATGAACACCGTCTTGTTCCTCCGGCCCACGGAAAGTCTTACAGTGTTTCTCCAGCAGCTGGGCAGAGGTCTACGCCATTCGCCGGGCAAGGATTGCCTTACTGTGCTTGACTTTGTCGGCCAGGCGCATCGTCGCTACCGTCTTGATAGTAAGTTGAAGGCCTTGCTTCCCAAAAGTAGATATGCGATCGACCGTGAGGTTGAACTTGATTTCCCGCATCTTCCCGCAGGATGCTCCATCCAGCTTGACCGAATTGCACGGGAGCATGTGCTGAAAAATATTCGAGAGAATTTACAAAATCTCTCTATTCAGGTGCCAGAAAGGCTTCAAACCTTTGAGAATGAATCAAAGCAGCCATTGACCTTCGCCAATTTTGTGCGCTACCATGATTACGAGCCTGAATTACTTCTTATGAGAGAGTCGTGGTCAGAGTGGAAGTCACGAGCACAACTTGTATCGCCACCTCATGACCCGGACATCAAGCGCCTCAGGTCAGCACTTGTGCGCGCTGCTTATACAACTGGACCACGTGAGATTCTTCGGTTGAGACGAGTGGTGGATAAGCTCCGGCAACACGATATCGCTGGAGCTGTTGCTGCAACTGATGACACTGCTATGTCTGTACATTATCGGTTGTGGGCGAAAACCGCTGGGCAATTGGGAATCACAACCATAGAAGAATCGTTCATGAAAATCATCTCCAATCCCACAATCCTCTCCGATCTGGATGAAGTTCTTGAATGGACAGAATCTGAAACTCGTATAAGCGGCGCAGTCCCGATTTTGAAGTTCCCCTGTACGTTTGAGCTGCATGCACAATATGGCAGCGTTGACGTCAATGCCGCTCTGGGAATGGCGACGTTTGAATCTTCCGGTCAGACAGGAGTCGGCGTGCTTCATTTTAGGGAGATCAAAGCATATGTTCTCCTCATCACCTTCCAAAAGACGGAACGGGAGTTCTCTCCAAGTACCATGTACGCAGATTATCCCATTAGCCGTGAACTGCTTCATTGGGAATCTCAGTCCAACACAACACAAGAAAGCGAAACGGGGAAGAATTTGATTCATCATATGGATCGTGGCTATGCAATTCTGATTTTTGCTCGGGCTACGAAAAAAAGAAATAATATTACCTTTCCGTTCACATACTTGGGGCCAGCAAACCGCGTTAGTTATGAAAGCGAGAGGCCAATCAAAGTGGTTTGGCAATTACAGTATCCGATGCCAGCTGACATGTTCGAGGAAAACCGACGAGGCGGTTGATAGTCCTACTTCGTAGCAGAGAATGTTTGGAAGACGATGAATATGGCAACAGGCTATTCTGTTTTCGTGTATCGTTATCGTGATGCGAGTAACCGCAAAGTATGGGGCAAAGTGTTGCTATCTGGAACAGTTTCAGATGATGATACAAGTGTTCTGCGTCGTAGACTCGCATATATGGATAGCGAAAAAGAGCATTGTTGAAGTTGTCTATCGGTCGATGGGCTGGGTACTGTTAGAGATACTCTATTTACTTTTTCCCGTGTTCCCGCGACAGCGCCTTCGCCACCGACGTGGCCAAAACCAATCTTACCGCCATCCTCCAGCTGTATGAGCTGAAAAATGTGGATGTGAGGAGTTCGTGACCATGAACCAATTCTTGATTTACCAAAGCGAGGACGGACGTACCAGGCTGGATGTGCGGCTGGAGGACAAGACCCTCTGGCTCAACCAGAAACAGCTCACGGAGCTGTTCGGCAAGTCCAAGGGCACCATCAGCGAGCACATCAAGCACATCTTTGAGGATGGAGAATTGAAGGCCGATTCAGTTGTTCGGGATTTCCGAACAACTGCCGCCGACGGCAAAGACTACAAGGTGGCCTACTACAACCTCGACATGGTTCTGGCGCTGGGCTTCCGCGTGCGTAGCCCGGTGGCCGTGCGGTTTCGCCAGTGGGCGGGCGACAAGCTCAAGGAATACATCATCAAGGGCTTCGTGCTGGACGATGAGCGCCTGAAAAACCCGAAGCTGGGGAACGATTACTTCGAGGAACTGACCCGGCGCATCCAGGACATCCGCACCAGCGAGCGGCGGTTTTACCAAAAAATCACTGACATTTACGCGACGAGCGTGGATTACGACAAAGACCATCCGCTCACCAAGGAGTTCTTCGCCACCGTGCAAAATAAGGTTCATTACGCTATCCACGGCCAGACCGCGGCCGAGGTGATCCAATCCCGCGCGGACAGCGACCTGTCAAACATGGGGCTTACCAATTGGGAAGGGGCGCGCATCCGCAAATCGGATGTCAGCATCGCGAAGAATTACCTCAACGAGGAGGAATTACGGGCGTTGAATAACCTGGTGGAACAATATCTCATTTTTGCTGAAGGCCAGGCGGAGCGTCGGGTGGCAATGACCATGCAAGACTGGATTACCAAGCTGGAAGGATTCCTGACGCTGAACGATCGGGAAATTCTCCAGAACGCCGGCAAAGTTTCCGCACAACTGGCCAAGACTTATGCGGAGGAGGAATACGACAAGTTCCATAGTCGCGAAGACCGGGCACTCGAATCGGACTTTGACCGCATGGTGAAGCAATTGCCGCCGCCGAAAGACAAACCATGAAATTTCATTTTGAGTCCAACGCTTGCGGGCTTGCTTGTGTTCGGAAAATATTCCCAGGCATTTGAACCGCAACTGGTCATCACCTTTCTGCAGTACAACGGCATAACCGAAGCGGAAACGACGACGATGTCCGGGTACTTGGCATTCAGGGGCGAAGGACTGGGTGATGTCGAACTTTTTACCCCCTTATTGCGTCCATCCGACTGACCATAAAAAAATTATTTTCGCAACGCCTCCAGATACTCCTCCCACTCCATGGGGAGGAGATATTTTTTTTTGCTGTTGCATTCCTTGCACGCGGGCACGAGATTGCCCTGCACTGATCTGCCGCCGCGCGCCACGGGGATGAGGTGATCCATCGTCAGTTCCGCCGGTTTGAACTTCCCGCCGCAGTAATGGCATATGCCGCTTGAGCGTTTCCGCTTCCACCACTGGGAATTCCGGAGTTCCCGCGCCTTTGCCTTTTCGCGCTTGATGTGGTCGTCATCGACGGTTATGAAATAATCAGACATAGTGAAAGATAGAGTACAGAAAACAGATATCAGACGTGAGGCAGGGAAGTTGAATTCTCTTTTTAGCCCGACGTCTCGTGTCTGGGTTCTGTTATCTGGACACGCATACTACCGGTTTTTTCCGTGGTTGTCACGACAAAAATGAGAAGCCCCCTTGTAGCCCTTCCCACCGTGTAACCTCCCAAAAAATAGATATTTTTCTTGACATTGCTCTGGCTGAACGATATACTTTGGCCAGCGAGTGGTATAAAGTGGGAAATAGTGGGAGCATCCGGGAGCGGTATGTTTCGAGGGAGCTTCGAGCATAGTGTGGATTCCAAGGGCAGGGTCAGCGTACCGTCCAAGTTCCGGGACATTCTCTCGGACCGATATGACGGCAGGCTTGTGCTGGCCCTCGACTATGACAAATGCCTCACCGTGTACCCCCTGGAAGAGTGGGAGAAGCTTGAAGAAAAAATCAGGGGCCTCCCTATGATGCAAAAAGAGGTGAAGGATTTCATGCGCTTTTTCTTCTCCTCGGCAACAGAGTGCGAGCTCGACAAGCAGGGCCGCATCCTCATGCCGCCGCAGCTCCGTGAGCGGGCGGGGATCAACAAGACGGTTGTCGTGGTCGGCATCATCAACAAGATCGAGATCTGGGACGAGAAGGCGTGGGCGGCGAGAAGCACCCAGAACGGAGACAAGATCGGAGAGGTGCTTGCCTCTCTGGGCTTATAGGAATGGACGAAAAGGTCAAAGTATACCAGATGAACCTCGAGGGCGAGGTTGACGCCACGAAGATGGCCGAGATCAACCGCGTCATCGGCCAGCTGATCAAAGGGGAGATGTACGGCCTGATCCTGAACTTTGAGGCCGTGGAACACGTGAACTTCACGATCCTGTCCGGCCTCGTGGAAGAAAAGAAACGGCTCCAGTCCTTCGGCGGAGATCTCCGCCTTGCGGGGCTGTCGGATTATATAAAAAATATTTTTCGCACGACGGGGGTGCTCGACGCGTTCCCCGTGTTCGATACCGCCCAACAGGCGGCCAGGAGTTTCGGCGTGACGAAACCGGCGACAAACCTGCCGCTGGGGCTGTGATGTAAATGCGGAATGCGGAATAAGTTGCCGAGGATGGTGCATGAGTAACGACCCGAATTCCGAATTCCGAATTCCGAATTTGGAACATATTCCCGTCTTGCTCCGTGAGGCGGTTGATTTTCTGGCGCCGAAACCGGGCGGCCTGTACGTGGACGGGACCGTCGGCGCCGGCGGGCATGCCGAGGAGATTCTGAAGCGCTCCGGTCCCGACGGGATCGTGATAGGCCTGGACCAGGACGCCGAGGCAATGGAACGGAGCCGGAGGCGCCTTTCCGTCTTTGGCGATCGTGTCGTTCTCCGGAAGGCGAATTTTCGCGATATAGGCGCCGTCTTGTCCGGGCTCGGCATCGAGGCGGTAGAGGGGATTCTCCTCGATGTCGGCGTTTCGTCGTTTCACCTCAGGAGTCCGGAGCGGGGGTTCAGCTTCATGCTTGACGGCCCGTTGGACATGCGCATGGACAAGAGCAGGCCGCGGACCGCTGCGGACCTGGTGAACACGCTTTCCCGTGGCGAGCTTGCGAGGATCTTCGGCGAGTACGGGGAAGAGAAAAAAGCAGGAGCCATTGCCAGGGCCATAGAAAAGGCCAGGGCCCGGGGGCCCATCATGAGCACGGTCCGGCTTGCCGAGATCGTATCGAGCGTGTTTCCCCCCTATCTCCCCCGGAGGATCCACCCTGCCACACGCACCTTTCAGGCCCTGCGGATCGCGGTGAACGATGAACTGGGCGCGCTCCGCGACGGACTGGACCAGATGATCCGGCTGCTGAAGCCGCGAGGCCGGCTGGTGGTGATATCGTTCCACTCTCTCGAAGACCGTATCGTGAAGCAGACCTTCGTAGAACGTGCAAAGGAGTGCATCTGCCCTCCGAGGGCGCCCCTCTGTACGTGCGCCAAGAAGCCGGAGCTCAAGATCATTACGAAGAGACCGGTGGCGCCCGGGCCCGATGAAGCGGAGCGCAACCCCGCGGCGCGGAGCGCCAAGCTCCGGGCTGCGGAGAAGGTGTGGTAATATAAGATGAATACACGCGTCGGAGACATAGGATTTTTCCCGTTTGCGCAGAGCAGAAGCGGAAGCCTGCGCAGGATGCTCGCCGTCGGCCTCTTCGTCATCGGGCTGATCCTGTATGTGGGCGCCAAGGTCCAGATCGTGCGGCTGGGATACCGCACCGAGGCGCTGGAGCGCGAGAAGCGCGAGCTCGAGCGGGCCAACCGGTCCCTGCGGATCGAGGCGTCGAGCCTCGCAGCGCCGGCCCGGATCGAGGAGATCGCGATCAAGCGCATGGGCATGATCAGGCCGGCGAAAGAATACATCGTGCCGGTGAAGCGAAAGGCGGAGAGGGCAAAATCCAAAACCCAGCTCCTGCATCCCGAGTAGCAGCCGCATTTTTGGCGCGCAGGGAATTTTGTGCTCCTCATTTGGAGTTTTGCCCGTTCTGGAGCAGTACGCGATGCTGCCGAGGCAGGGGCATATGGTCTGAGGGCGCCGGATAGATGGAAAAGCGAGGCAGGATACTCACGGTGTTCCTGGTGCTGGGCCTGGGATTCGGGCTCGTGGCCCTTCGGCTCGTGCACCTGCAGGTACTCGAGCGCTCCGCCCTTGCGCTCCGCGCCGAGCGGCAGCAGGAGCGGATGGTCAAGCTCGAACCCAAGCGGGGCACCATCTACGACCGCATGGGGCGCGAGCTCGCCGTGAGCGTGGAAATGGACTCCGTCTACGGCGTACCGTCGAGGGCCGACAGACCGCGGGCCGTGGCGCAGCAGCTTTCCCGCATCCTGCGGCAGGACCCCCGGGCACTGGAGAGCAGACTGGCAAGCGACAAACACTTTGTCTGGCTCAGCCGCAAGGTGGAGCCGTCAAAGGCCGAGAAGGTAAAAGAGCTGGGCTTCAAAGAGGTGGGGCTCCTGCTCGAAACGCGGCGCTTTTATCCGAAAAAGAACCTGGCCGGTCCGGTGCTCGGTTTTATCAGTATGGACAACGAGGGCCTTGAAGGCGTGGAACTTTCCTACGACAAGGCCCTTCGCGGCGTGAACGGCTGGGTGCTTGCCGAGAAGGACGCTGTCGGCAGGACGGTGTTTCCCGGCGGGCCCGGGTTCCAGTATAAACTCCCGCAGCCGGGCAAGGACATCATTCTCACCGTCGACGAGGTGATCCAGCACATTGCCGAGAAGGAGCTGGACAAGGCCCTCCTTGACACCCGTGCAAAAGGCGGCGTCTGCATCGTCATGAACCCCCGGACGGGCGAAGTGCTGGCGCTGTCGGTGCGCACGACCGGCCGCGGCAGGCCCGCCTTCAACCCGAACGTGCCGCAGCAGTACAAGGCCGCGGAGTGGCGGAACCGGGCAGTGACGGACGCCTTCGAGCCGGGCTCCATCTTTAAGCCGATCCTCGCCGCGGCCGCGATCGAAGAGAGGATCGTCCATCCCCTGGAGCGGTTTGATTGCAGCACGGGCAGCATCAAGGTGGCCGACCGGGTGATCAGCGACGCCAAGAAGCACGGCGTGCTGACCTTCACCGACGTCATCGCCGAGTCGAGCAACGTAGGCACCATCAAGGCCGCCCTTCGCGTGGGGAAGGAGCGGTTCTACAAATATATTACGGCCTTCGGGTTCGGCCGCAAGACCGACATTGATCTTCCGGGAGAGATCTCCGGGCTGGTGAAGGACTACCGGCTGTGGTCCGGCGTATCCATCGGCTCCATCGCCATCGGCCAGGAGATCGGCGTGACGCCCATCCAGATGGCCGCGGCCTTCTCCGCGATCGCGAACGGCGGGACCCTCATGAAGCCCTACATCGTATCGGAGATCGTGGACCGCGACGGAAGGGACGGGAAAAAGATGACGCCTTGTGCCGTGGGCCGCGCCGTGTCCGAAGGGACCTGCAAGGCGCTGAATAAGATCCTCCAGCGGGCCGTGGAGAGCGGCACGGGCCAGAAGGCGAAGCCCGCGGGATTTACGGCCGCGGGAAAGACGGGCACGGCGCAGAAGATCGACCCGACGACGGGAAAATATTCAAAACAGGACTACGTAAGCTCCTTCGTGGGTTTCGTACCGGCCGAAGCTCCCCGGCTCGTGATCCTTGTCATGGTGGACAGCCCCGAGGGAGTGGTGTGGGGAGGGAGCGTGGCCGCGCCGGTGTTCAAGGCGGTGGCGGAGCAGGGCCTGGCGTACCTTCAGGTGCCGCCTGATGACGTGGGAGGGAGGATGCTCCTGGTAGCACGATGAAACTCGGAGAGCTGCTCAACGTAGTGGAGAGGAACGGATCGGTGACAGCGGGCCTGCACGCGAGAGACGTGACCGATGTTACCAACGATTCCCGAAAGGTAAAGCCGGGTTCTCTGTTCGTGGCCGTACGAGGATTTCACTCGGACGGCCATCAGTTTATTCCGCAGGCGCTTCAGCAGGGTGCTGTTGCCGTCGTTGCCGAACACGGGAGGGTCACTCAGACCGCTTCGGGCGCGCCGCTCATCACGGTGCCCGATTCCCGGGCCGCCCTGGCGCGGCTCGCCGCGGCGTTCTTCGGGAATCCCTCGCGGAAACTCAAGCTCATCGGCATAACCGGCACGAACGGCAAGACGACAACGAGCTATCTCGTAAAATCCGTCATTGAGGCGGCGGGAAGCACGGCGGGGCTCATCGGGACCATCGACTACCGCGTCGGCAGCACGATCTACCCGGCGCCGAACACCACGCCCGAGTCCCTCGACCTCCAGCGGCTCCTGGCAGAAATGGCCGGCCTCGGCGCGGGATACTGCGTCATGGAGGTCTCGTCCCATGCCCTGGCCCTGGGGCGAACGGACGGGGCCGTGTTCGAAGCCGCTGCGTTCACGAACCTGACCCAGGACCACCTGGACTTTCATAAGGACATGGACTCGTACTTCCAGGCCAAGCTCCTCCTGTTCACGGCGCTCTCACAAGGCAAATCAGCGATCGTCAATAGTGACGATCCCCGGGCCCAGGAGATCATACGCGCCACCAGGGCGCAGGTCATCACCACCGGACTTTCGGAGAAGGCCGACATCCGGCCGGCCGGTACGATCGCCCACGGCATCACCGGTCTCTCCTTTGGCGTGAAGACCCCGGCAGGCGCCGTGGCCGTGGAATCTCCTCTCGTGGGGAGGCACAATGTCTACAACATCCTGACGGCCATCGGGGTCGGGACGGCGCTCGGGTTCAAGGGCGACGTCATCGCCCGGGGGATCAGGAACATGAAGGCGGTTCCGGGCCGCATGGAAAAGGTGGAGGCCGGCCAGGCCTTTGGCGTGGTCGTGGACTACGCGCACACCGAGGACGCCCTCGCCCGGCTTTTGGAAGCGGTGCGGGAAGTGACGCAAGGCAGGGTGATCACGGTCTTCGGCTGCGGCGGCGACCGCGACAGGACCAAGCGGCCGAAGATGGGCGCCGCCGCGGTGAAGGGAAGCGACATCGTCGTTGTGACGTCGGACAATCCCAGGACAGAGGATCCCCTGGCGATCATCAAGGAGATCGAGGCCGGCATGGAGGGCGGCTTCAGAACGGAAAGGACGGAATCCCTTCTTCAGTCCTCCGGGGGAAAGACGCCTTACCGGGTCATTCCCGACCGCCGGGAGGCCATCAAGGCCGCGGTCCGGATCGCCGGCGCGGGCGACGTGGTGGTCCTGGCGGGCAAGGGGCACGAGGACTACCAGATCATCGGGGAGAACAAGCATCACTTTGACGACCGGGAAACGGCGCGGGAGGCGATAGGGAAAATGCGGATTGCGGATCGGGGGATCCGAAATCCGCATTCCGAAAGCCGAAACTGATTCATGAACGAAGCGGAAAAAAAAATACTGGGGGAGATTGTCGGGGGGATCGAGAGGATGGAAATCACGGGGGTGTCCATAGACTCCAGAACCATCAAAGCAGGGGAACTGTTCGTGGCTATCCGGGGGGACCGGTTCGACGGCCACGACTTTGTGCCCGATGCCCTTAAGAGAGGGGCCTGGGGCGCCGTTGTCGAGCGTACGGTGCTCGAAACGAGATACGCGAGCATCGGCGGGCTCAAGAACATCATTGCCGTGGAGGACACGCTGCTTTCGCTCCAGGAGCTGTCCTTGATACACCGGAAGAAGTTCTCCCTGCCGGTCGTGGGCATTACCGGATCGAACGGAAAGACCACGACGAAAGAGATGCTCGCGTGCATTCTTCGTCAGAAGGGGCCCGTGCTCAGGAACGAAGGAAACCTGAACAACCACATCGGCGTGCCGCTGACGCTCCTGAAGTTCGATGCAAGCCACCGGTCCGCGGTGATCGAGATGGGCATGAGCGCGTTGGGAGAGATCGAGACGCTCACCCGGCTCGTCAGTCCCGATGTGGGCGTCATTACGAACATCGGCCCGGCCCACCTCGAGTTCCTGGGGAGCACGGACATGGTGGCCCAGGCCAAGGCCGAACTCATTGAGAACATGCGCCTCGACGGCACCGCCGTGTTGAATGCGGACGACCCGTACTTTGACCTGCTCAAGGGCAAGTTCTACGGCAGCATTCTTTCCTTCGGCATCAAGAACAATGCCGATGTCATGGCCGGCGACGTTCGACCGGCGAAGGACGCCATGGACTTCACCCTTCGGACCGACGGCTGCTCGGTCCCGGTGCGCCTCAGGGCCGTGGGCACGCACAATGTCTCGAACGCGCTGGCGGCCGCGGCCGCGGCCCTGGCCGTGGGCATGCCCATGGAGAGCGTGAAGTTCGGACTTGAGGACTTTTCGCCGGTGGCCATGCGCTCCGAGCTCAAGCCGGTGGAGGGAAGACTGGTGCTGGCCGATTATTACAATGCCAATCCCGGCTCGGTCACGGCGGCGCTCGAGACCCTCGTCTCCCTGCGGTCCGGGAAGGCCGCCGTTGCCGTCCTCGGCGATATGCTCGAGCTCGGCGAGGCCGCGCCCGAGGCCCACCGGGAAATGGGTCGCACCGTGGCGCGACTCGGTGTTGATCTGCTGGTCACGGTGGGAACGCTTGCCGCATATATCGCCGAGGGCGCCATCGACGGCGGAATGCCGCGAGAGCGCGTGGTGGAAGCAAAATCGCACGCCGCGGCGGCGGCCCTGCTCAAGGAGCGCACCCGGCGCGGCGACACGATCCTCATCAAGGGATCACGGGGCATGAAGATGGAAAAAATTCTGGAGGAGTTCTGATGCTTTACCACCTGCTCTATCCGCTGCATTCGGCCTTTTCCGGTTTTAACGTGTTTAAGTACATTACCTTCCGGAGCGCCGGCGCCGTGATAACGGCCCTCGTCGTCAGCTTTGCCCTCGGGCCGTGGGTCATCCGGCGGCTGCGCATGCTCAAGGTGGGCCAGCACGTGCGCGACGACGGGCCGCAGACGCACCTGGGAAAGCAGGGCACTCCCACCATGGGCGGGCTCCTGATCATCGCCGCCATCACGGGCTCGGTGCTCTTGTGGTCGGACCTCACAAACGCCTATGTCTGGGTGGTGCTCTTCGGAACGCTGGCCTTCGGGGCCATCGGGTTCTGGGACGACTATCTCAAGGTCGTGAAGAAACAGTCCACGGGGCTCCGGGCCAGGGAGAAGTTCGGGCTCCAGATCCTCGCCTCCCTTGCCATCGCCCTGTTTCTCTCGATGAACCCGAACGACCCGAGCAGCACGCACCTGACGGTGCCGTTCGTGAAGCGGCTCGTCATCGACCTCGGCTGGTTTTACATCCCTTTTGCGGTGATCGTTCTGGTGGGCTCGTCCAATGCCGTGAACCTCACGGACGGGCTTGACGGGCTGGCAACGGGGCTTGTCGGGATCGCTGCAACGGCCAACGCCATCCTCGTCTACCTCGGGGGGCACCGGGTCATCTCGGAGTACCTGAAGATCCAGTACATTCCCGGCAGCGGAGAGCTGGCCGTGTTCTGCGGAGCGCTCCTCGGCGCGAGCCTCGGCTTTCTCTGGTACAATTCTCATCCTGCCGAGATGTTCATGGGAGACGTGGGGTCCCTTTCCCTGGGCGGCGCGCTGGGGGCCCTTGCGCTCGTGACCAAGCATGAACTCATCCTGGTCATCGTGGGAGGGATCTTCGTGGCGGAGGCCCTTTCGGTCATGCTCCAGGTGGCGTCGTACAAGCTCACGGGCAAGCGGATATTCAAGATGGCGCCCATCCATCATCATTTCGAGCAGCTCGGCTGGCACGAGTCCAAGGTCATCATCCGGTTCTGGATCGTGGGGATCATCCTGGCGCTCGTGTCCTTGAGCTCGTTGAAGCTGAGGTGAAAATTTTCGCCACAGAGCACACAGAGTTCACAGAGAAGGACGAAGGGCTTAAAAGCATTTAAAAACTCTGTGCTCTCGGTGACCTCTGTGGCTGAAGCAAGTTTTTTCGGAGGAAGGGTGAAAGTGAATTTCAGAGGCAAGAGAGTGACCGTGGTGGGGCTGGCGCGGAGCGGCGTTGCAGCGGCGCGGACGCTTAACGCTCTCGGCGCCGTCGTCACGGTTACGGACAAGAAACCGGCCGACCAGCTCACCGCGCAGATCGCAGCGCTCGGGAGCGGCGCGATCAGGGTGGAGGCAGGCGGCCATCCCGACGGCATCTTTATCGAAACGGACCTCATCGTGCTGAGCCCGGGCGTGCCCAATATCCCGCAGGTCCTCGCTGCCAGGCAGCGCGGGGTGAAAGTGATCAGCGAGCTGGAGCTTGCCTGGCTCCTTTCAGATTCGCCCTTCATCGGCGTTACGGGCACGAACGGCAAGTCCACGGTCACGACGCTCGCGGGGCTCATGCTTCAGAAGGCGGGCAAACGGGTGCTCGTGGCAGGGAACATCGGGAACGCGCTCACCGAGGACATCCGCCTGCTCAGGGGCCGGGACTGGATCGTCGCCGAGCTCTCGAGCTTTCAGCTTGAGGACATCGATACCTTCAGGCCCTCCGTGGCCGCGATCCTGAATGTGACCCAGGACCACCTGGACCGGTACCAGGACATCGCCGAATACGCCGCGGCGAAGGCCCGGATCTTCGAGAACCAGACGAAAAAGGATGTCCTCGTTCTGAACTTCGACGACCCGATCGTGAAGGCCTTCACGAAACGGACGTCCGCCGCCGTGGTCCCCTTTTCACGCATGCAGAGGTTCAACCCCGGCATGTGCGTGCTCAACGGATATCTCGAGTACGACGGAAAACGCCTTTGCCGCGCCGGGGAGATAAAAATTCAGGGCGTGCACAACATCGAGAATGCAATGGCCGCCGCCGCCATGGGGCTCGCTGCCGGCGCGGACCGGGAGTCCGTTGCCGCCGTGCTCAGGGAGTTTCCCGGCCTTGAGCACCGCCTGGAATTTGTGCGGGAGAAAAGCGGGGTCGTCTACATCAACGATTCCAAGGGCACGAACGTGGGCGCGGTGGTGAAGTCCGTGGAAGGGTTCACGCAGCCCGTCATCCTCATTGCCGGCGGGCTGGACAAGGGGAGCGACTTCAGCCCTCTCTACGACCTGTTCAAACAAAAGGTAAAGCTCCTGGTCCTCATCGGCAAGGCGGCGGACAAGATGGCGAAGGCGCTCGGCAAGGCAACGGAGACGGTATTCGCCGCAACGCTCCAGGACGCCGTCCACCTCGCCTCGGCGAAGGCGGCTTCAGGCGATGTGGTGCTTCTGTCTCCCGCCTGCGCAAGCTTCGACATGTTCAAGGACTTCGAGGACCGGGGAAGACAGTTTAAAGATGCGGTGAAGGCGTTGTGAGCAGAGGGCATGGAGCATGGAGCAAAGGGCGGAGGGCAGCAAGTTGTTACCCTATGCGCTCTGCGCCATGCGTGAAAAGGACGAATCCTGAAGATGCAGACCAGGACAAACAATCGGGCACATTTTGACAGGCCGCTGCTCTTCGCGGTCCTGACGCTTCTCGTGATCAGCGTGGTGATGGTGTACAGTTCGAGCAGCGTCGTGGCGCTCACGAACTACGACGATCCGGCCTACTTCATGAAGCGCCAGGCCCTGTGGGTCCTGCTGGGGCTGGCGCTCATGGCCGTTGTCATGCGCATGGACCACCGGATGTTCGCGGACCGGCGCGCGGTCGCGGGATTTCTTGTTGTTTCCCTTCTGCTTCTGGCGGTGACGCTCATCCCCGGCATCGGACGGGAGATCAACGGCGCGCGGAGGTGGCTGCGGCTCGGATCGCTCACGCTCCAGCCGTCGGAGATCGCCAAGTTCGCCGTCGTGGTTTACCTGAGCTACATCATCTCCAAAAAAGGCGAACGCATCAGGGACTTCACAAACGGCCTCGTCCCGGTGTTCGTCGTAACGGGAACATTCCTGGCAATCATGCTGCTCCAGCCGGATTTCGGGGCAGCCGTGGTGATCGCCGGCGTGATGTTCATCATGCTCTTTGCCGGCGGAGCGAACCTTTTGCATCTCGGGGGCGTTGTTCTTGCCGCGCTTCCGCTTGCCTATCTTGCCGTTTCCGGCACGGCGTACCGGATGCGAAGGATATTCTCCTTCCTCAATCCCTGGGCAGACCCCCAGGGTGCGGGGCATCAGATCATCCAGTCATTCCTCGCCTTTGGGAGCGGCGGCATATTCGGCCGGGGCCTGGGCGAGGGGCGGCAGAAGCTCCTGTTCCTGCCCGAGAGGCACTCGGACTTTATTTACGCCGTGATCGGTGAAGAGCTGGGACTCATCGGGGCGCTTGCCGTGCTGGCGCTGTTCTTCGTCATTCTGTGGCGCGGGACCAGGATCGCCCTGTCCGTACCGGAAATGTCCGGCAAGCTCCTGGCGCTGGGGACCACGCTCCTCATCTGTTTCCAGGGATGCATCAATATGGCGGTGGTGACGGGGCTCCTGCCCACGAAGGGGATCGTGCTGCCCCTCGTGAGCTACGGAGGCTCATCGCTCGTCATCACGCTGGCGGCAGCGGGAGTGTTGCTCAATATATCGCGCGAAGCGCGATAAATTCATGAATCGGATAATCGGATAATCGGAGAACCGGTGAATCGGTGAATCGGGGAAAGATATATTGAAAGTCCTCATCGCAGGCGGCGGGACCGGCGGGCATTTGTACCCGGGAATCAGCATTGCGCGGGAGCTGCTCCGGATGCCGGGGAATGAAGTCCTCTTCGTCGGCACGGAGCAGGGCATCGAGGCGAGAGTCCTGCCCAAAGAAGGACTGCCCCTGCGTTTCATAACCGCCGGCAAGCTCAAGGGCATGGGAGTTGCCTCGGTCCTCAAAACGCTCATCACGCTTCCGCGGAGCGTGTATCAGTCGTTCCGGCTTCTCCGGGAAGCGAGGCCGGACGTGGTGCTCGGGGTGGGAGGCTATGCCTCTGCGCCGGTAATGTTCTCGGGCTGGCTGCTCAGGGTCCCCACGATCATTGTGGAGCCCAACTCCTACGCGGGGCTTGCCAACAGGATGCTGGCGGCCCTTGTGGACCGGGTAGTGCTCTGCTTTCCCGGAACCAACCGGATGAACTTCTTCCCCGAGAAGAAGACGGTCGTGACAGGCCCTCTGACGCGACAGGGTATTGACCGGGGAAACCGGGAAAAGGCGCTCGAGGATTTCGGCCTCGCGCGAGGGAAGTTCACGGTCTTCGTGTTCGGAGGGAGCGGCGGCGCCCATGCCATCAATATGGCCATGAAAGAGGCCGCCCGTCTGCTCGTGGACATGCAGAACATCCAGGTCCTGCATCAGACAGGGGACAAAGACGTGGAAGAGGTAAAGGCCGCTTATCACGCGGCAGGGATGAGGGCAGCGGTCTTTCCCTATATATATGATATGGCGGGGGCGTACGCCGCCGCGGACCTTGTGGTCTCGCGGTCAGGCGCCACTACCGTGGCGGAGCTTGCCGTGTGCGGAAAACCGGCAGTGCTCATCCCCTATCCCTTTGCAGCGGACAACCATCAGGAGTATAATGCCAGAACGCTCGCCGACCGCGGCAGCGCGGACGTCATTGTCCAGAAAAACCTGACGCCGACGGGGCTGGCGGCGGTGATACGAAAATACGCCGGAAAAGGCGGAAAGGCCGCAGGCCTCATGGAGTCGGGCGCGGCCGGAGAGATCGCGAGGATCTGTATATCCTATGTTCAAAAAGATTAAGCACATCCACTTTGTCGGCATCGGCGGCATCGGCATGAGCGGCATTGCCGAGGTGCTCCTGAACCTGGGCTACAAGGTCTCCGGTTCGGACATGAAGGACTCGGACACCACGGAGCGGCTGAAGCAGCTGGGCGGCGAGGTCTTCATCGGCCACCGGGCGGAGAACATCACGTCGCCCCATGTCGTGGTCATCTCCTCGGCGGTGAAGAAGGACAACGTGGAGGTGGCGGCGGCGCGGGAAAAGCAGATACCGGTGATCCCGCGCGCGGAGATGCTTGCCGAGCTCATGCGGCTCAAGTACGGCGTGGCCATTGCCGGCGCCCACGGCAAAACGACCACAACGTCCATGGTGGCCACGGTGCTGGCCGCAGGCGGCATCGACCCCACGGTGGTCATCGGCGGCAAGCTCAACAGCCTGGGCACGAACGCCAAGCTCGGCCAGGGCGAGTTCCTCGTTGCCGAGGCGGACGAGAGCGACGGGAGCTTCCTCAAGCTCTCGCCCACCATCGCCGTGGTCACGACCATCGACGAAGAGCATCTCGATTACTACAAGGACATCAACGAGATCAAGGACGCCTTCCTGGAATTCATCAACAAGGTGCCGTTCTACGGCGTCGCGGTGCTCTGCCTGGACGAGGGGCATATCCAGTCCCTCATCCCGTCGGTGGAGAAGCGTTACCTCACCTACGGCACGAGCACCCAGGCGGACTACCAGGCACAGGAGGTTTCCCTCCAGCCCCTGGGGTCGCGGTTCAAAGTGACCCATCACGGCCAGGACCTGGGATGGTTCGAAATCGCCATTCCGGGCATCCACAATGTCAGTAACAGCATCGCGGCCATTGTCGTTGCCCGCGAGCTCGACGTCGACCTCGAAGTGATCCGCCGGGCGCTCAAGGAGTTCAGCGGCGTGCAGCGGCGGTTCCAGATCAAGGGAGAGGCAGGCGGCATCCTCGTCGTGGACGACTACGGCCACCACCCCACGGAGATCAAGGCGACCCTCGCCGCGGCCAAGGCGGCCCCCGGGAGGCGGGTGGTGGCGGTGTTCCAGCCGCATCGGTACTCCCGCACGCAGCACCTGCTCAAGGAGTTTTTCACCGCTTTCAACCAGGCGGACACGGTGGTCATCATGGAGATCTACGCCGCCGGAGAGCATCCCATACCGGGCGTGTCGGGCCAGGCGATCTACGAAGGCATCAAGCGCCACGGACACAAGGACGCGGTCTTTATCGCCGACAAGGACAAGGTGGTAGACCATCTTGCCGGCGTGCTCCGGAAGGGCGACCTTGTGCTCACCCTCGGGGCGGGAGACGTATGGAAACTGGGAGAACGAATTCTGGAGAGGATAAAACATGAAGTTCACTGACCTTCGGGGAGAAGTGAAGTTGAACGAGCCGCTGAGCTCCCACACATCGTTCCGCATCGGCGGTCCGGTGGACGCCCTCGTCTACCCCGCGGACAAACAGGACGTGATCGTCCTCTTGAAAGAGATCAAGAACCGGGGACTGAACTATTTCTTCCTCGGCGGCGGCACGAACCTTCTGGTACGGGACGGCGGGTTCCGCGGCGTTGCCGTCAGTCTCGCCCGCATCGCATCGATCTCCCTGGACCGGGAATACCGCTCGGTGGGGGGCACCTTTGCCGTCCTCCACGTCCAGGCCGGCGCCCCCCTGCAGCGGCTTCTCAATTTTTCCGTGGAGAACGGACTCACGGGCCTTGAGTTCGCCACGGGCATCCCCGGCACGGTGGGCGGCGCGGTGTGCATGAACGCCGGCACGACCGATGGAGAGCTTGGAGACATTACGGACTCCGTCACCCTCATATCCCCGGACGGACGGCTCATCACAAAAAGCCGCGAGGAGATGGGCTTCGGCTACCGGACGGCAAAAATTCCCGGCGGACACCTCGTTCTTGAAGCCACGATCACCCTTCGCCGGGGCGCCGAGGAAAAGATCAAAAACCGGGTGAAGGAGCTCATGGACAAGAGGAAGCAGCATCAGCCGTGGGGGATGCCGAGCGCGGGGTCGGTGTTCAAGAACCCCCAGGACGTCGCCGCGGGCCAGCTCATCGAATCGTCAGGCCTGAAAGGCAAAACCGTGGGCGGGGCGCAGATCTCGGAAAAGCACGCCAACTTCATCGTGAACCTGGGCTCGGCGAAGGCCGCCGACGTGCTGGCCCTCATGGAGATGGTGAAGGAGAAAGTGCTCGCGGTCCATAACGTCCGGCTTGAGCCGGAGATCAAGATCATCGGGGAAGATGCATAACGTGAAAGGATCAGGGGTCAAGGAGCAGGGGTCATGGGCTTGGTGACGAAGAAAAAAATCGGTGTCCTTATGGGCGGGCTGTCGTCGGAGCGCGAGGTGTCCCTCGCGAGCGGGACAGCGATCTTGAAAGCGTTCCAGGACAAAGGCTACAGCGCCGTGGGCATTGACGTCAACAGGGACGCGGCGGAGCAGATCCGGAAGGCCGGCGTCGAAGCGGCATTCATCGGACTCCACGGCACGTACGGCGAGGACGGCGCCATCCAGGGAATGCTCGAGGTCATGGGCATCCCCTATACGGGCTCGGGGATACTGGCGAGCGCCATGGGGATGAACAAGATCGTGTCCAAGCTGGCGTTTAAAAGCCACGGCCTGCTCGTCGGGCCTTACGCGGTAGTTTCCGAGCGGGAGCGCGCAAAGGCCGCGGCCGCGGAGATGGGATTTCCCCTTGTGGTCAAGCCCTGCTCCGAAGGGTCCAGTGTGGGCGTAAGCCTTGTCCATAAGAACGATGACCTCGGTCCGGCCGTAGAGCTCGCATTCACCTACGATTGTGATATATTGATAGAAAAATATATCAAAGGCAAAGAAGTGCAGGTGGGCATCCTGGGTGACCGGGCGCTGGGCGCCATCGAGATCGTGCCCAAAGAAGAGTTCTACAATTACAAGGCAAAGTATGAAAAGGGCATGTCGGACCATTTTTTCCCGGCGCGGATACCGAAGGATGTCTATCAGCGGACGCTGAATGCGGGCCTTGCCGCGCACCGCGCCCTCGGCTGCACGGGCTACAGCCGCGTGGATTTCATCATCGACGGGACCGGCCGGCCCTTCGTCCTCGAAGTGAACACCCTGCCGGGCATGACTGCCACGAGCCTCCTTCCGGAGATTGCAAAGGGTGTGGGGATATCGTTTCCGGACCTGGTCGAGGAGATACTGCGATTGGCGCTTGTGGAGCAAGCCGACCGTGTCGGCGTACAGAGGTAACGGCAACACGGTTGCCTTGATCCAGAACGCGAGGAAATGAAAGACTATAAGAATGTAAAAGTCCCGAGGAAGTACCGGAGCGACGGGAACCGCGTGACGGTGAAGCGCGTGACGGCGGCGCGGAGTTCTCCGAAGCGGCGCGCAGGATTCGGAGGCGCGCTGGTCAAGGGCCTGGCAGCCGCGGTCATCGTTCTGGGAAGCTATCTCGGCTGGGCGGCCTATCAATCGCTGGTCCGCGCCGAGGTTTTTCAGATCGCCGGCGTGGATGTACGGGGCGTGAGACAGATCAGCGAGGGCGAGATCAAGGACATGGCGGCCGGTTTCACCGGGCAGAACATCTTTCGCGTCGACCTCCACGAGGCGGCGCGCCGGGCGCGGGCCCATCCCTGGGTCAAGGATGTCAGGATAGAGCGCCGCCTGCCCAACAGGATCAGCATGGTCTTTACCGAGCGCAGTCCCGCTGCTGTGCTGGAAACCGGCACGGGACGGTTCCTGGTGGATGATGAGGGCGTTGTCGTGGGCAAGGCGGCCAGGGAGGGCGCTCGTCCTTCATCGCTCTCGCTGGCATCGCTCCCGCTGGTGAAGGTAAAAAACTGCCCGGTCCGCGCCGGAGACCGGGTCGACAACGAGGGCGTGGCCGAAGCGTTGGCGCTCCTGGCCGAGCTGGCGGCCTGCCGGGGATGGCGGCTCGAAGAGGTAACGGTGAATGCGAATACGCCGGAGTCCCTGTCTCTTCTGTACGCGGGTCGTGAATTCAAGATCGGCAGGGGGAATTATGCTGAAAAGCTCCGGAGGCTCGGCGAGATCATGGCCGACGTGAAGCGGCGCGGAATCACCTTCGCCTATGTGGATCTCCGCCCCGAGCGGCAGGCGGCGGTGATGGTCAAAAGATAGGGGCAAGGGTCCGGGGTCAAGGGTCGGATGAATAATGAGCACGACCCCTGCCCCTTGACCATGCCTTATGACCCTTCAGGAGGGGTGCCAGTGGTAAAGAAGCAGGACAACATAATCGTGGGGCTGGACCTGGGGACCACCAAAGTCTGCGCCATCGTGGGCGAGGTGAAAGAGACCGGCCAGGTGGACATCATCGGCATCGGCATCAGCCCCTCCCACGGCCTCAAGAAGGGCGTGGTGGTGAACATCGACAGCACCGTGGAGTCCATCAAGAAGGCCGTCCAGGAGGCCGAGCTCATGGCGGGCGTGGAGATCAACGCCGTCTACGTGGGCATTTCCGGCAGCCATATCAAGGGCATCAACTCCCGGGGCGTCGTGGCCATCAAGAACAGGGAGGTGGGGGCCACGGACGTTGCGCGGGTGATCGACGCGGCCCGGGCGGTCAACATTCCCATGGACCAGCAGATCCTCCACGTGCTCCCGCAGGAATTCATCATCGACGACCAGGACGGGATCAAGGAGCCCCACGGCATGTTCGGGGTGAGGCTCGAGGCCAAGGTGCATATCATCACCGGCGCCGTCACCTCCATCCAGAACATCGTGAGGAGCTGTTCCCGCGCGGGGCTCAGCGTCAACGACCTGGTGCTTCAGCCCCTGGCATCAAGCCGCGCGGTGCTTACCACGGAGGAACAGGACTTGGGCGTCGCCGTGGTTGACATCGGCGGAGGGACGACGGACCTGGCGCTCTTCCTTGAAGGGAGCCTGTGGCATACCGAGGTGCTCCCCATCGGAGGCAACCACCTTACGAACGACATCGCCATCGGGCTCCGCACGCCCGCGTCGGAGGCGGAGAAGATAAAGATAAAATTCGGATGTGCGCTGTCTTCCCTGGTCAAGCACGAAGAGACCCTCGACGTGCCGAGCGTGGGCGGCAGGCCGCCAAGACAGCTGTCCCGCCAGATCCTCTCCGAGATCATCGAGCCTCGCGTGGAGGAGCTTTTCGGCATGGTGCAGCAGAAGCTCAAGAAGACCGGGTTCGAGGACATGTTTGCCTCGGGCATCGTGCTTACCGGCGGTACGGCGCTCATGGAGGGGATCCAGGAGGCGGCGGAGCGGTATCTCGGACTGCCGATCAGGCGCGGGGCCCCGCGAAACATCGGCGGCCTCATGGACGTGGTGAACAGCCCCATCTATGCCACGGGAGTGGGGCTTGTGCTCTACGGCGCGGAGAACCAGGACGAGGCCCCGCGAAAATTCAGCCGCGGCGGGATGATGAACAAATTCTGGAAGTGGTTGGGAGAATACATATAGCGGCAGAGCCGGATTGAAAGCTGGAAAATGTAAATTTCAAATTTAAAATTTTCAAGTTTCAATCTTCAGTTTCCAATTTTTTCCTGCCGTACAGGGAGATGGCCATGGACAATCTCGAATTCAGTTTCCAGGATATCATGGACTTTGTCGCCAGCGAGAACGCGGGCGAGAAAAGGAGGGACAGCGGGATGTTCCAGTTCGATGAAGAGAAGCTGCCTGCAAAGATAAAAGTGATCGGCGTGGGAGGAGGCGGCAGCAATGCCGTCGGCACCATGGTGCTGTCCGAGATCAAGGGTGTCGAGTTCATCGTTGCAAACACGGACATGCAGGCCCTGGAACTCGCACGGGCGCCCATCAAGCTCCAGATCGGCTCCATGCTCACCTGCGGGCGGGGAGCGGGCGGCAACCCCGAGGTCGGAAGAAGCGCGGCCCTCGAGGACGTGGAGAAGATCAAGTCCATGCTTTCGGGAGCGGACATGATCTTCATCACCGCCGGGATGGGCGGCGGCACGGGCACGGGCGCTGCGCCGGTGATCGCGGGCCTTGCGCGCGAGGTCGGCGCTCTTGCCGTGGGCGTCGTCACCAAGCCCTTCAGTTTCGAGGGCATATCGCGGATGCACCGGGCCGAGGAAGGCCTGGCGGAACTCAAGAAGAACGTCGACGCCCTCATCGTAATCCCCAACGAACGGCTCCTCAACCTGGCCGAGAAGAAGACGACGCTCCTGGAGTCCTTCAAGCTCGCCGACGACGTGCTCGGCCAGGCCGTGAAGGGCATCTCCGACGTGGTGATGGTGCCGGGATACGTGAACGTGGACTTCGCCGACGTGAAGACCGTCATGTCCAACCGCGGCCGCGCGGTCATGGGCACCGGCGTGGCCAGGGGCGAGGGCCGGGCCATCGAAGCGGCGCAGCGGGCCATATCGAGTCCCCTGCTGGAAGACGGTTCCATCAAAGGGGCGCGGGCCGTGCTCATCAACATCACCGGCGGGAACGATATGGGGATCTACGAGCTGAACGAGGCGTCGGCCATCATCAAGGAAGAGGCCGATTCGGGCGCGAACATCATCTTCGGCGCCGTGATCAACCCCGTCATGAGCGAAGAGATCATGGTGACGGTCATCGCCACGGGCTTCGACGAGCAGGGCATCCGCGACCGCGTGAAGCGGCCCGTGAGCCTGAAAGAATACATGAAGGTCATCGAAAAGCCCAAGCGCAGGCAGGAGGCCTTCGATTTTCGCAACGAAGCCCTGGGCATCGACGGCGACGATCTCGATAAACCCACGTTCTTGAGAAGGCAGGCGGATTAACCTAAAGACGGTAGTTGGCCGCGGATGAACACTGATAACCACGGATAAAACCAAGCAAAAAATAATATCAAAGATTCGCCGAATGGGTGACCCATGAATCCATCGTAAGCTTTTCAAAATCCGTGACTAAACGCTCTTTCCAGGCTAATCAGAATTTCACGGCTTGCTGCGCGGTGCGGCGCGTTCCATCGTGTGCAGGATGCCGCGGAGGATGCTGACGTCCCTCTGGTCGAGCCGCGCCCTGCCGAAGAGCTGCCGCAGCGCGAACATCATGTGCTCCGGATGTTCCCGGTCAAGGAAACCGATGTCCTGCAGGGTGTTCTGTAAATGACGGTAGAAGTTTTCGAGCGCATCGGCATGGGCAAGCGCGGTTTCCGAAGCAGGGGCGCCGGCCCGGGCAGACAGAAACAACTCGTACGCCACGACCATGACCGCGTGAGAGAGGTTCAGGGAAGGGAAGGCGTCGGAAGAGGGTATGGCAATGAGTTCCTGGCAGAGGGCGAGGTCATCCTTGTCCAGGCCGTTCACCTCGCGGCCGAAGACGACAGCCACTTTATTGTTCGGCAAGAGCGGGATGATATGCTCCGCCATCTCGCGGGGGGGATGAATATTCTTCCGGCGCCGGGTGACGTGCTTCGACGTTCCCACCACGAGACCGTGGTCAACGACGGCCTCCCTCAGCGTGTGAAACCGCGCCGCCTTCTGCATGAGCTCCTCGGCGCCCGCGGCAAGCTTCATCGCCTCGCCGCGCCTGTCCGGCGGCGGCTTGACCAGGAGCAGCCGGGACAGGCCCATGTTCATCATGCACCGGGCCACGGCCCCGATGTTCCCGGGCGTCTTGGTGTTTACGAGGACAATGCTGATGTTGTGGAGGCTTGTTTCCTGGGGCATAGAATGGCGGAGAGGCGCTGCCGTCACGATTTCCTTATTCAACCAGTCCTCTATGACGACAAGATGGCATAACCATAACCATACCATTATCGGAGAATGCAGTCAAGGATGTATAAAAAAGCGTGAAAACAACTGTTGACTTTATGGGCGTAACGTGCGATTATAATACATGATTTTTCAACGGGACCACGACCGGTAAGACCACAAAGACGCGGGCTTTGTGGTCTTTTTATTGACCCTTTGACGGCCCTGAAAGGAAACAATGCAACACAAACAGAACTATATGGAAAAGCTTGAACTGAAGAGGCAGGGCATGCTTGCCGCAGGGCTGGTGTCAGACCGCTTTCCCGGGATTTCGAGCATCGTTTTCCGGATGACCTATTACCAGAAGACCTCCGATCCTATTCTCATGGTGCGGACGGTGAATTTCTTTCCTACCGACTATGCCTGCTTTCGCATGGACTGTATGCGGGAAGAATGCACGAACGGCGGCTTTGACCTGGCCCCGATCGTTTCCAGCCTTGTCAAGACCCGCAAAAAATCGGTGAAGGGCAAGATCGTGTGCAATGGAAAAAACGAAAACCTCCGCCCCGGCCATGCCAGCATCGCCTACGAAGTGAGTGTTCAGTACAACAAAGAGCCGAGATAGATACCGCCCCGGCGTTTCCTCGTTTCCGCGTCCTCCCAAGGCCGTTTTGAACCTCCTGACGCATCATGGTTTCTCCATTCGCTCCTCCTCGTCCTGGATCCCCGCAGCCGGAATAATTTTGCACAAGGCGGTAAAGAATAGTATAATCCCCGCATGTCACGGCATCTGGGAGAGAAAATCGAGGCGCTGCTCGCTGCCGAGCGGGGAACGGTTTACAAGCCCCGGGGCGCTGAGGTGGAGCTCGCGCTGGCCTATCCCAACACCTACCACGTGGGCATGTCGAACCTCGGGGTGCACCGGATATATTCCATCCTGAACAGTCGCAATGATACCTCGTGCGAGCGTGTTTTTCTTCCCGACGAAGAGGATATCGACGAGTACGCAAAGAGCAGTACGGGCCTCTTTGCGCTCGAGAGCCGGCGGCCGGTGAAGGAATTCGACATTCTCGCCTTTTCCGTGTCCTTCGAGCAGGACTATCTGAACATCCTCGAAATGCTTCGCCTGTCGGGTATCGCCGCTGATAAGCGTGTGCGCACGGAAGATGATCCCCTGGTGATGCTGGGCGGCATCTGCTCTTTCTTCAACCCCGAGCCCCTTGCCGATTTTTTCGACCTGGTGATCGTGGGCGAAGGGGAGGAAGCAATCGGAGAATTCATCGATGTCTACAAGGCGAACCGGACAAAAGACCGGCAAGAACTCCTCAGATCCCTCAGTACGATTCCCGGGGTATACATACCCGGGTTCTACGGGGTCGCCTACCATGAAGACGGCACGATCAAGGAGAGAAAAAAACTGGAGCCTGCCGCGTCCGCTGTCATAAAAAAGCGGACCCTTGAGGACATCAACAGGGCCCCCGCGGCGTCGGTGATCCTCACGCCGAATACCGAGTTCAGCGACAGGTATCTGGCCGAGATCACCCGGGGCTGCGGCAGGCACTGCCGCTTCTGCATGGCCGGGTACCTCTATCTCCCGCCGAGGAACCTCGGCTTGGAGCAGGCCAGGGAACAAGCACGGAAGGCGGATGCTCTGTGCGGCAAGATAGGCCTTGTGGGCGCGGCGCTGTCGGATTATCCGGAAATCGGCGAGCTCTGCGCCGCCATCGAGGGCGGAGTATCGGTCTCGTCGCTCCGCGCGGACTCGGTGAGCGCGGCGCTCATCGAGCGGCTCGCGAAAAGCGGGCACAAGACCATCTCCATCGCGCCCGAGGCGGGCTCGGAGCGGCTCCGCAGGGTGATCAACAAGGGGATCACCGAGGCGGACATTCTCAGGGCCGCGGACATGATATTCGGCGCCGGGATTCCGAACCTGAAACTGTACTTCATCATCGGCCTGCCCACGGAGACGCAGGAGGACGTGGAGGAAATTCTCACTCTCGCCCAAAACGTGCGGGAGGTCCAGCTCAGGCACGCGCGGCCGGCAGGCAGGATCGGCAGGATCACGCTCTCCGTGAACTCCTTCGTGCCCAAGCCCTTCACGCCGTTTCAGTGGGAGCCCATGGAGCGCGTGGAGAGCTTGAACAGAAAGCTGCGCTATCTGGAAAAGGCCGTCAAGAAGATCGGCAACATGAACCTGATCCATGACCTTCCCAAGTGGGAATACGTCCAGGCGCTGCTTTCGCGCGGCGACAGGAGGGTCGGCCGCCTCATCATGGCCGCCCATGAAAAAGGGGGAGACTGGAAGGCGGCTGCGCGGGAGCTCGGCATGGACACTGATTTTTATGTGACCAGGCCACGCGATGTTGCGGAGAATTTGCCCTGGGATTTTATTGACATCGGCGTGAGGAAAGATTATCTTATGAACGAGTATAAAAGAGCCTTCGAGGGCAAATTCACCCCTCCGTGCAGGGTCGGGTCATGCAAAACCTGCGGTGTGTGTGAAGGGGCAAGCACCAAATAGTAATCACCAATCAACAAATAATTTTCAAGCACCAAAGTACGAACGTTCCGGATATTGGTAATTTGATTTTGAATATTGTTTGGGATTTAGTGCTTGTGAATTGGAATTTCCCGTTTATGGCTGATATGCACTCTATAACCATTCCCGCCCTGGAAGCAATGAGCGCCGTCAAGCATGCATTCACGACCCGCAAGGACGGACACGGGGCGAGGAACAACGGGATCAAGTCGCCGGAAGACTGGCGTGCGGTGGCTGAGGCATTCAAGATCGATCCCGAGCGGGTGATCACCGTGAACCAGGCGCACGGTGAGAACATCGTGAAGGTGGACATGCGGAACTATCGCAGCATGCGTTCCACCCAGGCAGACGCCATGATCACGAAGGCAGCGGGGCTTGCACTCGGCGTTGAGACAGCGGACTGCGTGCCGGTCCTGCTGTTCGATCCCGCGACTCCGGCAGTGGCGGCAGTCCACGCAGGCTGGCGGAGCACGGTAAAGAAGATCGTCCGGAAGGCAGTGAGAAAAATGCAGGAAGCCTTCGGCTCCGATCCCGCTCGGATGATCGCCGCCATCGGTCCGGCAATCGGGCCTGAGTGCTATGAGGTTGACGAGCCGGTGATGGGGCCGGTGCGGGAGGCTTTTTCATTCTGGAAGGAAGTGACGGCGCCGTGCGGGAAAGACCGCTGGAGCCTTGACCTGGTCAAGGCAAACAAGATCGAGCTCGTGCAGGCCGGTCTGGCCAAGGGCAACATTCACGCCGTCGGCCTCTGCACGTCCTGCCGGAAAGACCTGTTCTATTCCTTTCGCGTCGAAGGCAGGACGGGCAGGATGCTGTCGGTGATAATGTTGAAACCGTAATGCCAGAGAAGCAATGCAAAAGTCAAATTTCAAAATGCAAATTGTAAAATTGTGGTATGGCCGGTGGCTATGATTTTATATTTTTTCATTTTGATTTTTGCATTTTGCACTTTGCATTCTGCATTCATTCTTTATTTCTATGTCGATAGCGGATAACCTCAAGACCGTCACGGACAGGATCGCTTCTGCGGCGCAGCGCGCGGGAAGGGACCCGTCGTCGGTGAAGCTCGTTGTGGTGACCAAGACCGTCGACGCCACTCGGATCCGCGAGGCAGTCGCCGCGGGTTCGAAGATTCTCGGCGAGAACCGGGTGCAGGAGGCGAAGGAGAAGATCGAAGAGCTCGGGAATGTCGCGAGCTGGCACCTGATCGGCCACCTCCAGACGAACAAGGCAAAGTATGCGGTGAAGCTCTTTGAGCTCATTCATTCCGTGGACAATCGGGAGCTAGCCGGGGAGATCGACAGGCAGGCGGCGAAGATCAACAAGGTCCAGCCGGTCCTGATCGAAGTGAGTATCGCGGGGGAGGCATCCAAGGCAGGCGTGCGGATCGACGAGACGATGGACCTCATCAAAGAGGCGGCGAAGCTCAAGAATATTGCAATCCATGGCCTCATGACCATGCCGCCGTTCTCGGAGAACCCTGAGGACTCGCGGCCCTATTTCCGCAAGCTCAGGGAGTTGGCGCAGAGCACTGCCCGTAAGGGCCTTCCCGGCGTCTCGATGAAGGAGCTGTCGATGGGAATGAGCGGAGATTTTGAGGTCGCCATAGAAGAAGGCGCCACGATGGTGAGGGTTGGAACGGCGATATTCGGGAGTAGGAAATGAGTGTTCAGCCACGAACGGTCACGAAATTTCACGAAGAAGATACTGTAGCGTTGCCCTTTATGGGCAACGTAATTCGTCGGGGATAAACCCCGACGCTACCGATTGCCTTTGTTCGCGTTTATTCGTGGAGAAAAATGGAGGCTATATGTCGATAGATAAAAAGATCACATTTCTCGGCGGCGGGAACATGGCCGAGGCGCTCATCAAGGGGCTGATTGCGGCAGGCACGGCAAAGCCGGACCAAATCCTGGTCGCGGACATTTTGTCGGACCGGCTTGAACATCTGAGGAAGACTTATGGTATCATTATCCACAAGAGCAGCAAGGACGCCGTGTCCCAGGCCGAGATCGTCCTGCTCTGTGTAAAGCCCCAGGCCATCGATATGGTCCTGACAAAGATCGGGCCTGTGGCGGACAAGGGCAAGCTTGTGATCTCCATCGCCGCGGGCGTGACGATCGCCAGGCTCGAGAAAATACTTACGGGCGGTCCCCGGGTGGTCCGGGTGATGCCGAACACCCCTGCGCTGGTGCTTGCAGGAGCTACTGCGCTTGCAGGAGGGAAGAACGCCACCAGCGACGACCTTGCCCTGGCGCAAAGCATATTCAACTCCGTGGGCAGGTCCTTCGTTGTTGACGAGAAGCTGATGGACGCGGTGACCGGCCTGTCGGGCAGCGGGCCTGCCTATGTCTTTACGATCATTGAGGCACTTGCCGACGCGGGGGTGAAGGCCGGCCTGCCCCGGCAGCTCGCGCTGGAACTCGCGGCCCAGACCGTGTACGGCGCGGCGAAAATGGTTTTGGAAACAAAGGAGCATCCCGGCAAGCTCAGGGACATGGTCACGTCTCCGGGCGGTACCACGATCGAAGGGCTTCACGCGCTCGAAGAGGGAAAGCTTCGGGCAACGCTCATGAACGCCGTCGCGGCGGCGACGGAACGGAGCAGGGAGCTGGGGAAGTAGGACATAGTTAAGGAAAGAGTAACTACTCAAGTCAGCCGCAAAAAGACGCAGAAGTCACAAAAGGTTGTAGCGTCGGGGTTTATCCCCGACGATTAGTCGCCCTCAGTAAATGAGGGCGCTACATGAGACCCGAGTAGTTACAGAAAATATATGAATCGGGAAAGCGGGGAAGCGGAGAAACGGTGATTATTCTTTCTATATCTCCGCTTCCTCCATTCTCCGCTTCGCCGGTCCATTGTTCATCAACGATTTATTAACAGCCAAGGAGGCGCGATGTTCATACTCGGAAATATTCTGCTCGGCGTTGCCGAGGTGCTCGACTGGGTCTTAGTCATGTATATGTGGGTCATCATTGCCAGGGCGCTCATTTCATGGGTGAACCCTGATCCCTATAACACGATCGTGCAGGTCCTGCACCGGCTGACGGAGCCGGCGCTCAAACCTCTGCGCAAGCTTGTCCCCGCGCACCGGCTTGGAATAGACCTGTCCCCGATCATCGCGATCCTCATTATTACATTCGCCCGGAAAGCCGTTGTGGCGACCCTGTACCGGTTCGGGATGTCGCTCACGTAAGGAGACCGATAATGAACGTTACACCTCTCGACATACAGCAGAAACAATTCCACACGGGCTTCCGCGGATACGACCGCAAGGAGGTTGAGCAATTCCTCGAGCTCATCAGGGAAGAGATGGAGACGCTCGTGCGCGAGGTGACGGAGCTCCGGGAGTTCCACCAGTCCTATGACGAACGTCTCCGAGCGCTCGCGGAGAAGGAAGACATGCTCAAGAGCACCATGTTCACGACGCAGAAGCTCATGGATGAGTTGCGGGAGAACGCGCGCAAGGAGGCCTCGCTCATCATCAAAGACGCCGAGGTCAGGGCCCAGCAGAGCCTCGACCGGGCCCAGGCGGAGCGGATCAAGCTCGAAGCGGAGCTTCAGAATCTTAAACGCAGAAAACACCATTTCCTCCAGGACATGAAAAAGGTCGTCCAGATGCATCTTGAAATGGTTAGCTACGAGGAGGCCGGCGAGGAAGTAAAGGATGAGCAGGTCGCCGAGTAAGGGCGGTTCCGGGACGGTTACCCTCACGGTGAGAATTCAGCCCCGGGCATCGAAGAACGGGATCGTCCGGATGGAAGACGGGTCGCTTAAGATCAGGCTGACGGCCCCGCCGGTGGACGGCGCCGCCAACGAGGCCCTTGTTAAATTCCTCGCTGACCTCTTTTCCATCGCCCAGTCGCAGGTCGAGATCCTGTCCGGCCATACCTCCAGGGGAAAACGCGTCCGGATCAGCGGCAGGGGCGAAGAGGACGTGAATGGGCTGTTGAAGATAAAGGCGAAATAGGGTATTATAGTATCAGCCACGAATGAACACGAACAAACACGAAAAATGACAATGTATTTCGTGACCGTTCGTGAAAATTCGTGGCAAAAAATCACAAAGGGGGCGACAGGCTTCGACGGGGATTGAGAGGTCAGGAGTTGCATGCCGAGGTGCCATGGGGCTCGTTAAACACATGGCAAACACCAACTGCCAATAACCAAGAACTGGCACTCGCTGCTTAACTAAGCAGCGCGTCTCCCGGCTGCCGCCTGAGCGGCTGAAGAGATGTCACAATTCAGGCTGGTCTCCCCGACACCGTCCGGGGCGGGGAGATGAGAAAAACCGGGCTGGCCGATTCCTGAGCTTTCCCTGAGGCGCCGGATGAGGTGAGATCTAAACGAGGGGATAAGCATGTATGAGCTTCTGGCTGATGGTTTCCGGACGCGGGTTCGAATCCCGCCGCCTCCACCA
>CAKKPG010000056.1 GCA_919901555.1 Nitrospiria bacterium | reverse complement strand
AAGATAAGCGTGGCGGCCAACACCGTCATGCTGCGACGAAATATGAAAGTTATTTTATCGTATTTCATTTACTGTCAATTATACCATGAAGTTTCTTCATGGTAATGCCGATAAGCGTGCGGCTTTATTCATCGCTGGATGAACGGCAAATTGTCATGAAAAGATCGCAGACAGGCACATGGTATTAAGGCTGGCCCGCTCGGTTGTATAAGATGGTGTCAGGCGCCAAATTTCAGCGCTTTCCATTCATCGGATGTGCCTGGTGTCGTGTAGAGCAGCTGCCAGGCGTCGCCATCCAGACAGTAACAGCCGTGATCAATGAAGGCGCCGGAGATGTCCCGGCGAAGGACGAAGCGGAAGCGGGGATATCCCACGGTCGGCGGGATCGGTCCTGCCTCGACACAATGGAAGCCGCCCCGCTCGACAATGTCCCGGACTTGCCAATGAACGTCGGGGTCATCCGGGAAGGCCCCGTGGCCGATTGCCTGAAGGGCATGTTCAATCTCGGAATGGTCAGTCCGCATACAATTTCGGTGTGAGTTTGCCTAACGTTTGAGCTAAGCCGGAGACACCGGCTTGCCGGTGGCTGTCGGCTTGAGCGAAAGGTTAGCCGTCGCTCCTAGCAACGTGCGGAACTCCTCCTCGAGTAGCTTCCGCGCTTGAGGAACTTGGTTCTTGATTGCGTCCCACCCCTCGCTCCATGCTTTCTCCTTCTGCTCGCGCGTGTGATCGTTTAGCGATTGGTCGTGGAACCGAACGTAGACGCCAAACGCAATGACGTGGGAGCGCACCTTCAGCACGAGCGCCTCAAGGGACGCACAGATTTCCTCAGGTAGGTAGATGCGGTGCTTGTCGAAGTACTGAAAGAAATCGACAAGCTTGTTCATCGCGATTCGATGTTTCTCTTGTCTGTCCGGTTCTCCGACCCACTCCATTGGCGAGAGGAAGCTCTCTGCTTCCCAGAGTGTTTCGACAAGATGGCCGTATAGCTCCGCGATGACAGTCGCGCGCTTCTCGTGTAGGCGGGAAAAGCGTACCTGGTGCTCGATTGAGCGTATCTGTAGATCGCTGCGAAGCTGCTCGATCGCAGCGTCTGACTTCGCTTTGAGGTCAGTCTCAAATCGCTTCGTGTCGCGGGCGATGAGCTTTTCCAGCAAGGACTTTCCGAGAAGGCCAAGTACTGCAAGGAGTGCTGCGTTCCCGCCAAACGCTAGAAGGACGGTCTGCCATGCGTCCATGTGCGTGTTCTCCTACGGCTAACAAGTAATTGAGTACTTTGTTCACTTTATCACGATTTTTCCTGCAGTGTCAAGCGAGCAAAAAACCGCTTCGCGTATCCCTGTAATATTATTATATTTATGCGGTTGCATAATATTCAATTCTGCATGTAGTGTAGCTTGTGCTCAACATTCCATGATCATTATCCCGGATGATATATTGGCCCAATAGAATGCCGTCTTGAAAAAACAGGCGATTGATCTCTCCCGTTACGCGGAGTGGTAGATTTCTAAAAAACAACGCCGGCGATGGTTAATGGATCCCGTCGCCGGCGTTCTCACTTCAGTTGTTGTCAGTCGTCAGTTATCAGTTGAACGTCAGTTTTTTACACCCCGCCCTTTTCGATGCTCGCCTTCTTCGTTACCTTCTGCCACAGGAACGCGTTGTCCGGGTCGGACTTGGTGCCGAAGGGCAGATACCAGAGTTCCACGTCAACGGTCATGTCATACTCGCCCGAGGGATAGGGGATCTCGAAGTCCTCTTTGACGGGACGGTTGGGCGGGAGGCTTGAGTCGCGGAGAATTCCGCTCTTTTCATAGGGGCCACGGCCCATCTTGTCGCCGCGGCCGAGTTGCTGAGGGATGGGCATGTAAATTTTTGATGCTTTGAAGATCTCTTTTCCTGCATTATTTTTAGCGGTCACTTCCAGGACCAGCCGGTTGGGTGTTGGTCAGCCGTCCGGGATGGCATGTCCCGCCTTGTTCAGCAGCTCCACTTTCACAAGGTTTTCCGGGACCATCTTGGAGCCGTCACGCCAGTGGTTCGGGAGCATTTCGACTTTGAAGTCAACAGCGGCCTTGGCCATGGCGGGGCTACGGTAGCTCTGCATGTTGTGGCCCAGCTTGCTCTTTTTCATGTGGCATTCCTGGCACGCCTCCTGGCCTCCCTCGGCCCGGTACGCCCAGAGGAAGCTGCCGTAGAGCGTGGCGCACTGCGACGGGTTCTCGAGCTCGAAGTTCGGCCCAAGGCCGTGGCACTGGCCGCAGAGGATAGATTCGCCCATGATGGGGCTCTTTTTGAGGGCAGGATGACCGGGGGCGGGGTGCGCTCCGTCCTTGGAGCCGTACACGGCCTTTTTTTCCGGCGTGCCGTCGACCCACTTGTGGGTGATGGCATTGCGCTGGTGGCAGATGAGGCAGTTGATGTTGACCTTCTCCAGCCTGGCAACGGCCTTTTCGCGCTCCGCGTCGCTCGATTTCGGGTCGGCATAGACGTAGGCCGCCTTCACGATCTCCTTGGCCACTGCGTCAGTAGCATCGGCGAGCTGGGGAAGATGGCACTTTGCGCAGATCATGAGGTGCCGCAACTCCACGTCCTCGGGTTTTTTCACCCCCGAGTGCTTCCAACCCTTGAGTCCCACTTCCACCGTCGTCTTGATGGTGGCGGCGGTCCTTCCGGTCCCGAAGATGGACCGGGCATGGAGCGATTTGTTCCAGTCGTTGTAGATCTCTTCATGGCACTGCTTGCACGAGCTGGAATCATACATCCTGGCCAGTTCGTCGATGCTCTTCGCCTTCTTATCCTGGGCGTCCGCGTTCCGGCCAACGGCCGGCGCGGCGAGCAGCAGGACGGGGAAGGCGAGTACCGCAATGAGCTTGAAAGCCTTCATGCACCTACCTCCTTGTTGAGTTTTTTTTCAGCTGATCGTTTGCGAACATACCGGGAAAAGAGAAAATGCAGGGCGCCGGAGGCCTTGAGCACCGCGTTCGGGCTTCGGTGCTTCAGGGGAGAAGCATCGAAGACTGCCGCGGAAGGCGGGGCTTTCGGCGAAAGGGCAGAACGGTCATTATTTTTCACAGGCCGTACCTCCTGATAGTGCATGATAGCGTGGGAAGGCGGGACAGCTAAAGGGACAATTTGTACGTAGTCTATAAATTATAGTTTGGGTTGTCAAGAAAATTGTGCCTGAAATTAGTTGTTTACGAGTTGCTAAACTGTTGGAGGGATCTATTGCCAGGCCTTGAGCGCGAGGGCCGCGTTGATGCCGCCGAAGCCGAGGGAGCCGGAGAGGGCCGCGTTGATCGCGTGTTTTCTCGATCGGTTCGGCACGTAGTCCAGGTCGCATTCAGGACCGGGATGCTCATAATTGATGGTAGGCGGGATGGTCCCTTCGGAGAGAGCAAGGGCGGTGACAGCGGCCTCGACAGCGCCGGCAGCGCCGAGCATGTGGCCGAGCATGGATTTGGTCGAGCTGACGGCGAGTTTGTAAGCGTGCGCGCCGAAGGCCTTCTTGATCGCCAGGGTCTCGATCCGGTCATTGGATTGCGTCGACGTGCCGTGGGCATTGATGTAGTCAATATCCTCCGGGCCGAGTCCGGCATCGGTGAGCGCGAGCGTCATGGCCCTGGCAGGACCATCTCCTTCGGGATCGGGCCTGGTGTAGTGGTATGCATCGGAGCTGAGCCCGTATCCGGCAAGTTCCGCATAGATCCGGGCGCCTCGTTTTTCCGCACGGCGTAATTCCTCAAGGATCAACACGCCCGCTCCCTCGGCAAGCACGAACCCGTCACGGTCCCTGTCGAAGGGACGGCTTGCCTTTTCCGGTTCATTGTTCCGCTGTGACAACGCCCTGGCCTGGCAGAAGCCCGCGAGGATTGCGGGGGTAAGCGCCGCCTCCGCCCCGCCGGCGATCATCACGTCGGCGTCGCCGCGCTCGATGATCTTCATGGCTTCGCCTATGGCATGAGTGCCTGTCGCGCAGGCCGTGGAAACATCGAGGCACGGGCCTTTTGCCCCCAGTTTCATCGAAATATATCCCGAAGCCATGTTCACGAGGGACATGGGTGGGAAGAAGGGGGACACTGCCCTGTGGCCCCTGGCAAGGTAGGCCGCTACGTTCTTCTCTATTGTTGTCACCCCGCCGCGGCCCGAGCCCACCAAAACACCAATGCGGAGTGAGGAGTGCGGAGTGATTTTCAATCCTGCGTCCTGTGCGGCCATGATGGCGGCAGCGAGGGCATACTGGATGAAGGGATCGGTTTTATGGACTTCCCCGGTGTTCATGTACCTGAGGGGGTCGAAGCCCTTGACCTCCCCGGCGATACGGCAGGGAAAGGCCGCCGCGTCGAACTTTGTGATCCTGTTGACGCCGGAAGCGCCTGATTTGAGCGCTGTCCACGTCGCTTTCATGTCATTGCCGAGCGGAGTAACCGCTCCCATGCCGGTTATGACGACCCGAACGTCCATGAGGCGCAGTATAAAGTTTTTCGGCATGATTGTCAAAGCCATCAGGAAGCCGCTACCATTTACTTATTGAAGCTCATCGGCAGTTCCTTCGCCGGTCATGCAGCGCCTGTGTGGCAATGTCCCTGTTTTGGAAAAGGAATCGTAACTACTCAGGTCAGCCACTTCGCTTCGGCGCAAGGCGCGCCAGCGTCCTATTGCCCTTCACGCTGTCGGTACCCGTACCCGCAGCGCTTTCGCTGCGCACGCGCTGTTTTGGCTGAAGCGGCGCTGCCATGACGTTCACGGCGCGCTTTTTTGCGCCTGTGCTCAGCGGCAGACCTGAGTACTTACAAGGAATCAATTTGACAATGCGTGATTTTGTGCTATAGTTTAACAGTAAAATATGTCATATTCTGAAAGGGGGTTTGAGATGAAAAAGAGCGAGCTGACAGCAATGACGTTGAACGAGCTCAAAGCCCTGGCCAAGACAATGAAGGTGGCGCTCCCTGCCGGGGCGAAAAAAACGGATATTGTGGAAAGTCTCATGGCAACAGGCAGTGGTGAAAATGACAAGGCAATAAGCAGCAAGGCCGAGAAGCCTACGGCCGGTAGATCAACGCGGTCATCAGAGACAAAGCCGTCGGGCTCGCCCGGCCGGGAGCGCAACATGCCCGAAGGGGCGGGAGAGCCGCTCATGGCGCAGTCGCGCGTGGCCGAATCCAAGTACTATACGGGTCCGGCAGAACAGAAACCTGCGCCGTCGTCCAGCGAACTGCCCAACGAGTACGGGGAAGACCGCATTACCATCCTGGTACGCGACCCCTATGTGGCCTATGCCTACTGGGAAGCCTCTCCCGCCAAAGTCGAAAAGGAAAAATCCTGGTTCGGCTGGGACAGCAAGCTGGCGGTGCGGATCTATGACGTCACGGGCGTGCAGTTCGACGGCGCCAACGCCATAGGGTTTTTCGACCAGGAGGTGCACGACAGGAAAGGGAACTGGTACTTTGACCTGGGCAGGCCGACGCACTCGTTCTGCGCCGATTTCGGGCTTCTTTCCCCGACAGGACGGTTCCTGACCCTTGCGCGGTCGAACTACATCAACATGCCCAGGGACGGCGTGTCCGATGTGATCGATGAAGAGTGGATGCTTCTGGACGAAGATTACTGGAAGATGTACGGCTTCCCCGCCGGATCGTCTCCCAATGTTACGGAGTTGTGGCGTCGGATGCGCATGCAGGGGATTTCCTCGCCGGGCATGCACAGCCGCGAGAAGGCCAGGAAATAGCCGGAGCGGCCCGCTCCCATCGGTTTTACCGGCGATTTCATGAGACATGGACAATAAAGTCCATCCTGCAACTGGATGGACTTTTTTTTGGGCTGCAACGGATAATCGCACGGCAGGCCGTGACGGGATCCTCCCGCGCTCATCAGCAAAGGCGGGGAAGGCCTGCAGGGCGATGCCGGAGTATGGTTCCCTGGCGAGCGAATGCCATGGAGAAAGTGAATGGGTAAATGATAAACGATAACCTCGATGCAAAGCGAAGTCAAGCTGAAGCTCCCGGAGATGAAATAGAAAAGGGCTACCTGGCATTGGTGCTTCACAGCCATCTGCCGTACGTGCGGCACCCCGAACACGATGAATTTCTGGAAGAAGACTGGCTCTACGAGGCCATCACGGAGACCTACGTCCCGCTCATTAACATGTTTGACGGGCTCGTGAAGGACGGCGTGGACTTCCGCATCACCATGAGCCTCACCCCCACGCTCATCGCCATGCTCACGGACCCGCTGCTCCAGAACCGCTACGTGCGGCACATCAACAAGCTCATTGAGCTGGCGGACAAGGAGATCGGGCGGACCTGGAACCAGCCCGAGTTCAATCCCATCGCCCGCATGTACAAAGACATGTTCCTGAACGCCCGGTACGTATTCGAAGAGAAATACGGCCGCAACCTCGTCGGCGCCTTCAGGAAGTTTCAGGACATGGGCAAGGTGGAGATCATCACCTGCTCAGCGACCCACGGGTTCCTGCCGCTCATGACGAACCGCAACGCCGTGCGCGCCCAGATCATGGTCGCCGTGGAGCACCACAAAAAGCACCTCGGCAGGGCCCCGAAGGGCATCTGGCTGCCGGAGTGCGGCTACTACGAGGGCCTCGACGAGATCCTGCAGGAAGCGGGCATCCGTTATTTTTTCACGGACGCTCACGGCATCTTCCACGCTTCTCCCCGGCCCAAGTACGGCGTCTACGCACCCATCTACTGCCGCTCGGGCGTGGCGGCCTTCGGCAGGGACATCGAATCGTCCAAGCAGGTCTGGAGCTCCATCGAAGGATACCCCGGCGACTACAACTACCGCGATTTCTATCGCGACGTGGGGTTCGACCTTGACTACAACTACGTCCGTCCATACCTGCACCCCGACGGGGCGCGCGTGAACCTGGGGATCAAGTACCACAAGATCACGGGCGAAACGGACAACAAGGACCCCTACATCCGCCACTGGGCCCTGGAGAAGGCCGCTTATCACGCGGGCAACTTTCTCTTCAACCGGGAGAGGCAGGCGGAGTGGCTCTTCGATATATTCAAGGACCGGAAGCCCCTGATCGTCGCCCCCTACGATGCGGAACTCTACGGCCACTGGTGGTTCGAGGGGCCGGACTGGCTCAATTTTCTTATCCGGAAGACCGTCAGCGATCAGAAAACCGTGCGCCTCATAACGCCCATGGAGTACCTGAAAGAGAACCCCCGCTGCCAGGTCTCGATTCCTTCCTTTTCGAGCTGGGGGTATAAAGGGTATGCCGAGGTCTGGCTCGAAGGCTCCAATGACTGGATTTACCGCTACCTGAACAAGGCCGCTGACCGGATGGTGGAACTGACGAAGATGTTTCCCCATGCGGACGGCGGGCTCCGCCGGGCGCTGAACCAGGCGGCGAGGGAGCTGCTGCTGGCGCAGAGTTCTGACTGGGCCTTCATCATGAAGACCGGCAGCCACGTGGAATACGCGGTCAGGAGAACCAGGGAACACCTCCTGCGGTTCACCAGGCTCTACGACGATATCAAAGGAAATCGTATTGACGAAGGATGGCTCGGGGATATAGAATATAAGGACAACATATTCCCGGATATTGATTATCGCGTCTATGCTTAAGCCGTCCCTTGTCAAAGAACTGAAGAACATACTCGGCCCCGCCAACCTGTTTACATCGCATGAAGAACTGGTAGCCTATTCCTACGATGCCACGCAGAAGGAGTCCCTGCCCTGGGCCGTTGCGCGGCCGGCTGCGGCGCAGGAGGTTTCGGACATCCTCGTGCTGGCAAACCGGGAACTCATTCCCGTGGTCCCCCGCGGCGCCGGAACCGGAATGTCAGGCGGGTCCGTGCCTGTGCACGGCGGGATCGTCCTCTCCCTGGAACGGATGAACAAGATCCTGGAGATCGACGGGAATGATCTGTTGGCCGTTGTGGAGCCGGGGGTGGTCACCGGTGATTTCCAGCGGGAAGTTGAGGCCCGGGGGCTGCTCTATCCCCCCGATCCTGCAAGCAGCCGGTTCTGCACCATGGGCGGCAACGTTGCCGAGTGCGCCGGAGGGCTGCGGGCCGTCAAGTACGGCGTCACCAAGGATTACGTCCTCGGCCTCGAAGTGGTGCTGCCTACGGGCGAGCTCATCCAGACCGGCGCGAGGACCGCCAAAAGCGTTGCCGGGTACGATCTCACCAGGCTTATCATCGGCTCCGAGGGCACCCTCGGCGTGGTGACGAAGATCATCGTGAGACTGCTGCCCCTGCCCGAGACCGTCCGGGCATTGTCCGCTTTTTTCCCGGATATCGAAGGCGCTGCGCGGGCGGTTTCGGGCATTACGGCAAGCCGCATCATCCCGCGGGCGCTGGAATTCGTCGATCGCGAGGCGCTCCGGGCAGTGGAAAACTATCTCAAGGAAGATATTTCCGGCGGAGCTGCCGCCATGCTGCTCGTTGAGGTCGATGGTCCCGCCCCGACCACGGAAAGGGAGCTCGCGCAGATCGAGGCGGTCTGCCGGAAGGCCGGCGCTGTGAGGATAGCGAGGGCGGAGACGGACAGCGAGCGTGAGCATATCTGGAAGGCCCGCCGTTCCATCTCACCGGCGCTGTATACGATAAAACCGAAAAAAATGAGTGAGGACATTGTTGTGCCCCGGAGCAGGATACCCGATATCCTCCGGGAGATCACCGCGATCGGGCAAAAGTACGGCCTTCTCATCGTGAACTTCGGCCATGCAGGAGACGGCAACATCCATACGAACATCATGGTCGACGACGCGGACCTTCCGAAGGCCGAGAGAGCAGTGAAAGAGATTTTCGAGGCGACCCTCCGGCTGAAGGGAAGCATCTCCGGCGAGCACGGAATCGGGCTGTCCAAGGCCGCTTATCTCCCGATGGAGGTCGGGCCTGCCGCCCTTGCGGCCATGAAGAGAATCAAGGACGCACTGGATCCGAACCACATTCTGAATCCGGGGAAGATTTTTTTGGAAAAAGAGGCAACGAACAGATGATCCGGCCGCGAATGGGCGCGAATTTTCACGAATGGAGTGAATCTTTCGTTTAGGCATGAATTACACGAATTGTAACGAATGATCATGAAATCAAAAAAGTACATATCAGCACTTGTCCTTCTTGCGGGCTTGACGATCCCGCTGTTATCCGATCATCGGGCCGGCGCTGCGGAGCCGTCTCCGGTCCCCTCAATGGAAGATCTCCGCGCCTCCGTAGCGGCCCTGGAACAGGAGACTGCGGAGCTCGAAGAGCAGAACCAGGGGCTGCGGATGATGCTCAAAGAGATGGAGGACAATGAGATTTATCTCGTGGTGGACACGGAAAACAACCGGCTGACCATGCGTCGGGGCGACAAGGTTTTGCGGACCGTTGTCGTGGGAACAGGCAGCCGGCAGTACGTTGAAGAGGAGACAGGGAGGAACTGGTATTTCGAGACGCCTATCGGCACCCTTACCGTCCTGGGAAAAGAACGGAACCCCGTCTGGATCAGGCCGGACTGGTCGTATGTGGAGGAGAACATGGCCGTGCCCCCGAAAGACGACCCCGACCGGATCGTGCGCGGGGTGCTGGGCAAGTACGCGCTCCTGCTCGGAAACAGCTATAAGCTTCACGGAACGACCTATACGGACCTTCTGGGGACCCACTTCACCCACGGTTGTGTTTCCATGGGGGATGATGACCTCGAGGCCGTATACAAAGCCGCGAAGGTCGGGACGAAGGTGTATATATACTGAAGCGTTCGGGTGGCGGCATTCCGAGGCCGGTAGCGAAGCCCGTATCGTGAATAGCATCGGTAACGGAAATCGGCAACGAAGCCCGTATCGTAGTTCGGTGAGCGGTAACGTCTTTAAACAAAAGACGAGCACCGACAACCGCAACGGGCCTCGTAACCATAACCCTGAGACGTAACCGGCAGCCGCCTGACGCCAACCGTCCCCTCGACGCAGCGGCCGCTCCACCCCATTCTGGAAACCACCCAAAAAACCCTTGACAGGCATCCGCCGTTCGGGTATAGTGCGGTCATATTGAAAACGGATTTCAATATCAAAATATGCGCAAACAGGCTGCTGAACAGTTGTCGGAGTATCTTTCGGGGCAGGGGCTCAAGTCCACGCGCCAGAGGGACGATGTTCTGAACGCTTTTGTGTCCGCAGGCAGGCACCTGAGCGCCGAAGAGCTGTACCTGCTGGTGAAAAAGTCCAACCCCGGCATCGGCTATGCCACGGTATACCGGACGCTGAAGCTCCTGGCAGAGGCGGGGCTCGCCGATGAACGGCGGTTCGAGGACGGCTTTACCCGCTACGAGTATAACGCTTCGGACGGCCACCACGACCACCTTATCTGCACCCGGTGCGGCAAGATCATCGAGTTCGAGAACGAGCGCATCGAGCAGCTTCAACAGGACGTGGCCCGGAAGAACCGCTTCAAGGTCCAGAGCCATAAACTGGAGCTCTACGGCCTGTGTTCTGATTGTCAAGGACAAAGGAAATGACCATTTTCAATTCCGAAATCCCAAATGCCCACTAATACCGAAATTCAAAATTCGCAAAATTCAAGCAGTTTTGAATTGAAAATTTGGGGGTTATTTGAGGTTTGGATATCGGGATTTGTAACTACTCAGGTCTGCCGCTGAGCACAGGCGCAAAAAAGCGCGCCATGACCGTCATGGCAGCGCCACTTGAGCCAAAACAGCGCGTGCGCAGCGAAAGCGCTGCGGGTACGTGTACCGACAGCGTGAAGAGCAAGAGCATGCTGGCGCGCCTTGCGCCGAAGCGAAGTGGCTGACCTGAGCAGTTACCGGGATTTTCTATTTGTTGAAAGCTTGGAGGAAGTTTCATGCATGACCATAACGGCTCCAATGACGTCGACCACTCCGGGGACCTGAACAAGGTCCTTCTCATCGGCAATCCCAACGTCGGCAAGAGCGCGCTCTTCGGCCTGCTGACGGGAAAATACGTCACCGTCTCCAACTATCCCGGCACCACGGTGGAAGTGACCTACGCAAACGCCGTGCTGAACAAGACGCGCTCCCTGGTCATCGATACGCCCGGCGTGAACAGCCTGGTGCCCATGTCGGAGGACGAGCGGGTGACGAGGGACATGCTCCTTTCGGACCGGGCGGGCGTCATCATCCAGGTGGCGGACGCCAAGAACCTCCGCAGGGGCCTCCTCATCACGCTCCAGCTTGCCGAGATGGGGGTGCCCTTTATCCTCGATCTCAACATGGATGACGAGGCCCGGAGCCGCGGCATTGCCGTGGACCAGGAAAAACTCTCGGAGCTCCTCGGCATCGAGGTCGTCAAGACCGTGGCCACGCGGAAGAGCGGCATCGACAGGCTGCTCAAGAGCATTACCCATCCCCGGACGTCGGCCGCATCAGTCCGCTACGACGATGCCATCGAGGCGGGAGTAGGGGACATTGTTTCCCTCCTGCCCGAGACGAACATTGCGAGACGGGCGCTTGCGCTCATGCTCCTCTCAGGGGACGAGAGCCTCAAGTCCTGGCTCCATGCCCATATTCCGGACCATGTGATCGCCCGGATCGAGAACATCCGTCAGAGCATTCAGGCCCGGTACCATAACTCGCTCGGCTATCTCATCAATCAGCAGCGTCTCAGGAAGGCCGATGCGATCCTCGCGCAGGTACTGACGCTCCACGAAGCGGGAAAGGGATCCCAGATCGCCTTTTACCTGGGCACATGGTCCATGCATCCCGTCTACGGCCTGCCGATCCTCCTTGCAGTTCTGTACCTCGTGTATCAGTTCGTGGGAGTGCTGGGAGCGGGCAATGCAGTCGGGTTCCTGGAAGAGACCGTGTTCGGCGAATACCTGAACCCCTGGGCGACGAAGATCGTGGACTTCATCTTTCCCGTGCCGTTCATCAGGGAACTTCTCATCGGCGACTACGGGCTCATCACCATGGCGCTCACCTATGCCATTGCAATCGTGCTGCCCATCGTGGGGTTCTTTTTCATCGCCTTCGGCATCCTGGAGGATTCGGGCTATCTGCCGAGGCTTGCGGTGATGGTGAACAAGGTATTCAAGCTCATGGGACTGAACGGCAAGGCCGTGCTGCCCATGGTCCTCGGTCTTGGCTGTGACACCATGGCCACGCTTACCACGCGCATCCTCGAGACGAAGAAGGAGCGGATTCTCGTCACGCTCCTCCTTGCCCTCGGCGTTCCGTGCTCGGCTCAGCTCGGCGTCATTCTCGGCATGATTTCCGGGCTCTCCGGCCTTGCTACAACGATCTGGATCGGTTCGGTCGTCCTGGTGATGCTCGGCGTGGGATACATTGCCTCAAAGGTCGTTCCGGGAGCACCTTCGGACTTCGTACTGGAGCTGCCGCCCATCCGGGTGCCGCAGCTCATGAACATCGTCGTCAAGACCCTTGCCAGGGTCCAGTGGTATCTCAAGGAAGCGGTTCCGCTCTTTATTCTCGGCACGCTCATCCTCTTCGTGGGCCACAAGATCGGCGCCCTGGAGTACGTCCAGAGGATCACCGATCCGCTCGTCGTGGGCCTGCTGGGACTTCCGAGCAAGGCCGCCGAGGCCTTCGTCATCGGGTTCCTGCGCAGGGACTACGGCGCAGCGGGGCTCTTTGTGCTCGCCAAGAACGGCATGCTGGACCCGATCCAGATCGTGGTGAGCCTCGTGGTGATCACGCTTTTTGTTCCGTGCATCGCGAACTTTTTCATGATGGTAAAGGAGCGGGGGCTCAAGACCGCGCTCTCCATGGTTGCTTTCATTTTCCCCTTCGCCTTCGCCGTGGGGGGAGTGCTGAACTGGATACTCAGGACGCTGAAGGTGGCGCTGTAAAAGCGCATAGGGCAGAGAGCAGAGGGCAGAGGGCAAACAACGAAGAGCGAAACCCTATGCGCCATGCTCCATGCGCTATGCGCATTTCAAGGAGGGACAATGTCGGAACACAAAAGACTGGATACTCTCGAGGGAAAGGCCGGCCATCCCGCATTGTGCGTGCTGCCGGAAATCGAAAAGGAGGACGAGATATTTGAAATCATCTGGATCCTCCGCGAGGACGGGAAGCTGACATGGGACCAGATCATTCAAAGCTGTAGCATCGACGGCTGCGAAGATATTCTCAAAGACCTGGAAAAGAACGGCTGGATCGACCTCAAGGGCCAGGCCGTGGAACTGCTCCCAAAAGGGGAGAAGCGGGCCCGCGAGCTGGTACGAAGGCACCGGCTCTCCCTCAGGATGTTCTTCGACCTCTTCAGTCTCGACGGCGCCGAAGCCGAAGCCTGCAAGTTCGAGCACATCCTCTCTCCCGAGGTCACGGACAGCGTCTGCACGCTCCTCGGCCATCCGCCCACCTCGCCCGACGGCAAGCCGATCCCGCGCGGCGAATGCTGCTCCATGTTCAAGCAGGAAATGAGGCCTCTTGTGGCGCCTCTGGCGGACCTCATGCCGGGAGAGAAGGGGAAGATCGTCTTCATCACTCCCGGTTCGCACTCCCGGCTCGACCGGCTCTCGGCCATGGGCGTGGTCCCGGGGAGCGTCGTGAAGCTCCACCAGAAGCGGCCATCTTACGTGATCCAGCTCGGCGAAACCATGATCGCCGTGGACAAGGACATTACGAAGGAGATTTTTGTGAAGAAGGTATAGGCAGAGCAGAGAGCATAGTGCATGGCGCATGGAGGAAGGACAGAACGACATATTTTTACCCTCCGCGCTTTGCCCTCTGCACCATGCGTTGAGAAAGGAGGTATCGCAATGAGCAGGGAACAGGCCGCACGGGCTTATCTTGACGGACTTCTCGGGTTCCGGGGCGACTTCGGGCTCTTTCAGCGGGCTGCGGACATCCTGAGCGAACAAGACAGGGCGAGGATCGAGGTGGCGATCTCGGTGCGGCTGCCCGGCGGCAAGGTTTCGAGGGGGTAAGGCCGCGGTTTTTCACGGCCACTAAATGAAAATGAATATCAATATCTTTAAGGAGGACGAATCATGAAGAGGATGACTTTTGTGCTGATGGTTGGGATGTTTTTCGCCCTGTCGGGTGTGTCGGCCCATGCGGACCAGCGGAGCTATGTCTGGACGTACGAGTATTTGACGCTGGCCAAAGACCACGCGGAACTGGAATATTACCAGACCGCGGCGACCAAAGACCGGCAGAAAGACAACAGCAGCGACTGGCAGCAGCAGCTCGAACTCGAATACGGCATCACGGACCGGCTGGACGCGGCGCTGTACCAGGTGTACGACCAGAAAGAGAATGACAAGATGAAGTATTCTGGCTACAAGTTCCGGCTGCGGTACCGGATCGCGGAGAGAAACCGGCTGCCCGTCGACATGCTCCTGTACGCAGAGCACCAGGAGAAAGCGGACGCCAAGAACGTGTTCGAGGGAAAGCTCATTCTGGCAAAGGACATCGGAAAGCTGAACGTCGCCTATAACCAGATTTACAAGAACACCTATACGTCCGGCGATCATGCAGACCATGAATATGCCGTCGGCGCGAGCTATGAGATCACGCCCGCCCTCAGGTTCGGCGTTGAATCGAAGGGCAATTACCGCACGGACAAGTACGCCGCGGGGCCGACGCTCTCCTGGGTCGGCGGCAGGATCTGGGCGAACGTCGGCGCCGTCTACGGGCTGAACCGCAGGACCAACGACCGCGAGGTCCGGTTCCTGCTCGGTGTGCCATTTTAAATTTCGATGATTGACCGTCGAAAATATTATCACCGGGGCCGGGGCCGGCTCTCCGGCCTCGGTAGAACTGTTCTTGAGAGGAGTATCCCGACATGATGAAAACGATTGTGATGGCTGTTTTTGTTGCTTTGACGCTGGGCATGGCGGATCCGGTTTCTGCCGCCCATCCGCTCATCACCGACGACACGGGCACCCAGGGAAAGGGCAAATTCCAGATCGAAATGAACGGAGAATACGGCGCTGACAAGGAAACCGTAGAGGGCGTAACGGTGAAGGAGACCGAGTCAGAGGCAAGCGCGACGTTTTCCTGGGGCGTCACCGAGGACACCGATATCGTGCTGGGCCTTCCGCGCCGGGATTTCACCATCAAGGAGAACGGGGCGGCGATCGCGAGCGAGAGCGGTCTGTCCGACCTGTCGCTGGAGTACAAGCACCGGTTCTTCGAGAAGGACGGGCTGAGCATGGCCGTGAAGCCCGGCATCACCCTTCCCACGGGCGGCGAGGAAAGGGGGCTCGGGACGGGAAAGCCGTCCTACGGGATCCTGTTCATTACGACGAAGGAAGCCGGTCCCTGGGCGATCCACGCCAATATCGGCTACACCCATAACGAATACAAACTGCAGGCCGACGAGGACGCCAACAAAAAAGGTATCTGGCATGCTTCCCTTGCAACGGAAGTAGAGGTTGTGAAGGACTTGAAGGCGGTGGCGAACATCGGCACGGAGCGGAACGCCGACAAGGCCTCGGACTCGAATCCGGCGTTTCTGCTCGGAGGCTTCATTTACTCACTAAGGGAGAACCTCGATTTCGACGCGGGCGTGAAGACGGGGCTGAGCGATGCTGAGACGGACCTGACGGTCCTCGCGGGAGTCGCGATGAGATTTTAGTAACTCAAGAATCAAACGCTTCATCGCCGTGAACCATAACCGAAAGCGCGATAAAATTTTATTTGGACAAACTTTTTTTGCCGCATCCCGCAATACTCCGACAATACCGTTATGGTATCAGAAAATCCAGTGTTCAATGGGACATTCTCCCTTCATCAGTGCGCACAATTGAAACGCAGTGGAACCAGGCCTGTCTGGATGATCTTAATGCCGTTTTTTTCGGAGGAACAAGAGATGGACAAGCAATTGCCGGCATCGGAAAACAGATGGATGATTGTCTTGATGATTATTGGAATACTTTTGCTATTTTGGTTGTAGTCGGTTATGTGCAAGGCGCCGAGACAAGCAGCCTTTCATCGGTCAAGTCGATTACTCTCTTTCAACGGAGCCATTAACAGCGAAACGTTCGACAGCACGTTCGGAGACCAGTAGCACCAGACCCTCTCAGGTTAATCATTCTTACGTACTGTCTTGTCCTCTTCTCACTTTTTGCTTCCTACAAGAAGGCATATTTCACTCCTCCTCAGTCCAATCAGTCTTGTTCCATCCGGCCTCTTCATTTTATTGACAAGCGCCGTTTTTTCCTGTATTTTACCGTATATTAAGTGCTGCGCAGGGGCACAGCGCACAGAGCAGAGAACGTGACGAAACGGGGAAACGCTCGCTGCGGCCGGGGGGTTGCGCGGGTTTGTCGTTGTGGGGGATGGTAGTACCACGAGGAACGTGCTCAAACAGCTGTCTCATGGCAAAATGTAAGATTGCTGCGCTCTCAATGACAGGATCTTATGCGGCTCATACAGGTGCACGGCACGGAGCGCAGCATCAACGTTTGGACGGAGTTAGCGTTTGATACCCATAAAAGACATTAATCCCACAAAGCGCTTCCCCATCGTGACGGTGCTCCTCCTCATCGCCAATGTTCTTGTCTTCCTTCATCAGACGTTGCTCGGAACCAAGGCCGAGGAGTCCTTTGTCGCCTCTTTTTCCCTTGTTCCCGCGCGGCTTTTCCATCCCGAGGCCATGCCTGAACGCGCCGTGCCCGCGGGCGTGACGCTTTTCACCTCCATGTTTCTCCACGGCGGCTTCCTCCATATTGCAGGCAACATGCTTTACCTCTGGATATTCGGAAACAATATAGAGGACGCCATGGGCCGCATCCGGTTCATCATTTTCTACGCGCTCTGCGGCCTTGCTGCGGCGTACAGCCACGCGCTCATGGATATGTCATCACTCATTCCCATGCTCGGCGCCTCAGGCGCCATTTCGGGAGTACTCGGCGCCTATCTTCTTCTCTATCCCCGCGCCAGGGTGCTGACCATCGTCATGCTCGGATTCTATATCCGGACCATCGAGGTCCCGGCCATGTTCATTCTGGGTTTCTGGTTTTTGCTCCAGTTCCTGAATGCCCTCGTATCATCGGGCACGGGCGGCGGAGTGGCGTGGTACGCCCATGTGGGGGGCTTTGTTGCCGGAGCGGCCCTCATTGGACTGTTTAAACGGGCAGACGTGCCTTTTGGGGGCGGGAGGAGAGAACACTATCTATGATCGTTCCCTGTGAGTGCGGCGCAAAGCTCAGATTGGATGACTCAAGAATCACCGAGAAGGGCGTGAAGGTGAGATGCCCCCGGTGCGGCAACATTCTCCTTGCCCGGAAGCCTGCGCCGCCGCCTGCTGCGGCAACGGCGCCCGCAACTCCGGCGAAAGCTCCCAAGGCCGCGGCTCCCGCTTCATCTGCGACATCTTCGTCCTCCATAACCGTTCTCGTTGCTCACGAGAGCGAAGCAGTGAGGAACATGATACGCGATGTGCTCCTTGACGCCGAATACAAGGTCGAGACCGCTGCTGAGGGCGTGGAGGCTCTGAAAAAAGCCACCGAGGTGAGGCCGCAGGTCATGGTGCTTGACGTGGGGCTCCCCGGGATCTACGGGTTCGAGCTCTGTGAGCGGCTGAAAGACGACAACCAGACGAGAGAGATGAAGATCCTCCTCCTCACCTCCACCTATGATATGTCGCGGTATAAACGCCCGCCCGTGAGCCTCTACGGGGCCGATGATTATATTGAAAAGCATCATGTTGCCGATCAGCTTGCGCTCAAGATACGCAAGCTCATCCATCCCGAAGAGTACGCCGAGGCCCCGGCCCCTGCTCCTGAAGCCGAGTCGGCCCCGCCGGGCCCCGAGGCCGCGCCCGCGGCAATACCGCAGCCGCCGGCGCCGGTGAAACCGGCGGCAAAGAAAAGCGAAGAGGATATGTTCAGTCCGTCGAGCCTTCTCAAGATGGACTCGGAGGCTCCCGCTCCCGCGGCATCGGCATCGAGCGCGTCTTCGGCCTCTGCGCAGTCGTCCTGGCTCGATGCCTTCATCCAGCAGGCCCAGGACGGCGCTGCCATGGCGCCGGATTCTATCATGCTGGAATCCTCCATCTTTGAGAAGCGCGAAAGCGATATCCCCTCCGTGGACGAGTCCGATCCCAGGGCCGTGGAAAAGGCGAAGCGGTTCGCCAGGATCATCGTGTCCGATATCGCCCTCTATAATCAGGAAGCGGTGAGCACGGGCATCCGGAACGGGACCTTCTTTGAGCTGCTCAAGGAGGACGTGGAAGAGGGCAGGCGGCTCTATGATAACCGGGTGCCCGAGACGATCAGACAGAAAAAGGATTTCTATCAGGAAGCCTTTGATAATTTTATCGAGGCGCAGAAGAAGATTGTCCGTTGACATACGAACGCCGTTGGTATATTATACGGCCTTGTCGGGGCGTAGCGCAGCCTGGTAGCGCACTTGGTTCGGGACCAAGGGGTCGGAGGTTCAAATCCTCTCGCCCCGACCATTTTTTTATGTCAGTACGGAAGATCAGGTTTTCCCTGACGTCGTGCAGGAAGTCATTCGCTAAATCATGGGGGCCGGGGGGCCTCTTTTCGCAATGATTTCACGTGTTCGCGCCGATCGTGAGGTTGTTCAGAATTGAGTGTCCGTGGTGGATGGCCCTATGCGGATGGTGACTCTGGCGGTGGTGCTCTTCTCCATCGCCGCGTGCGTTGGACCGCACTATTATTACGTAAAAAAGAACGGCGAGAAGGGCGTGTATCACCGCATCGAGCCGGGCCAGACGATCTGGAGAATATCCCGCGCCTACGGCATGGACGTGGCCGCGCTCGCCAAGGTAAACCGCCTCGACGACACCTTCGAGATCAACGCGGGCGCGTACCTTTTCATACCGGGGGGCGCAAAGACCATTCAGGTGCCTTCCGCTGCGGAGCCCGGCGACATCAACAAGCCGGCCCAGCAGGAGGCGCGGGAGGATGCTCCCGCCGATGTCCGGTTCCTCTGGCCGCTCCGGGGCACGGTCACCTCCCGGTTCGGCATGCGGAAAAGCCGCATGCACGAGGGGATAGACATCGCCGGCCCGCCCGGGACCGATATCAAGGCCGCGGCGGACGGCGTGGTCGCCAGCTCGGGCTGGGGTCCCGGGGATTACGGGAAGGCCGTGAACATAACCCACCGGGACGGATTCACGACGCTGTACGGACACAATTCGTACAACCTGGTCTCCGAGGGCGCCGCGGTGACCGCCGGACAGGTAATCGCCAGGGTGGGCAGGACGGGAAATGCCAGCGGGAACCATGTGCATTTCGAGATCAGAAAAAACGGGACACCCGTAAATCCGTTATTTTTCTTGCCCCAATGAGGTGTGGATGAGTGAACGGGAGAAGTCAGTCGATGATCTCATGGGCGTTGATGAGCCCTACAGCGAGGAAATAGAGGAGAAGGAAGAGACCGAGAAGATAACCGGCGCCGACGAGTCACCGTCCCAACGGGGACTGGACGCCATCAAGTATTACCTCAAAGAGATCCGGAAGACCCCCCTCCTTACCTTTGAACAAGAACAGGAACTCGCGAAGCGGATCGCCCGCGGCGACGCCGAGGCCCGGGCCAGGATGATCGAAGCCAATCTGCGGCTCGTCGTGGCCATCGGCAAGAAGTACATCAACCGGGGCCTGCCGTTCTCGGACATCATCGAAGAGGGCAACCTCGGCCTCATCAGGGCGGTGGAAAAGTTCCAGTACGAGAAGGGCTTCAAGTTCAGCACCTACGCCTCGTGGTGGATCAAGCAGGCCATCGAGCGGGCCATCGTAAACCAGACGCGGACCATCCGCCTCCCCGTACATATTGCAGAGATCGTCAACTCGTACATGCGCGCCATGCGCCAGCTGACGCAGCAGCTCGGCCGGGAGCCGCAGATCGAAGAGATCGCCAAAAAAATGCGCGTGAGCGTAGACAAGGCGCGCAGCATATCCCAGGTGGTGCGGGAAACGTACTCGCTGGACATGCTCATCGGCGACCAGGAAGAGGACACGCTCAAGGACATTCTCCAGGACACCAATGCCCTGTCGCCGGCGAACTTCTCCGATGACATCCGCAGGCGGGAGCACATCGACGAGTGGCTCACCCAGCTCTCGGTGAGCGAACGCAAGGTCATCGAGATGCGCTTCGGCCTGAACGACGGCGAGCCGAAGACCCTGGACAGCATCGGCAAGGAGTTCGGGATCACCAGGGAGCGGGTGCGGCAGATCGAGACCCAGGCCCTCAACAAGCTCCGTGCCATCACCAAGCGGAAGAAGATAGATTTGGAAGGAATGCTGTAATCAGGAAATGCACTGGAAATTTAAAATTGGAAATTTTAAATTTTCGACCTCAATTTTACAATCTTCAATTTACATTTTGAAATTTACAATTGTGTTTAGATGCATGCCCCTGTAGCTCAGGTGGATAGAGCAGCGGTTTCCTAAACCGCGTGCCGGGTGTTCGAATCACCCCAGGGGCACCAGATTGAAGAAAGTCGGTCAAGGGATCGGCTTTTTTATTTTCAGGAGAGCGCCGTTCGAGGGATTATATCGGAAAGCAATCCTCGTGACGGCCTTGGACCGGGAGGCGGAGAGCAGCAAGGGGGCGCGTGTTTCATGCGGGAATTCAACGGGTTTTCGGTTTTTTATTCTTGACAATCCCCCGGAAATTTCATAAAATCCACATTCGTTGAAAAAACAGGCTCGTAGCTCAGGGGGAGAGCGCTACCTTGACACGGTAGAGGTCGGCGGTTCGAAACCGCCCGGGCCTACCATTAATTCCTTGATTATCGACAGCTTATGAGATATGGCATACTATGAGTGAAATACGGCTCAGGCTGCCTGACGGTTCCGAGAAGGTATTCCCCGCGGGCGTTACCGGTCAGGAAGTCGCTGAGAAGATTGGTCCCCGCCTGGCAAAGGACGCCCTCGCCGTTAAGCTGGACGGCCGGCTTCAGGATCTGAACATTCCCGTTGAAAAGGATTCCGCGGCAGAGATCGTCACCTTCGGGAGCAGCGAGGGCCGCGAAGTGTACTGGCACAGCACTTCGCACCTTCTGGCCCATGCCGTCAAGCAGCTCTTTCCGCAGGCAAAGGTTGCGATCGGGCCGGCGATCGAAGAAGGTTTTTACTACGATTTCGACTTTGAGCGTCCCTTCACGCCCGAAGACCTCGCGAAGATCGAACAGAAGATGGCTGAGCTGGTCAAGGCCGGCAGCAGGATAACGAGACGGAATCTTACCAAGGCGGAAGCCTTGACGTTCTTTCAAAAGCGATCGGAAACGTACAAGGTCGAGCTGATCAACGAGCTGCCCGACAACACGGTTTCGATCTACGAACAGGATGATTTCGCCGACCTCTGCCGGGGACCGCATCTCCCGTCCACGGCAAAGATCAAGGCCTTCAAGCTCCTCTCCGTGGCCGGCGCGTACTGGCGCGGGAACGAGAAGAACAAGATGCTCCAGCGCATCTACGGCATCTCGTTCACGACCAAGGATGCCCTGGATGCCCATCTTGCACGGCTCGAGGAGATCAAGCGCAGGGACCACCGAAAGCTCGGCAAGGAACTCGACCTGTTCTCGATCTCCGAGGAGTCGGGCGCCGGTCTTGTTCTATGGCATCCCCGGGGAGCGCTCATCCGGAAGACCATCGAGGACTTCTGGCGCGATGAGCACCAGAAGAATGGCTACGACTTCGTGTACTCCCCCCATGTAGGACGTGCGACATTGTGGGAGACCTCGGGCCACCTGAGCTTTTACCGGGAGAACATGTATTCTTCCATGGATGTGGAAGGGCAGGAGTATTACGTGAAGCCCATGAACTGCCCGTTCCACATCATGATCTACAAGAACAAGCTCCGCTCCTACCGGGAACTGCCGATGCGGTTCGCCGAACTCGGCACGGTATACCGCTTCGAGCGGTCCGGCGTGCTGCACGGCCTTCTCCGGGTCCGGGGCTTTACGCAGGATGACGCCCACATCTTCGTCGCTCCCGAGGAGATGGAGGCGGAGATCATCCGGGTCATCGGTTTCGTGGTCAAGATGCTCAAGACCTTCGGGTTCGATGATTTCAAAGCCTACATCGCGACGCGGCCGGAAAACTCCGTCGGCGACAACCGCATGTGGGAGCAGGCCACGCAGGCGCTCAAGCTCGCCGCGGACAAGGCGGAACTCGCGTACGAGCTCGACGAGGCCGGCGGGGCATTTTACGGGCCCAAGATCGACATCAAGATCAAAGACGCCCTGGGCAGGCTGTGGCAGTGCTCCACGGTCCAGTTCGACTTTAACCTGCCCGAGCGGTTCGATATGAACTTCATCGGCGTCGACAACCAGGCGCACCGGCCTTACGTTGTCCACCGGGCCCTTCTGGGGTCGCTTGAGCGGTTCTTCGGGATGCTCATCGAGCACTATGCCGGCGCATTTCCGGTCTGGCTCGCGCCGGTCCATGCGAAGGTTGTGACGATCACGGACAAGCAGCTTGACTACGCAAAAGACGTGCGGGACAAGCTGCTTGCAGCGGGCCTCAGGACGGAGCTCGACGCCCGCTCCGAGAAGATCGGGTTCAAGATCCGCGAGGCTGCGCTGGAGAAAGTGCCCTACATTCTCGTGGTGGGCGACAAAGAGGTCCAGCAGAACGCCGTGGCGGTGCGCGAACGGGGCGGAAAAGACCTGGGGGCCATGGCGATGGATGAATTTATCACAAAGGTACATTCGATCATACAGGAAAAACGAACGACAACGGAACTTACAAGGGGGTGATTGTCTATCAGTAGCGGTAAAATTACGGTAAGAGTGAATTACGGGATCAGGGTGAAGGAAGTTCGGGTCATCGATTCGAACGGCGAACAACTCGGCATCCTGCAGGTCAGGGACGCGATCAAGAAGGCCGAGGAGTTGGGACTGGACCTGGTGGAAGTGGCGCCCACGGCAAAGCCGCCGGTCTGCCGCATCATGGACTTCGGCAAGTACAAGTACGAGCTGAGCAAAAAGGCGAGCGAGTCCCGGAAGCACCAGACCGTTATCTCAGTCAAAGAAGTGAAGCTCCGGCCCCGTACCGACGATCATGACGTTGAGTTCAAGACGAACAACATCAAGCGGTTCCTCGAAGAAGGGGACAAGGTCAAGGTTACCATCATGTTCCGGGGCAGGGAGATGGCCCACACCCAGCAGGGAAGGGTCCTGCTCGACCGCATCGTCAAGGACCTGGAGACCGTGGCGTCCGTGGAACAGCGTCCCCTCATGGAAGGAAGAAACATGACGATGATGCTCGGGCTGAAAAAATAGAGGTCCGTCGGTGTCTGCTCGCCATTATTTTCAGAAGAGGGCGAGCGGTATCCGGGGTCCGCGTTTTTCATACATTTTCAGGGGTCCGGGCTGTCCCGGTTTCCCAATAGGCGGAAAGGAAAGAGTATGGCGAAAATTAAATTAAAAACAAGGCGGAGCGCTGCCAAGAGGCTGAAGGTAACCGGCACGGGCAAGGTCAAGAGGAGCAAGGGCTGGAAGAGACACCTTCTCACCGGCAAGAGCCCGTCGCGCAAAGGCAGGCTGTCCAAGTCGGTCCTCATCGACAAGGTCAACGTTGCCAACATCAAGAGGATGATCCCCTACGGGGCAAGGTAAGTTTCAAGATGCATGATGCAGGTTAAGAGTCGGTTTCCTGTCATGCATCCGGTGTCATGTATCATGATTTTTTAAGGAGGTCATTGAAATGCCGAGAGCAAAAGGCGGCCCCAAGACGAGGGCCAGAAGAAAGAGGGTGCTCAACCTGGCCGAGGGCTACTGGGGCGCTAAATCCAGGCTGTTCCGCAGCGCCACCGAGGCCGTTGACCGGGCGCTGAAGTACGCCTACCGTGACCGGAAGGTGCGCAAGCGGGACTTCCGCAGGCTCTGGATCGCGCGCATCAATGCCGCAGCCAGGCTGAACGGCCTGTCCTACAGCAAGTTCATCGCCGGTCTCACCAAGGCGGGCATCGGCCTTGACCGGAAGATCCTGGCTGACCTGGCAGTGGCTGACCCGGCGGGTTTCACCAAGCTGGCCGAGTCGGCAAAGACAGCATCGTAATCAGTTCTCCCTTGCGGTAACGACGAATCGGAAAATCGGGGAGCGGGTGGATCGGAGACTGAAAAAATCTCCCCGTCACCGTTTCTCCCCGTCACCGGTTCCCAAAACAGCCAAACAAGCCCCGGCTTTTCCCGGGGCTTTTTTTATTGACTTCTACCCGGGATTCGGTTAAAAAAAAGGCAGGAAAATTATGCTCATACGCGGCCGTACATGCCTGGCGGCCTTCATGGCCTGCATCATCCTGCTGTTGTTTACCGCCGAATCCTACCCGTCTAATAACTCCGAGGCCGGGCGCAAGTATTCTATCGCCTGTGAACGCCTGGCCGACCTGAAAAAATCGAGCAAGAAAAAGAAATACCGGTCCTACTGGATGGACTGCATCCACACCTTTGAGCTGGTGGAGAAGCAGTATCCCAAGAGCCCCAGCGCGGCGGACGCGTGCTTTCAGCGGTCAGGCGCCTACTTCGACCTGTACCAGTTCAACAAGTATTCGAAAGACCTGAACGAAGCCGTCCGCTCATCGGAAAAGTGCCAGGCAGCATACCCCAAACACGAGAAAGCGCCGGAAGCGCTTTCCCGGATCATTGACCTCAATCTCGATTACCGGAAAGACCGTATAGCCGCGGGAAGGACCTTTGAGAAGCTGGAGGAACTCTACCCCGGCAGCACCTGGACGGGCCGGGCAAGGACGCGGCTCGGCCTCGTTTCCCGGAAACGAAAACAGGAGCAGGAGCTGCGAAAACCTCAGGAGACCGTGATCGCCTCTCCGGAAAGCAGCAAGGAGACGGGCGTGGTCAAGAGCATCCGGCACTGGTCCGGCGGGGCCTATACCCGGCTTGTCATCGACCAGGACAAGCCCATCAACTTCCAGGCCCATGAGCTCAAAGACCCCGACAGGCTCGTCTTCGACCTGCGCAATGCCCGCATTGACGCTTCCTTGAACAAAGAGCCGCTTCCCGTGAACGACGGCATCCTGAAGCAGGTGCGCGCAAGCCAGTTCACGCCCGATACCGTCCGTGTCGTCCTCGACCTCGCCAGCCTCAAGAGCTACGCGGCCTTCCCCCTCCACGACCCCGAGCGCCTCGTCATCGACATCACCGGAGAAGCAGGCGGCCCCCCGGTGCAGACGGCACAATCCGGCCAGGAGGCGCCGAAAGCTGAGACGCCTGCCCAGGAACAGCCCCCGACACAGAAACCGGAGGGCGGCGGCAGCAGCGGAGAAAAACTTTCCCTGTCCGAGCAGATGGGGCTGAAGATCAAGAAGATCGCCATCGATGCCGGGCACGGAGGACACGATCCGGGAGCAATTGGAAAATATGGCCTTAAAGAGAAGGATGTCACACTCGATATAGCCAGACGGCTGTCGAAGCTCGTACGCGAGAAGTTGAAGTGCGAAGTAGTGATGACACGCGACCGGGACATTTTTGTAGACTTGGATAAACGGCCTTTCGTCGCCAGGTCAAACAAGGCGGATCTTTTTATCTCAATCCATGTTAATGCAAACAGGAGGCGGAGCGCGAGAGGCATTGAAACCTATATCCAAGGTATCCATGCATCAGACCGTGACGCAATGGCAACGGCAGCACGTGAGAATGCCATGACAACCAGGAGATTAAGCGAGATAGACTCTGAACTGAAGCGGATGCTTGTGGATCGAATGCTTGCAGACCTGAGTAATCAGAACAAGGATGACGTTTCCGTGCATTTTGCCAATGTAGTGCAGAAATCGCTCGTGACCACTCTTAAGCCGGTTAATCGCTACGCGGTCGATCTTGATGTGAAGCGCGCCTTGTTCTATGTTCTCATTAATACCGAAATGCCGAGCATCCTTGCCGAGGTCGGGTTCATCAGCAACCCCGATGAAGAGAAACTATTGCGAAAGGATTCCTACCGCCAGAGCATTGCCGAGGCACTGTTCCAGGGGATCAAGAAATACGTTGATACCCTGAACCCGCAGACGGCGGGGATATGAGAACTGTGTAGACGGTAGACGGTAGATAGTAGACAGCATACAGTAGGCAGTAGACAGTAGACAGGGAATGCTAAAAAGATGACCCGGCCTGTCGTCTCTGTCTCCTGACCCCTGCCTACTGTCTGCTGTCTACTGTCTACTGTTTACTGCCCCTGCCTCCTGCCTCCTGCCCCCTGTTTACTGTATGCTGCCTACTGTCTACTTGATACTGTCATCAAATATGCCTCGATGAACTGCTCGATCTCGCCGTCCATCACGGCGTTCACGTTCCCTGATTCCACGCCGGTACGATGGTCCTTCACCAACTGGTAGGGCTGGAACACGTAGGACCTGATCTGGTTCCCCCAGGCAATGTCCTTCTTCTCGCTCACCAGCTTGCCGAGCTTCTCTTCCTGCTCCTTTTTCCGCAATTCATAGAGCCGCGACCGCAGCACCTTCATGGCCACGTTCTTGTTCTTGAGCTGCGAGCGCTCGTTCTGGCACTGGACAACGATGTTCGTGGGCAGGTGGGTGATGCGCACGGCGGAGTCCGTCTTGTTCACGTGCTGGCCCCCGGCGCTCGAGGAGCGGTAGGTATCGATGCGCAGCTCCTTCTCGTCGATGACGATATCGATGTTCTCTTCCACCTCGGGATAGACGTAGACCGAGGCAAAGGACGTGTGCCTGCGCTTGTTCGCGTCAAAGGGCGAGATGCGCACCAGGCGGTGCACGCCGGCCTCGGCCTTCGTCCTGCCGTAGGCATAGTCGCCCGAAACCGTGAAGGTGACGGATTTTACGCCCGCTTCTTCGCCGTTCTGGTAGTCGAGGATCTCCGTTGTATAGCCGATCTTCTCGGCCCAGCGCAGATACATGCGCATGAGCATCTCGGCCCAGTCCTGGGCCTCGGTGCCGCCCGCGCCGGGATGGATGGAGACGATGGCGTTGGACAGATCCTGTTCTCCCATAAGGAGCGCCGCCACTTCGGCCGAGGAAATGTCCTTCCTGATGGAGCCGAGCTCGCGCTCCAGCTCTCCCCGCATGGCCTCGCCGCCCTCTTCCGAGGCGAGTTCGGCCATGGCGCCGAGATCATTCAGGCGCCGCACGAACGTGGTCATGTCCTTGAGCGAACGGTCGATAACGGCCTTTTCCTTCAGGATGGTATTTGCCTTGCTTTGATCGTCCCAGAAACCCGGGGACTCCATGAGGCGGGAAAGTTCGGCTAAACGCGCTTCCTTGGCGGGAACGTCAAAGATGCCTCCGCAGCGATTCGCTTCTTGCCTTGACTTTGTCCAGTTCCTGTTTCAGATCTTCCAGCAGCATTCCGGTCTCCTGTCCGTTGTTCTTAATGACGGCCGGATTATACCATAGAGAGTGGAAACAATCAAAAACAAAGGATATATTAATTTAGTAATAATGCTGTAATAACGCTTGACAAGCCTAATACTTTCTTGCTATCCTTCTTATCCCTGCGAATACGGGGATTATACTCTTTGCAAAGCGCAGGTGAGCAGAGAACCACACCCTTCTTAAACATTAACAAGCTATCGAAAAACTCATATAAAGTGAAATCGTATCTCAGCCATGACCGGTTTCATCTAAATTTCCACGTAAGAGGGAGAAAGACTTCATGGCCCGTGCTTTTTTTCGGACCATAGGGAACAGTGTGCGAAGCAGGCGTCTCTTTCTTACGCTCGGCCTGAGCCTTGTCCTTTCGTTCTTTTTCTTCTTTACTTATTCGTTCGCACTCATCGACCTTACCATTTTCGGCCCCAAGCGCTACGACCGGCTCAAAGGCAAGCCCACCGTTTACGCAGATGCCTTCGAACGCTGTGAACCATCGAGTCAGGCCCTCCTCAAAGTCCGGAACGGAGACGGCAAGAAGACCCGGATCAAATCGGCCCGCGTCTACATAAACGGCGTCAAGGTCGCCTCGGAGAAAGACTTCAAGCAGAAAGTCCCCTCCTTCGAAAAGCCCATCACCATTCAGGAGCACAATGAACTCAAGATCATATTAAAGAGCGGGCGCCACGGCTACCTCGACAAGCTGGCGAAGTACCAGGCCAGGAAGGCGGAGCTTGAGCAGGAACTTGCCCGGCTGCAGGAGCTCAGGGATGAGCTTACCGCTCTGGCCCCTCACCTTAATCCTCTCCCCTCGGGGGAGAGGGCAGGGGTGAGGGGGGACTCTGTGTCCTCTGTGGCAAAAATCGAGGGTCTTCTCAAAGAAGTTCATGAGATCAAAAAATCCCTCGACGAACATGAATCGACCTACTTCGGCATGAGCCGGAGCCTCGATGATGACGACGACACCGAGGACGTAAGTAACGAAGGGTCCGACGACGAAGACGAGATCGATTCCGGCTGGGTCGCAAAAGAGCGGGAAAAGCTCGACAAGTACCGGGAAGAGATCAAGAATACCGTCAAGGAGACCGGGAAGGCCCAAGGCGCCCTCGACAGGACCCCGAAGAACAAACGCGACAAAGACCACGAAAAGAAAGACGAGGCGCTCAAGGAACTGGCAAAGCTCCTCAAGGAACTCGACCGCGCCGGCGAAAAGGTCCTTGACCGGCTCGAGGACATCGAAGAGAAGATCGAGAAGATCAAAAAGAAGGGCCCGTCCTTCATCATCATCGAGATCATCGGCAAAGGCTGCGACGATACACCGCCCGTGATCAGCGCTCCCGGGCCTGTTGACGGCAGCCTCTTAAACATTGCCATGCCTCGCATCTCGGCCCAGTATGTCGATGAGTACAAAGGCTCCGGCATAGACACAAAGACCGTCCGCATGACCATCGACGGAGCGGACGTCACCTCCTCTGCATCAATCACCGCAACCGGCGTCAACTACACGCCGTCATCCAAACTTCCCGAGGGCGGCCACACGGTCACGGTATCAGTCTCCGACCGGGCAAAGAACCCCGCAAGTATCACCTGGGGCTTCACCACCGACACCGTCGCTCCGGTCGTTTCCGTCACGTCTCATCAGAATGAGCAGTACCTGAACACCTCATCGATCACGATTTCCGGCACGCTCGATGACCCCACGGCCACGGTCACGGTCAATGGCCAAACCGCCCAGGTCTCGGGGAACAGCTTCAGCTATGCCGGCCTGTCGCTCACCGAGGGGCCGAACACCGTCATTGTCGAGGCGAAGGATCCGGCGGGAAACACCGGCATTGCCTCGATCACGATCAATCTCGACACTCAGGCGCCGGTGATAACCATCTCAACGCCGGCCAACAATGTGTTCGTCAACGCGTCCCCGATCACCGTAGCCGGCAGCATAAACGAGCCGGTCACGTCCCTTACTGTCAACGGAACAGCGGTGACGCCGTCAGCAGGAAACAGCTTCAGCCTGGCCGCGCTCTCGCTTATTGAAGGCGCGAACACGATCACTGTCACCGCCGTTGACCGGGCAGGGAACAGCGGCACAGCGAGCGTCATCGTCAGCCTCGACACGGTCTTGCCTGTTCCGGCGATCACGTCGCCCACGGCGAATGCCTGGCTCAGCACCCCCGAGGTACCGGTGACCGGCACGGTAAACGAGCCCATCATCCAGGCCTCCATAAATGCCGGCACGGCCGCGATCAACGCTGACCAGACCGGCTTCAGCCGCTCGGGCGTCGCCCTCGCCGAAGGGCCGAACACCATCACAGCGACGGTCACGGACCGCGCAGGCAATCCCGGCACGACGAGCATAACCGTCAACCTCGACACCATCGCTCCTGTCGTTCAGATCACGTCGCATCAGACCGGCCGGTTCGTGAATACTCCGAAGGTCACGATCACCGGCACCGTGAACGAGACCGTCACCTCCGTCACGGTGAACGGCTTCGCGGCTGTGGTGAACCAGGACAACACCTGGAGCCTCGCTGATCTCTCCCTTGTTGAAGGCGAGAATATCGTCACCGTGAACGCCTTGGACCGGGCAGGGAACACCGGCACTGCAACCATTACGCTGGTCCTCGACACCGTCCTTCCCGTCATCACGGTCACGACCCCGGTCCACAATTCCTACGTCAATACCCAGAAGATCACCGTCTCCGGCTCGGTCACCGAGGCCAACCCCGACGGGTTCTGGGTCAATGATCAGGAGCAGCAACTGACAAACGGCGGTTTCAGCATACCTGACTTCAGCCTGACCCAGGGCATTAATGTCATCCGGTTCAAGGCAAAGGACAAGGCAGGGAACGAATCAACAGCCTCTGTCTTCGTCACCTTGGATACCACGTCCCCAACAGTAACGATCAGCACGCCTTATGAGGGTGCGATCGTGAATACTCCGCAGATAATGGTTTCGGGGAGCGTGAACGAGACAGTGACCTCGGTCACGGTCAATGGAGCGACCGCCTCAATATCCGGCTCAACGTTCAACCTTAATCATAGCCTGAACCCGGATCAGAACACGATTACGGTAGAGGCAACTGACCGGGCGGGAAATGTAGGCACTTCGAGTGTCACGCTCATACTCGACACGCAGGCTCCTTCGGTCACGGTAAGCGCACCCGGCCAGGCAGGGGCAGGACAAAGGATCACCATTTCAGCGGGAGCAACGGACAGCCGAGGACTAACCATCGCAGAAGTTCTTGTGAATGGCGTTCCAGTCTGGACCTCTACCCTGAACGCTGAACTCAGCACTTCGAACTCTTTTGCTTTTACTTTGTCTCCTGATTTTGTTCAGGGCTTGGCTGTCGCTATAGAAGCAAAGGCTTATGATGTCGCGGGGAATATCGGCACCGCAAATGCCCAGATACAGATAACGCAAGGGCCGACCGGCCCCGGATATATCCAGGGCGAGGTGTACGACGACAGCAAGGGTCTAAGACTTGAAGCTGCCAATGTAACTGTTAACTCTGTGTCCTCTGTGACCTCTGTGGCAGAAATCGTTACTCAGCCGGACGGCGGATACTTCACCGAAGCAGGGGCAGGGAACTACCTCGTCACGCTTGCGAAGACCGGATACACTACGGTAGAACGTGTGGTCGCTGTCAGGCCGGAGAAGAACGCCGTTGCCATCGATGCGCGGCTCACGCCGATCAGCACGCACCAGAATCTTGTTGGTTCCGCAGGTACAGTAATTTCCGTGCCTCTCTCTGCGTCCTCTGCGGTAAAAATTGAGCTTGACGTTCCTGCTGGAGCGCTCACGGAGCAGGTCGACATCAGACTCACGCCGATCAGCAACCAGGGGCTTGCGGGGCTGTTGCCGGCGGGCTGGTCGCCGATTGCCGTGGTGGATGTTGTAGCGTTGCCCTTTACGGGCAACGGCTCTTCGTCGGGGATAAACCCCGCCGCTACATTCATGCAACCCGCAACATTCAAAGTTCCTGTTGCAGCGGGGATTACGCTTACCCCATTATCACCGGTCATTCTGGTTTCGTATGACAGTGCATCGCATCAATGGATCGTGCAGAATGCCGGCACGGTAAGTTCCGACGGCCGGTTCATCACTGCTTCAATTCCATCCACCGGCCAGTACGCCTTCGTCCTGCCGGATGATGTCGCCTGCACTGCGATTGTTGCCTCTGCGGTTCCACAGTGTGGTTCAACTCTGAACTCATCGCCTACGGCGACAGGCAGAGTGGTTCCTCCCGCAGCTCCGCCTTCCGCGGGCCTCAAAGCAGTCGGCGAAGTTGTTCTTTCACCCTCTCCCCTCGCGGGAGAGGGCGGGGGTGAGGGGGCGCTGTCTTCCGGACTCATCGTCACCGCCCGCGTCACCGAGCGTTTCGACCTCTTCTCCGGCGAGGTCGTCCTGCCGTCTGAGTATATCCAAGATTTAGTCTTATATCACCACCCTTGTATCACGAATTCAGGGTCGTCCTCTGTGTCCTCTGTGGCAAATGGATCTGTTCTGACAACGTTCCCGGTCACGCCTTCGAAGGAATACACGATCACCGAACTCATGCTCGGCAAGGTGGGCATCGAGGTCAATCTCCGGCCCGAAGAGGCCGTCTCCGGCACCATGGTCGGCTCTGACGGAGCGCGGCTGCTCGATTCCGACGGCAATGTCCTCGTAGTTCCCCAGGGGGCGCTCAACCAGACCGTGCCGGTCGAGACAAAGACCGTGGACCCTTCAACGCTTACGGGTGTTGTCGGAACTGACTTCACGCTGCTCCGCGCTGTCGACGTGAACCTGACCAACAGAACCCTCGCGTCCTCTGCCGAGCTGTCGATCCCTGCGCCCACGGGGCTGAACAGCGCCCTGCCAATCGTCGTCGCCAAAGCCATCGAGGTCCGCGGCGCCAAGCGGCTGAAGCTTGTGGCCCTTGCCCGGCTCTCCGGCTCATTGATCACTTCTTATCCTTTCTCTGTGCCCTCTGTGAACTCTGTGGCAAAAGGCATTGCTTCTTCCGGGACCTATTTCTTCCTGCAAGCTAAGTCTCAGATCGGCTTCATCACCGGCGCCGTCAAAGACGGCTCAGACAACCCCTATCCCTCGGTCCTCACGACGTCGAGCACCTGTTCGCTTGTTGATTTAACAGGAGCGGACGGAAAATATCTTATAGCGGGAACGGTATCCGGATTTACCGCACAGGCCACGGACATTTACAAGAACGATACCGGCACCGCAACGGGTACGATCATAACTGCTCATCAGGCAGCAACCGTGGAACTCGTCATTCAGGCAACCCCGCCGCGGGTGGTTTCTGTCAGTCCGGCAAACAACGCGGCAGGCGTAGAGCCGAACGCCTCAATCGTGGTAACGTTCACCGAGGCGTTGGATAAGGCTACAGTTAAGAGCTCTAATATTATTTTAAAAGATGCTTCGAACAATGTTATTCCCGGAGTTTTCTCCATAAATCCCGAAGGTACGGTCGTTACCTTCTATCCTGATCAGCTTTTGAAATCCGAAGCGCAGTATACCCTGACCATCATTGGCACTCGCGCTGACCATCCTACAGATTCGATCCAGGATTTGCAGAAGTACCGCATGGGTATCGATGTCGTGACCCATTTCACGGTCAAGGACACGACCCCACCGCCCATGCCCCAGGCAGGAATGATAACGGGCAGCTTCCCTGATGCAGACGGGTATGTGACTATTACAGCCACCCAGGGCTCTGCCGAGTACGGCGGAACTGTCCTGATTATCAACGATACTTCCGGAGAAATAGTGTCGGTAACGCCTGACGACAACGGGTCATTTTCCGGCAAAATTATGGCCCAATTGGGCGACGAGATAAAGATCATCTCCATGGATGCAGCGGGTAACCAGACCCTGATCACGTACATTACGTTCAAGAGCGCGGATGGAAAATACCTCGTTACGGCCAAGGGCGGTACCGTGGAAGGCGAAGGCGGCCTCAGGCTCGACATCCCCGAAGGCGCCCTCCCCGGGCCGACCGTCGTGAAGATCACGCCGGTTGCCGAAGACCAGCTTCCGCAGGACAATCCAGCGCCGCAGCAGGCGAAATTCCTGGCAGCCATGAACATCGATACCGGCGGGCAGCAGTTCCAAAAAGAAGTAAAGCTATCTGTTCCGGCGCCGTCAATGCCGTCCGATGCCGTTCCTTTTGTGGCCCAGCCGGCAAAGCATGCCAATCCCGACGGCACGGTGGAGAACGTCTACGTGATTCACGACAGCGCAAAGGTCATCGAAACTCCCGACGGCAAGCGGCTCACCACCGCGAGCCCGCCCTTTGACGGCATCTACGGCTTCGGCATATTCACGTTCCTCTACACCCCCGCACCCTTAAACGGCCCGGTGGTCATCTCCGGTTACACCTACCGCGACATGGACGGCATCGGCGGGTACTTGCCCGGAGTCGACCAGCCCATCAAAGGCGCGGTCATCCGCTCCGTCGGGGCCGAGAACTTCATTTCCTATTCCAAAGACGACGGCCACTATGCGGCCTATGGATTTACCGCTGCCGACGTCTGCCGGTCATTTGCAACCACGGCAATTCATCCGCAAACCATGAACCGCGTGACCGCGAATATCACGACGTGTGAGACCCCGTATATCGTGAATAATTTAAACTTCAAGTTAGCGGATAAAGACACGGCGCACCCGGACACCACCGCGCCGGTGATCAGCATGAACATGCAGGTCGTGTCCGGACAGCCGAACAACCCCCGGTTTGTGGCAGGAACGATTCCTGTCGGCACAGACATCGAGATTCCCATCACCATACTCGACCAGGAAATGGGCACAGCCATGCTCACGGTCACGTACAAGACGCCCGACATGCCGTCCGAGCAGGTCTATCCAGCCCAGCTCTCCCAGACAGGCTCCGTGGTACACACGTACATAACCCCGGACAACCCTGTGGCTGTGTACAGGTACACATATCAGCCGGCGTTCGGTTCCCCCCTATCCGGCAGCCAGCCGAGCTTCTTCATGCCCGGGGCTCCTGGGACGTACACCATCAAAGCCGAGGCCACAGACACCGCAGGGCATAAGAGCAGCCGGAGCATCACTGTCCGGGCAATCCTGCCCGGCACCCAGCCAGAAGGAATTGACGGCCCGCCCGCAGTTGACGAGATCATCCCCGCGGACGGCGCCAAGGACGTAATGGTAAACACGGCGATTATCGTAGCCTTCAACGAACCGGTGAAGAACGTAACTGAAACGACGCTCAAGCTCAGGGATTTGGGACCGACGAACCCGCCTGATCCCTCCTTTACGCCAACACTCGTTCCTGCGTATGTCTCTACGGGCATAGAGGGCGGCAGGGTAAAGGCCACGTTACAGCCCAAGACCAATTTGACCTTCGGGCATAAGTACGAAATCGTCGTCACAAGAGACATCACCGACTCCATCCCCAACCCTTCCGCGCCCGAACCCTATGCGCCGCCGACCGGAGACGGACTTCTGCCGCTCGACAAAGAGTACCATGCCGTCTTCACCAGCAAAGACCCGAAGGTCTACGATATCGTGAGCGGGGGGTTCGATGGAGGACGCGATATAGCCCTCTACGACTCGAAAGACGAAGGCAGGACCTACATCTACGTGGCAGCCGGTCCCGACGGCTGGTACGTCGTTGACGTCACGGACCCGACGAAATCCGTCGTGACCCACAGCCAGACCATGTCGAACGCCGGCGTCAATTGGGGTTATCGGGGAATCGCCGTTGAACCGGACCGGCGGATATTATCGACCACCGAGGACATCCGTTACGCCGACGGAAACCAGTACGGATACATCCGGTTCTATGACCTCGGCTACGACCAGACGACCACGCTGCCGACCAGCTATGCCGCAAAACCACGGATCGTGGGCCGTGAGAAGCTCGCCGAGGCATACACCGGGGTGCCCGGAAGGGTCGCCCTGTCGGGCGATTATGCCTACGTTGCAACCACCGGAGTCGGAATTCAGGTCATCGATATCAAGGCCGCGCAGAGTTTTGTGGGCAGCGCCGACGGCTCAACCATTGTGGGAATCTTCGACACCATCGGTCTTGACTGCACGGACCCCGACAACCCGACGGTCCAGCGCTGCGGAAATCCGAGCGACATTCTTGTGTATCGAAATCACGCCTTCACGTCGGCGCTCGTCACCACGTTCAGTGGGCACCTGGTAATCCTCGATTTGAGCATGCCCCAGGTACCCCGGCTCATCACGGCCTATAAACCGGCAAACTACAGCGCTTGGCGCATCGCAGCGGAGCCGGAATACACCTATATAGATCCTGACGGAAATTCAAAAACCATCGACCTTGCCGTCACCGGCAGCAAAGAAGGCAAAATCCACACCCTCGACCTCACCGACCCCTATAACCCCAACAAGATCGGCGTGGTCAAGGACGACCAGGGCAATGAGCGGACAGACCTCCACGCCATGGACATTACGATCAGCAAAACGTCCGGGCTCGCGTATGTGACCGGAGGAAATGAAATCCATGTCATTGACATAAAAGATCCCTATAACCCGAAGCTCCTAAACACCATAATTCAGGCGCCGACAG
>CAKKPG010000055.1:72398-92813 GCA_919901555.1 Nitrospiria bacterium | reverse complement strand
GCGTGAAGACCACAATCCCCATGCACAAGAAGATCCTTGCCGACGAGGACTTCAAGCAGGGAAATATCTCGACGAAGTTCATGGAGCGGTACTATAACCCGAACAAGTAGCATCCGGGGACTCTGTCTGGTCCTCGATGAGGACCACCTGAGGATCGATATCGAGCAAGCCGCGTCCCTCGCGCTCGCGGCGGGGGTGAGGCTCTTCCAGTATCGGAACAAGCGCGGCTCGCGGAAAGATATCTACGAAACGTCGCTCCGCCTCGCCGGGCTCCTGAAAAAGGCCGGCGCGGTGTTTATCGTCAACGACCACGCCGACATCGCCCTCGCAACAGACGCCGACGGAGTGCACCTGGGGCAGGATGACTTTCCCCTCCGGGAGGCGAGGAAACTCCTCGGCGCGAATAAGCTCATCGGCATCTCAACGCACAATCTGGAGCAGGCCCGCGCCGCTGAGTCCGGCGGGGCTGACTACCTGGGCTTCGGCCCTGTATTCACCACGACAACCAAGGATGCCGGTCTCCCCCCGGGGGTTGAACAGCTCACGCTCGTCCGTCGCGCCGTGGCGCTCCCCCTCCTCGTGATAGGCGGGATCACCGGTGAAAATGCGGGCGAAGCGGTCCGCGCCGGGGCGGACGGCGTTGCCGTGATCAGCGCGGTGCTCTCTGCTCAGGATATCGCGGCCGCGGCGGCAACAATGATACGGCAGATCGAGAAAGCGCTCGCGCAACATCGGTAGCCGGTGGGGGAGGCCCGCATGAACAGCGGGACTCATCGAGAACTTCGGGGGAAACTGCTTTTCGCGTGCGGCAAACAGGCTGCGGTTACGATGCCCGTTTCGGTGGACGGTTACGTCATTCGCTTATTCCGCAATACGGCGCCCTTTTTCACGATACGGGCCTCGTTGCCGATTTCCATTACCCGCGGATTACCGCACTTCCAGCATCCTGTCCAGCGCCCGCTTCGCGGGGATCCGTATCTCTTCAGGCACCTTGATGACGTATTCCATCTTTTCCATGGCCCGAAGCACACTCTCCAGTCTCGTCCGTTTCATATTCGGGCAGATCATCTTGCGCGAGAGGAGATGGAACGTTTTCTCCGGGTTGTCCTTCCTGAGCCGGTGGAGGATGCCTTCCTCGGTCCCGATGATGAACTCCTTGTGCGTTGATTCTTTACAGTACCGGAGCATGCCCGAGGTGCTGGTTATGTGGTCCGCCCGGTCCTGGACCTCGGGCGGGCACTCGGGATGGACCACGAGCAACGCCCCCGGGTGTTCGGCCTTCGCGCGCGTGACGTCGTCCAGCGTGAGCTGGACGTTGTGCACGTTGCAGAACCCGTCCCAGGAGATGATCTTCTTCTTCGTCCGTTTCGCGGCATAGGCCGAGAGGTTCCGGTCCGGGATGCAGATGACGGTGTCTTCCTTGAGGGACTCGACGACCTTCACGACGTTCGACGATGTGCAGCAGATGTCGCTCTCGGCCTTGACCGCGGCCGAGGTATTCACGTAGGCGACCACGGGCACGCCGGGGTGCCGCTTTTTCAGGTCGCGGAGGGTGAACTCGTCGGGAAACTCGAAGGTGATGCCGTACAGTTCCGTAAAGAGGTCCCGCTTGGTCGTGCGCGGCCCATCCACGGTCACCATGTCGGCCATGGGGCAGCCGGCCGCGATCTCCGGCAGGAGCACGGTCTTGTCCGGCGAGAGGATGGAGGCGCTTTCCGCCATGAAGTGCACGCCGCAGAACACGATGACACGATAATCCGTTTTTGCCGCGGCCCGGGAGAGTTCCAGGGAATCGCCGGTGATGTCCGCGATGTTCTGCACCTCGGCCCGCTGGTAGTTGTGGGCCAGGATCACGGCGTTGAGGTCTTTTTTCAGCTTGAGGATCTTGTCACGAAGCAAAGTGATATCCGGCATAGGTAGATGATAATACCGATAATGGCATCCGGTTGTCAATTTCTTTTTCGATGACGAAGACAATACTGATTGAGTGATTAAATAACTCTTCGCTATTAATGTCTATTCTCTCAATATCTATTTATTGACAATCTCGCAATAAGTCGGATTTAACCGCAGAGCCGCAGAGGGCGCGGAGGAAACCAATTCATCTTAAATATCTTTTTCTCTGCGTCTCCGCGTCTCGGCGGTGGATTTTGACTTTTTACGAATGCATCATTTATTGTTTTACCGTGAAAATCACTGTATGGAATCCTTTTTTTGTGATATATTTTTAAGGCATGAAGTGCTTCTGTGATTAAAGATATGAGGGCGAAGGGTTTATGGCTGATAAAATAGAAAGAAGTTCACCTGCCGTCGGTTCACAAGAAGAAATTGCCGAAAAAAGACGGGATGAACGATACGACGTCTCCGATGCCTCCCGGCAGTATATCAAGCTGAAGGTAAAGAGCGGCAATGAATTCGTGCCCGCTATTCTCGGCAACTTCAGCCGCAACGGCATTCTATTCGAGTGTCCCGTGCCGTTCAGCAAGGGAGAGCATGTAGAGTGCATCATATCGGTTTCCTTCCTGCTTTCCCGTGAGATATCATTCCGCATCGAGGTCAAGTACTGCTACGCGGACCATGGTTCCCATATTCTGGGAGCTTCTATTGATACCATTTCAGATGAAACCTGGTTTGATGCTTTTGTTGAAGTGCATGATTTTATCGTGCTGCGCCAAGGCCCCGTATAATCAGCTATCCGGCCATTCCCAAAGCCCCTCACCGGAGGGACTCCATGCTGTCCTGATCACCAACAATGAATGAGAGAAGAACCACGCTTGACATTGCGCAATGTCCTGAGTAAAATAACTCAACGTATTGAGTAATTTGTAAAGTACGCTTTAGGCACTTTTCGCTCCTTAGAAACAATGCCTCGGTGATGCTCGGTGAGGACAAGTCAATCCGGGCCACTACATCCCCAAGATTTCCCGTCCCCAAGATTTTTTCTGCGTCCTCAGGATTTTCTCAGCAGTAAACGAGTCGTCGACAAATTGTAGCCGACTGCCAGGAAGCGGCACGAGCGAAATTGATCTCTCATAACCCCACACGAAAACAGCTTGACATATGTAACCGTAAGGGTTACACTATGGATAGATGATAAAGACCTTCACCCACAAGGGACTTGAAGACTTCTTTTTCGACGGCACGAAGAAGGGGATTCAAGCCGCCCACGCGCAGAAGCTCGCGGACATTCTGGACAGACTCGATGCCTCGCAAGCGGTAGAGGACATGAGATACCCCGGCTCGGACCTGCACCAGTTGAAAGGCCCGCTGAAGGGCTTCTGGGCGGTTAAGGTTTCCGGCAACTGGCGGGTGGTCTTCACATTCAAAGAAGGCAATGCCTACCAGGTGAACTATGTCGATTATCATTAGAGAGGTAAGAACATGAGAACGCGAAAGAGAATTCCCGCCCATCCGGGCGGCATTTTGAAAAGGCAGTACCTGGAGCCTTTGTCCCTGACGGTTTCCGAACTCGCCGGGACCCTCGGCGTGTCCCGAAAGACCCTGTCGAAAATCGTGAACGAACGCGGCGACGTGACCCCTGACATGGCGCTTCGTCTCTCCAAGGCGTTTAACACGACCCCGGAGCTGTGGCTCAACCTCCAGCGCAATTGCGATCTCTGGAAAGCCGCGCACAAGTCGAACGACTGGAAACTGGTTGAAGCGATAGCGGTTTAGCAGGCAGGACACGAGGAGTTTTCCATGGCATCCGTTAGAGCGCAGTCCGAATCGCCCGGGCACATGGCCGGCGCCACGGCCGCGGCCCTGGTTCAGGCATCCGCCCATCATGCATTCGAGTTGTTCAAGGCCAGGGAATTCCGGCGATTGGCGGGCTTTGATACGCTGGACCAGGTTGAACAGGACAGGATTTTCAATGAACTGGTCGTCGCTTACGTCGTTTTGATCATCCTTGTTCTGGAGGCGCCGGACCTGCGCGTTCCGCCCGAGTTCCGGGATTATTTGACCTCGCTGAAAGAGATGGTCCCGAAGGCATACGTAGACAACCTGAGGACCCTGGGCGTGGAGAGCGAGCATCTCCGGGTTTGGGAGAAGCTCATTTCCCTGCGTTACGAAGAATACGCAAAGGACCGGCATGAAGTACGCTCCGCCGCGATGCACCTTGAGTCAAGGGAGAAAGCCCTGGATTTGGACGATCTTTCCAGGATACAATTGCTCGTCCCCGTTCAAGCGGCGGCCATTGGCTGCCACCACCATGTTTGCCGGGGAGACACCGACGGCCGCGACGAGCTGTTCAAGCTGACGCTGAGATCGCTGTCAAGATTCTACGCGGACATCCGAATCCGGCTCGAAGGCGGGAAAATCACTTTCTTGATGCGGGCGCGCCGGGCATTGAGGCGAATGATTTCACCCAGGAGGTAGAAAAAAGCCGGTCCACGCGGCAAACGCCTTATCTGCCCCTCGGCGTCTCCTCGACACTTCGACATTTCACGCTGTAATTCTGATTCAGCTGCTTAGACCATCCCATCTCTTATCTGGACTTTTGTAACCATTTGTAGTAAAGTCTTTATTAATTCAATTGTTTGCGTCGAAAACCGCATGGAGGATCATGGCTGATTTAGAATCCATCCAGCAAAAGATCATCGCATTCCGGAACGAGCGTGACTGGGCTCAATTCCACGACCCCAAGAACCTCGCCGAAGCCCTCTCCATTGAAGCGGGGGAGCTGCTTGAAAACTTCCTCTGGAAGACTACGGAGCAGTCCCGCAATCTCACCAACGAAGAACTCGCCAACGTCAAACACGAAATCGCCGATATCTTCATCTTCCTCACGTATCTGTGCGAGGAATACGATATTAACCTCTTGCACGAAGTGGAACGTAAATTGTCGCTGAATGAAAAGAAATACCCCGTTCACAAAGCGAAAGGATCGAGTAAGAAATACACCGAGTTGTAGCATGAGCGGGCTTCGGGCGGAAAATATCGAATGCTGGACTATCATGCTTGCAGCTGGCGAGTTAACTCCCGCGGGTTTTAAAAAGCTCGTGTCGAAGATGGACGTTCTCACAAAACTGGACGCTATCAAGCTGGAGGTCGCGGCTAAAGCCAGTGCTCAACGTCTCGCAGACGGCATTTAAAAACATGTAATTGACGGGCTCTGTAAGCTGTTATAGAGGGGTGTCCGGCGCAGTAAAATGCGCTATAATCGGTAGCGGCCTTAAGATATTTCGATGGTGAAAACAAAGATGATCGAGGACCGGCGCGTCAATGCAAAAAACAGCCTCGGATATGCCTCGTTCGATGACTGGATGAAAGACGGGCGATGGACAGGCAAATGCTCGTCGCGTATCAACGAAGATGTTTTCAGCACTCCATATTGAAGGCGCCCATCGTATGACCCTCGACTACGCCACCCTCGACCTGCTGCGACAGAGCCACCCGGCTTGGCGGCTGTTGCGCTCGGATCATGCGCCGCTGGTGGCGAGTTTTCTACAGCGCGTGTTCATAGCGCCCAATGTGCGGGTGATGGCTCAGGCGGATTTGGCTGAGGCTCTTGAGGATGAACTGTTTGCCCTGCGCGAACGGTTGGGCGCGGATGCATTCCCGAAGTCAGCGCTTGATTATCTTAACGACTGGGCGGGCACTGAGAAGGGTTGGCTGCGCAAGTTCTACGTGCGAGGATCGGACGAGCCGCATTTCGACCTGACCCCGGCGATAGAAAAAGCAATCGCTTGGTTGGAGACACTCACCGAGCGTAGCTTCGTGGGAACAGAATCGCGCTTACTCACTCTGTTCGAACTGCTCAAGCAGATGAGCGCTGGCAGCGAAACTGATCCGCGAATGCGCATTGCGGAATTGCATAAGCGGCGCGATGAGATCGACGCCGAAATAGCCCGCGTTTTGTCAGGTGACATTCCGCTATTGGACGGCACGGCGCTGAAAGACCGATTTCAACAGTTCATTCAGCTGGCGCGCGAACTACTCACCGACTTTCGCGAGGTGGAGAACAACTTTCGCAGGCTGGATCGGCGCGTGCGGGAACGTGTCGCGCTGTGGGATGGCCCAAAAGGTGCGCTGCTGCAAGAAATCATGGGCGAACGCGATGCGATTGCCGACTCGGATCAGGGGCGGAGCTTTCGCGCATTTTGGGATTTCCTGATGTCCAGCAGCCGGCAGGAAGAACTGTCGGCGCTGCTTGAGCGCGTCTTGACCTTGCCCCCGATCTCCGAACTCAAGCCCGACGCCCGCACGCGCCGCGTGCATTACGACTGGCTGGAGGCCGGCGAGCACACTCAGCGCACTGTAGCCCAGCTCTCGCAGCAGTTGCGGCGCTTTCTTGACGACCAGGCCTGGCTGGAGAACCGCCGCATCATGGATATCCTGCACGGCATCGAGGCCAAGGCATTGGCACTGCGAGAGTCACCGCCTCCGGGTGAGGTGATGAACATCGCGGACACCGCTGCCGACATAGAATTGCCGATGGAACGGCCACTCTACACCTCAGCCATCAAGCCATTGATTGCCGATATCGAGCTGGAGTCAGGCGACGCCGAAGTGGATGCGGCAGCGCTGTACTCTCAGGTGGTGATCGACAAAGAGCAGTTGGATAGACATATCCGCCACGCTCTGCAGGATCGTTCGCAAATTACCCTGCGTGAGCTGTGCGAGATGCACCCACTGCGGCAGGGCCTGGCAGAGCTGGTGGCGTATTTGCAGCTTGCCAGCGACGCCTTCAAGAGCGTGGTGGATGAAGAGGTCGTAGAGACAATCGTCTGGAGCCGTGAAGGTTCGGACGGCCGGGAATATGCGAAACAGGCACGTTTGCCGCGCGTGATCTTTGTGAGGTGAGGATGGCAGAACAAGAACTTGAAAACGCCGCAGCAATGAATAATTTATCGACCTTGGTTATTTTTTTGCTTAAAGGCGTGATATATCAAGAAGCTGACGCCGGTCTTTGGAGTGCCTTGCTCAACTTGCAAGCCCGTGTGCGCGACTATGTGGCGGTACTGGGCCTGGAGCTGGTGTTTGACGAGGCCGAGGGCTATGCCTTCTTGCGTTCACGCCAGGAAAGCAAAGATGACGCAGCTCCAAATCTGCCGCGCTTGGTGGTGAGACATCCACTGTCGTTTCCCGTGAGCTTGCTGCTGGCGCTGCTGCGCAAAAAGTTGGCCGAGTTCGACGCGAGCGGCGGCGACACGCGCCTTGTGCTTTCCCGTGATGAGCTCGTTGAGTTGATCCGGGTGTTCCTGCCTGATAGCAGCAATGAAGCCAAGTTGATCGACCAGATTGAAACTCATCTTAACAAGATCGTTGAATTGGGGTTCTTGCGCAGGCTTAAACCGAGCGCGGGGCAAGCGACAATGTTTGAGGTGCGGCGCATCCTCAAGGCTTTTGTGGACGCGCAATGGCTGGCCGATTACGATGCGCGGCTTGCGGCCTATCAGACTCAACTCCGTGCGACCTCGGGAGGGGCTGCCGATGAGTGATGCGCAAACCATGGGGCTGGATTTCGTGGCCGACGATCTCGCGGGCTTCCGCTTGCACCGCCTGGAAGTTTTCAACTGGGGGACCTTCGATGGCCGCGTGTGGGTGCTGAATCCGAGCGGCAAGAACGCCTTGCTCACCGGCGATATCGGATCGGGCAAGTCGACGCTCGTGGATGCGGTCACCACGCTGCTGGTGCCGGCGCACCGCATCGCCTACAACAAGGCAGCCGGGGCCGACAACAAGGAGCGCACGCTGCGATCTTACGTGCTCGGCCATTACAAGTCCGAGCGCAATGAGGCGAGCGGCACTGCCAAGCCAGTGGCGCTACGCGACCACAACAACTACTCGGTGATTCTGGGAGTTTTTCATAACGCGGGCTATGACCAGACGGTGACGCTGGCTCAGGTCTTCTGGATGACAGAGCGCCAAGGGCAACCCGCACGTTTTTTTGTCCGCGCGGAACGTGCCTTGTCGATTGCGACAGACTTCGCCCACTTCGGTTCGGAAATCGCCGCACTGCGGAAGAAACTGCGTGGACTGGGTACAGAGGTGTCTGACAGTTTTCCGCCCTACGCGCCTGGTTCCGTCGTCGCTTCGGTATCGAGAACGAACAGGCGCTGGAGCTGTTTCACCAAACGGTGTCGATGAAGTCGGTAGGTAATCTGACCGACTTCGTCCGCAGCCATATGCTCGAACCTTTTGATGTTGCACCGCGCATCACGGCTTTGATCGGCCATTTCGATGATCTGAATCGGGCGCACGAGGCCGTACTGAAGGCCAAACGTCAAGTGGAACTGCTCTCGCCGCTGGTGACTGACTGTGAGCGCCATGCATCCCTGGTTTCGCAAGTCGACGGGCTCCGTGCTTGCCGCGAGGCGCTGAGACCCTACTTCGCGGGCCTGAAACTCGGCTTGCTGGAGAAACGTATCGCCAGCCTTGCGGATGAATGGCGGCGGCAAATCACCCAGGTTAAGCGCATCGAGGAACTCCGTGACACGCAGCGAGCAGAGGAAGACGAACTCAAACGCAGCATTGCCGACAACGGCGGCGACCGTCTTGAGAGGCTGGCTGCCGAAATACGCAAGAAAGATCTGGAGCGCCTAGCGCGTGAGCGTAAGTCACAGCGTTACGCCGAACTGGTGCGCGTTGTTGGCGAAATTCCCTCCGGCGATGAGCCCGGTTTTTTTGGTCAGCGACAGCGCTTTTCGGCCTTGGCCGAAGCCGCGCGAGCACAAGACGCCTGTCTGCAGAACGATCTGACCGAACACGGGGTGAGCTTGCGTCAGGGCAAGCAGGAGCACGACGAACTGACCGGCGAGGTCAACAGTCTGAAAGCCCGGCGCAGCAACATCCCTGCCGAGCAGGTGGCCATGCGCACAGCCTTGTGCAAGGCCCTCGAATTACCCGAAGGGGATATGCCCTTTGCCGGCGAACTGCTACAAGTCCGTGACGAGGAGCGCGACTGGGAAGGGGCCGCCGAACGGCTGCTGCGCAATTTCGGTTTGTCGCTGCTGGTGCCGGATGCGCATTACGCAGAAGTAGCGGATTGGGTCGACAGAACGCACCTCAGGGGACGCCTAGTCTATTTCCGGGTTCGATCGAGCGCTCGCGCTGAACTGCCCAACCTGCACCGGGATTCCCTGGTGCGTAAGCTGGCCATCAAGCCTGACTCGCCTTTTTACGATTGGCTGGAACGAGAATTGGCGCATCGCTTCGACGTGGCCTGCTGCGCCACGCAAGATCAGTTCCGCCGCGAAACTCGCGCAATTACCCGCGCGGGCCAGATCAAGGCGCCCGGCGAGCGTCACGAGAAAGACGACCGTCATCGGCTGGAGGACCGCAGCCGTTACGTACTGGGCTGGACCAACACGGCAAAGATCGCCGCGCTCGAAGCCAAAGCAAGGAAATTGGAGGCGAATCTGGGCGAGTTGGGCAGCCTCATTGGCAAGATCCAGGCCGAACTGAACGCACTTAAGGATCGCCTCACGGCGCTGTCGAAACTCGACGAGTACGCCGATTTCCATGAACTCGACTGGCAGTCCCTTGCCGTGGAGGTGGCTCAGCTTACGGACGAGAAGCAAAGGCTGGAGTCTGCCTCCGATGTGCTGAAGCAATTGACCGAACGGCTGAATGAGGTCGTTACGGCATTGAAAAGCACAGAAACCCAGATGGAAGAGCACAAGGACAAGCGCTCCAAAACCGAGCAGAAGAAGACTGATGCCGAAGCCTTGCGCGTTCAAACGCAAGCGGTACTGGATGAACCGACCATTGCTGCCCACTCCGCGTACTTCGAGCGACTCGACACCGTACGCAGCGAGGCTTTGGGCGAGCATCTACTCACTGTCGAATCCTGCGATAACCGCGAGCGCGAAATGCGCGAGTGGTTGCAAAAGCAAATTGACAACGAAAGCAGGAAACTCGGCAATTTGGGGGAGCGGATCGTCAAGGCGATGACCTCATACAAAGAGGAATTCAAACTTGAAACATCAGAGGTAGATGCAAGCATTGACGCTGCTTTCGAATACCGAAACATGCTCGACTCTCTTCAGACCGACGATCTTCCGCGCTTCGAAGCGCGCTTCAAGGAACTGCTGAACGAGAACACCATCCGCGAAGTGGCGAATTTTCAGTCACAGTTGGCTCGTGAGAGGGAAACGATCAAGGAACGTATCGCACATATCAACAAGTCGCTCATCCAGATCGACTACAACACCGACCGCTATATCGTGCTGGAAGCTCAACCGACTCCAGATACCGAAATCCGAGATTTCCAGGCCGACCTGCGCGCCTGTACCGAAGGGGCGCTGACCGGCTCTGACGATACCCAATATTCTGAAGCCAAGTTCTTGCAGGTCAAAGATATCATCGAGCGCTTTCGCGGACGAGAGGGACTATCCGAACTGGACCGGCGCTGGGCCGCCAAGGTCACCGATGTGCGCAACTGGTTCGTGTTTGCCGCCAGCGAGCGCTGGCGCGAGGACGACAGCGAATACGATCACTATTCTGACTCGGGTGGCAAGTCGGGAGGTCAAAAAGAGAAGCTGGCCTATACCATCCTGGCGGCGAGCCTGGCCTATCAGTTCGGTCTTGAATGGGGGGCAGTACGTTCCCGATCCTTCCGTTTCGTGGTCATTGATGAAGCCTTCGGGCGTGGATCGGACGAATCCGCACAGTACGGCTTGCGACTGTTTGCCCAACTCAACTTGCAGATACTGATTGTCACACCTCTGCAGAAAATTCACATCATCGAACCTTTCGTCTCTAGCGTGGGGTTTGTCCAGAACGAGGAAGGTCGAGCGTCCAAGCTGCGTAATCTCTCAATTGAGGAATACCGCGCGGAGAAGGCGAGGCTAGTCGGATGACTTGGACAAGGCCGGTCGACCTTTGTGCTCAGGTGCAAAAGTTATGGGATCGGGGGGAACTGCTATCCAGTCTTGTCACGGGCGAGTCGCTATTCCCGAAGCGTTTGGTGCTCAAAAGCCCTGCGTCGGGTGAAATGGCCGACCGCTTTGAAGAGGTACGCACCTGGATCAGTGAGCTTCGGGTGATGCCTCACTGCCGAGTCGAGATGCGGGAGTTCAAGCACCGTGTCTTCGGCGCAAACGTTGTACCCCATGAGGTATGGATCGATACCGTCGAAGATGCCTTGGCGCTCATCGGCAAGCAACGAGATGTCGCTCGCTTCGCTGTGTTGACCGACGTGACCTGCAAACGCCAGCCGCAATTGCTGGACTGGCTGGCCAAACGGCCAATCCGCGCGCTGGAGCTTTCCAATGAGTGGAGCCTGCTGTTGGAGATCGTCGCGTGGCTGCAAGTTCATTCACGCCCTGGCGTGTACCTAAGGCAGGTAGACATTCCAGGCGTGCACAGCAAGTTCATCGAAGCCCATCGTGCCGTGCTCGTAGAGTTGCTGGATATAGTCTTGCCGCCCGCGTTAATTGATCCTACAGCCTCCGGAACGAGCCAATTCGCGAAGCGTTACGGATTTTGTGATAAACCGGTGCGTATCCGCTTTCGCGTTCTCGATCCAGAACACGCCCTATTGCCGGGCACCCTTGTGCAGGACATCACTCTTGATGCTGAGAGCTTTGCCCGACTCGATCCTAATGTCTCGCGTGTTTTCATCACTGAGAACGAGATCAACTTCTTAGCCTTTCCGCAGGTCAAAGACAGCATGGTCCTCTTCGGTGCGGGATATGGTTTCGAGATGTTGAATAAAGCCAAATGGCTTTCACGCCGCCGTATTTATTATTGGGGTGATATTGACACCCACGGCTTCGCGATCCTTGATCAGCTACGCAGCCAGTTCGACCACGTGGAGTCGTTTCTGATGGACCGCAACACTTTGCTGGCATTTGAAATGCTATGGGGTGAGGAAGAGAAACAGACGCTACGCGACTTGCCTAGGCTGAATCCTGAGGAAAGGGCACTCTACGATGATTTGCGGGACAACCGAATACGCAAGAATCTTCGTCTTGAGCAGGAAAGAATCGGCTTCGGCTGGGTGGAGTCTGCATTATCGGTGCTTACATAGATACAGCAGGTGAAGCGGAAGAAGTGATCGACATGAAAACCCGGTAGTCGGTCTTATGATGTACCACAGTGAAAGGAAGCATAATGCCTGAACTCCATTTCAAGGGAAAAGAATTCGTTTACAACCATCACCTGACGGTGCCATACCGTCCGTTAATTGCTCAGCCCGAGAAGTCTCTTGGCGATAATCCGGAGAATCTGATTATTCATGGTGACAACCTGCATGCTTTGAAAGCGCTGCTGCCCCGTTATGCGGGGAAAGTACGTTTTGCAGCCGGGGTCGGACCAAGCCAACTCTCTGAAATGCTACAGTAATGATGTGAAAAATGTCCTTTTTGTGGCCTTAGAATGCCTTTTTTTAGAGGCAAATGGTCCTTTTAAGAGAGGTGCAAAATGCCAAGGGCGTATCGGCATTACATTCTTGGGTATATTTGGCACATCACCCGCCGTTGCCATTACTATGCGGTGCATGATATTGTTTGCCCCTCTTTAGCAAAGAGGGGTTAGGGGAGATTCGATTCAGTGTGAAAATCCCCCTCATTCCCCCTTTTCCAAAGGGGGAGGTACTAACAAATGCCGGGGTCGAGCGAGCGGGTGGCAGAGCGCCGGTGATTTGAAGACGATGGCAGTTCGCGAGGATTGAGGAATGGGACTGGTACGCAAAACAGACAGGAAGAAGGCTGTGCAGCCCGGGCAGGCGCAGGGGGAGCAGCCGGTGCGTTTGAGCAAAACTCAGAAGAAAAAAGCGGCGTTGTCCCTGCAGGACCTGGGTGAACGCCTTGTGAAGTTATCCGACGGGCAGCTCAAACGGATCGACCTGCCCGGGGACGTCCTGGCTGCCGTGAAAGCGGCAAAGACCATAAAAAAACACACTCCCCGTAATCGGCAGATGCAGTATATCGGCGCGTTGATGCGAAAATGCGATCCTGCGCCTGTCCGGGAATTCCTCGAAGCATTGGAGCAGGGGAACCACCAGCAGACCGCGAAGTTTAAAAGAAACGAGGATATTTGAATTTAATACTGACCAATTTGCGCATACCCGTTGAAAAAGACGGGAGGGATGAATATTTAAAAGCAGCTTCACAAAAACTGAACGTTTGTGAGACAGCCATACACATCGTCAAAATACTGAGCAAGTCGCTTGATGCCGGCAATAAAGAGCAGTTCTACTACGAAATATCGCTCGTGGTCAATACTTCCGACAGCTTTGACAACAAAGATAACCTTCCCGTATACACCGAGAAAATAGCGAAAGAAAGAGAACCAAAGAACAGTGCAGAGAGGCCGGTTGTTATAGGTTTTGGTCCTGCCGGCATGTTCGCCGCTCTTGAGCTTATTGCCTACGGGCTCAAACCGATCATATTCGAACGGGGTAAAAAGATTGAAGAGCGCTCCCTTGATGTTCAAAAATTCATGAAAGAAAAGGTGCTCGACCCTGAATCAAATATCCAGTTCGGCGAAGGCGGCGCAGGTTCTTATTCCGACGGGAAGCTGTTTTCCCGGAAAATCAATACGGAATATATCAACAAGGTGCTGGATACGTTCATTAAATTCGGCGCGCCTGAAGAAATAGGGTATGCCGGCAGGCCCCATCTGGGAACGGACGTGCTGTGCGGGATCATCCGCAATATAAGGAACCATATCCTCGAACAGGGCGGTGAGATACATTACCGCTCAAAAATGACGGATATGCTTCTGTCGGACAATGCAGTCATCGGCGTCGTCATAAACGGTGAAAAGGAATATCGTTGTTCAAGCATCTATCTTGCCGTGGGACATTCCGCGCGCGATACCTTTGAGATGCTCCATAAAAAGGGCATTATTCTTGAGCATAAGCCGATTTCCGTCGGGGTGAGAGTGGAGCACCCGGTGGAGATCATCAATCGCATGCGATATGGCGATAAATATAAGGACTTCGACCGTATCGGGGCAGCAACGTATTCTTTTAATTACACTGATCGAAAAATAGGTCGGGGGGTGCATACCTTCTGCATGTGTCCGGGCGGCGAGGTGATAAACGCTTCATCCGAATACGGCATGATGGTCGTAAACGGCATGAGCTACTCCCGCAGATCATCGGCATTCTCGAATGCGGCCATCGTTGTAACCTGCCAAACCGACGATTATTGCTCAACCGATCCCCTGGCCGGGGTCGAGTTCCAAAAGGATATCGAGCGAAAGGCTTTTCATGCAGGAGGAAGGAAATGGGAGGTCCCTGCTCAGAATTTGCCGGATTTTTTGAGCAGGAAAACCTCGGGCAGTTTAAATAAAAATTCCTGTGCTACGGGAACTGTAGCGGCGGATATGCATGGGATATTTCCCGCGTTTGTAAGCGATGCGCTCGTGACCGCTTTTAGGACCTGGGAAAAGACGTATCCGTCATTTGTTTCCTCCCATGCCATATTGATAGGCGCTGAAACAAGAACGTCGGCGCCTCTCAGGATCACGCGCAGTAAAGAATTTGAATCAGTGAACATCAAGAACCTTTACCCCATAGGCGAAGGCTCCGGCTATACAGGCGGGATAACGAGTTCGGCTGCTGATGCGATAAGGGCGGTGGAGGCTGTTCTGTCATCCCGCTAACAACAAGCGGACACGGGTACGCTCTTTCTTGAATGCGTCGTATCTTCTAACGGGGTGAATCCGTGGCCAAAAAGGATTTTTTTTTGCTTTCTCTGTGACCTCGGTATCCTCGGTGGCTGAAATCCTCGTAAAACTTTTCTCCCTGTCTCGGCGCCTTCGTGACAGAGAATGGGTTTTGACGGGCTTTTCAGTTGCATGGAGGGCTGATTTCGGGTATTCTACGGCATGACAGAAGAACGGAAATTCCGCTCCGGTTTCATCGCGATCATCGGCCGTCCGAACGTAGGCAAATCCACCCTTCTTAACTTTTTGCTCGGCGAAAAAATCGCCATCATCTCCGACAAGCCCCAGACCACCCGGAACAGGATCCTCGGCATCGTGAACCGGCCCGCCGCTCAGATGGTCTTCATAGATACCCCCGGCATCCATAAACCGATGCACAGGATGAACGAGCACATGGTGAACACAGCCCTGGCAACGTATAATGAGGTAGACGTGATTCTCATGCTCGTCGAGGCCATGGAACCTCCCGGGGCAGGGGACAGGTTCATCATCGAAACGCTCTCCAAGGTAAAGACGCCGGTGTTCCTCCTTATCAATAAGGCCGATCTCGTAAAAAAAGAATCCCTCCTGCCCCTGATCCAGACATACAGCGCACTCTGCCGGTTCGAGGAGATCATTCCCCTGTCCGCGCTGAGGGGAGACGTGGGTAACTTGATCGACGCCATCATCAAACGGCTGCCGGAAGGGCCGCAATATTTCCCCGAGGACCAGCTTACGGACCAGCCCGAGCGGTTCATCGTTTCCGAGCTTATCCGTGAAAAGATATTTACCCTCACCAAGGACGAGATACCCTATTCCACGGCAGTCGTTATCGAAGACATGAAGGAAGAACCCGAGCTCACCCGCGTCGATGCCGTCATCTATGTGGAACGGGAGTCCCAGAAGGGGATCCTTATCGGCAAGAACGGGGCCATGCTCAAGCGGATCGGGACCCTGGCCAGGCAGGACGCGGAAAAGCTGCTGGGGGCCAAGATATTCCTCCAGCTATGGGTAAAGGTGAAGAAAGACTGGCGTGAAGACGAGCGCATGCTCAAGGAACTGGGGATTGTGGGAGAAGGGAAGTAGGGCGGTTACGGTTACGACACCGGTTTCGTTTGAAAAGGTTACGTCATTTGTCTTAAACCGTTACACGTTACCGACGCACGATACGGGCTTCGTTACCAACGGACGAATAACGTTTTATCTATAGGGCTTCGCTGTCATTGCCTTTTTTCGACGGGGATTAATAATATGCATGAACTCATAACCTGGCTTGTCGAAACCATCGGCGCCCTGGGCTACCCCGGCATCTTTCTCCTCATGGCCATGGAGAGCTCGGTCATACCCATTCCGAGCGAACTGGTGATGCCGCCGGCCGGATATCTTGCCCAGAAAGGGGAGATGAGCGCTTTCATCGCCATCCTGCTGGGCACCGCGGGCAGCCTCGTCGGCGCCTACGCCAACTATTTCGCGGCCCATTACCTCGGCAGGCCGCTCCTGTTGAAATACGGTAAATACGTCTGGATCACGGAACAAAAATTCTCGAAGGTCGAGACCTTCTTCAAAAATCACGGCGAAGTGTCGACCTTTATCGGCAGGCTTCTACCCGTGGTGCGGCACCTCATATCTCTCCCGGCAGGTCTCGCCGGCATGAACCACGCGAAATTTTCCCTCTATACGCTCGCCGGCGCCGGGCTCTGGGTGACGGTGCTGACCTTTATCGGCTACTTCATCGGGGCCAGGGAAGAGCTGGTCATGCGCTATTCCAACCAGGCGCTCGTCGGCGTCCTCATCCTGAGCGCGGCGATCATTGTGCTCTACGTGAGAAAGCACAGGAGAAAAGGGTAATGGCCATACCGAGAATTTGATCGTGCGATGAAATCAAAAACCGAAGCGATCATCATCGGCAGCATGAACCTGGGCGAGGCGGACAAGCTTGTCACCTTTTTTTCCCTGGAACGGGGCAAGCTCAAGGGCGTTGCCAGGAACGCGAGGAAGTCCTTTCGCCGCTTCGGCGCGGGCCTCGAGGCTTTCACGCACTGCAGGCTCCATGTCCATGAACGGGAGCACCAGGAACTTCTCCGGATAGAGTCCTGTGATATCATATCCCAGCCGCGGGCGATTACCGGCGAGCTCAACCGAATGGCCGCGGGCTCGGTGATCCTCGAACTGGTGAAGGAGATCGCTCCCGAGGCCGAGAGGAACCCGTCGGCGTTCCTCCTTCTTGTTCACGTTCTGCAGCTCCTGAATGACGGAGAAGACCCTTCCTTCCTGCTCAAGATATTCGAGATAAGGTTTCTTTCGCTTCTGGGCTACCAGCCGAAGCTGGACCACTGCCTGTCCTGCGGCGGGGCATCGAACAGGCCGATGATCTTCTCCGGTCTCAAGGGCGGGGTGCTCTGTCCGGACTGCATGGTCTCCTCAGGCGATTCGCAGGTCATGCTGTCGCCCGGCGCCATCGGGTTCTACTACCAAGCGCTCAGAATGGAGATGGACAAGGTCTGCCGTCTCAAGCCGTCGACGGAGATCATGCAGGAGCTCGACCGCGCCTTCTCCACCCATACCTTCCACATCCTCGGCAAGCGGCTCAAGTCAACGGAGTTTCTCCGGTCCGTCCGGTCGCTGTAAATTCCCGCTGCAATCCATCGTGCATCCTCTCTTTCATTCCCTCGGCCGCAGGATAACGATCGTCGCTCCCCAGCCACCCGCAGTCTCTTCGGCCGTGCGGAAGGACAGCACGGAGGGCAGTTTTTCGAGGACAGACTGGACGATTTTTTTGAGTGTGCCCGTTCCTTTGCCGTGGATAATGCGCACCTGGAGGATGCCTTTTCCCCGGCAGGCGGCAAGATAATCAGGGACCAGGTCCTTTACGTCGCGGGGATCGAAGGTGTGCAGGTCGAGTGTGCCGTCGATGGGAAGTTCTGCGGGGCCCGGATCGGTCATGGTCGCGTGTTAACCTGTCAAAACATAAGCTCCCGCCTCACCCGGCAATCGAATCATGAAATGTCCGGTTAAGGCGGGAGCTTGTTTTTTTTCAGCGCTTAGCTGGAAACGCCGGTCTTTTTCCGTTTGAGCAGATTGGCGATGAATGCTCCAATGGCGACAACTCCCACGATCACCAGTTTCTTCGCCGCCAGAAGAACGGCGAACAACTTCGTGAACAGTCCTGCCTTGGCCGCGAGGCCTCCGGCCACGAGCGCGGCGATCCCGTAGGTGGCGGTCTTGTCGGTCTTGGAGTCGAAATCGGCATAACGGTATCCGGGGTTGAAATCGGTGAAGGCCAGCACATTCCGCATGTCTTTTTCCACGGAGGCAAGCTGGTCCATCCCGGCCACGGCATTCAATACAAGCACGCCGCGCCTGCCCAGAACACGGATGTTGTAGTTCAGGGTATGCTCAGCGTTCCCGCCGAAAGCCAGTTCCTTGGCCCAGTAAAGCTTGTGCGCGTCTTTGTCGTAATAGGGCTTCGCCGCCCAACCGACGAGATCGACGGTCTGATATCCCTGCTTCTCGCGCTCCTTATTCGACTCGGCGGTCCCTTCTTTCATCTCCTTGATCAGAGAATCATAATTGATGCTGTCGGCGTCCTTGTCCGAGACGTATCCGTCCTCTTCGTAGGTGATGACCACGCCCCATCCATTGTCAGAGACCGGGCTGGCTCCGGCAGGGAAGAGCATGCCGAGGGTGCCGTCTCCTGAAGGATTTCCCCATGCCTGCACCAGGACCCGCTCCGCGTCTTTGGGATCGAGGTAGCGGAAGGAGTCGGGTATCTTGAGCGTTGCCACGCCGCCCGGAAGGGCGACCTCGCCTTTTTTGTATTTTAATGATGCCTCGAACTGAGCTGCTGTCATGGTCTTGGGCGGTGCATCGGCCGCATAGGAAGCCGCAGAGAGAAGTAAAACAAAACCGACGAGCGCAATTACCTGTTTCTTACTCATACACAATTCCCTCCGATTAAGAATTTAGAAACCATCTCTTTTGTAAAACTATTGTAGTAAGTATGGAGGAAAACGATGTTCCTGTCAAGGCTCAAAGAAGGAAATTTTGTAACTACTCAGGTCAGCCACTTCGCTTCGGCGCAAGGCGCGCCAGCGTGCTCTTGCCCTTCACGCTGTCGGTACCCGTACCCGCAGCGCTTTCGCTGCGCACGCGCTGTTTTGGCTGAGGTGGCGCTGCCATGACGGTCGCGGCGCGCTTTTTTGCGCCTGTGCTCAGCGGCAGACCTGAGTAGTTACGGAAATTTTTATGAGCGGCGATTACTTTTCGCTGCGTGTTGATGGCTGAAGATATGGTCTTTGCAGTACCCCAATCCGCCGCACTCAGGGCAGTAGCGGAACTCCATGGCAGGGTGAGAAAGGTCCGTAATGCCGCAGACAGCGCAGCGGTGGAATGCTTCTTTCTTTCCCGAGATCGTCCGCGCCTGTTCGCTCATCTTTCGTCTGCCGGTCTTGATCTTCCACAGGATGTCCTTGCCGAAGAACAGGAGGAAGTTGCTGATGGATGCGAGCACGAGCAGGCGTGTTATCCACGATCCCGTGAGGAGCTGCCAGCCGTAGCCGATCCAGGTGATAAGCGCCAGCCACTTTATCTTCACGGGCAGAATGAAAAGGATGTACAGTACGAAATCGGGATACAAAAAAGCAAACGCCAGAAAGACCGAGCCGCCGAGGAACAGGTTCGTTGCAGCGCCGCCGGGGATGATGAATGCCACTGCCACGGTGACGAGATAACCGACAAGGAGAAAGAGGTTATACCGGAAGGCTCCCCAGCGGCCTTCCAGGGCGCTGCCCATGAGGTAGAAAAGGTACCACACGAAAAAGGCGAAGATGACGTTCGTTACAGGCGGTATGAACAGGAAGGTGACGAGCCGCCACCATTCTCCCAGCAGCACGAGCTCGGGGATGAGGACCACCCGTCCGATGTCGAATTGCCCGGCCATCGAAAGCACGAAAAAGAGCACCTGCCCCATGATAAGATACAAGGTAATATTCGGGACAGCGAAGCCGCGAAATTTTCTTTCAAGTTTGTCCAAAAAACCCATTATCGCTCCAACAGAATGAATTTGCCGCAACCCGGCCAGGCGGTCAGCTCTTTTTCTTCCTTGTAGTTGAAGACTTCCGCAGGGAAGCTTCAAGTGCTTTGTGAGCCCACGCCTTGAGCAGGTCCTCATCCTCAAGTACAACTTCAGGGACTGCGAAGTAACTCATGGCGTAGGAGCCTTTGCCGTATGGCCGGAAAGGCCCCATGCCTGCCGCCGCATAATCGGGCTTGTTCGAGTCGTCAACCTTGAAGTAGAGGACATCGCCGGCAATGAGCCCGAAGAAGACCCCCTCCCGGTAGAGACCAACGCCTCCGAACATCCGCTTTGCGTGGACGGGCCCGATCACGTGCAATTGATCGAGGATGTAGTCCAGGTATCCCTGGCTGACGGCCATGGCGAAGCATACTATGGATACGCTCCGACTGTCAAGGCTGAACAGCTTTTACATCGGAATAAGGACAGCGACTCATCCCAGCCCCAGATACCGTGCGGTGATCCTGTCCATCACGCGGTCCGGCAGAAGTTTCCTCAGGATGAGTTGGATCCGGGCGCGCCGTCCCACAAGATACCGCGTCTTTGGCCGCTTTTCCGTAAGAGCATGGGCCACCGCTCGGGCGACCACAATCGCCGGGATGGCGTCCTTCCCGGATCTTTCGGCGGCCTGCCGGACGGCGGAGAACATGGGCCGGTACAACTCTTTGGCAACCTGGGGGAGGCCGCTGAGAAGGTCGTCTGACGCGGCTATGGACTTTTCCCATATAGGCGTGGCAATG
>CAKKPG010000055.1:0-72298 GCA_919901555.1 Nitrospiria bacterium | reverse complement strand
GCTGAGAAGGTCGTCTGACGCGGCTATGGACTTTTCCCATATAGGCGTGGCAATGAAGGGATTGGACACTCTGCCGCTGATGGAGCCCATATTCACGATGCGGCCCCGGGCCTTTCTGAGAAGCGTCAGGAACGCCTGGGTGACCGCGAGCTGTCCGAAGACGTTCACCTCGAACTGCTGCCGGATCTTGTCCAGGGGCAGAAATTCGAGCGGGCCAGCCACCACGATGCCCGCGTTGTTCACCAGGCCGGCAAGGCCCGCGCCATCGACTATTTTCGTTACGGTCCCGGCGGCCGATGTTATCGTTGGAGCATCGGTAACGTCAATACGAAGCGGCGTGATCCGTCCTGATGATTCCCGCTTCAGATGCTCTCCATCGGAATCTTTCCGCACTCCGGCGAAGACGCGAAACCCGAGGCTGTCCAGATGGAGCGCCGTGGTCTTCCCGATGCCCGTTGATGCGCCGGTTATGACGACGGCCCCTGGTGATGGTTTTTCCTCGTGCGGCATGCTGTCACCTCCTTACGAAGAGACTGCCTCTCCGCTTATTGATTGCAGTCGGCCCTGATCGTCAAATTCGGCGGCCAGGTCCTCACCACTGGCAAGCTCGGCCGTGATCAATGGACCTTTCTCGACAAAGACGAGATTCTTCGCGCGCAGATATGCCAACAGCGCGTTCCGGTGGTTGAAGTCATAGAGAGAGATGATATTCATGAACTGCCGGGACAGGCTCTTGAGATCAAAGGGATGCTGCCTGTCGATGGCGTCTCCGAAGAGAAGGATAAACACCGCGCCCCCTTCGTAGGGGCCCCGGTAATAGCAGCTCGCCCGGCAGACCTCCGAAGCGATCATGGCTATCAGGTGGCCGTCTGCCCTGTTGAGGTCCACGGAGGGAGACGAGAATTCCTCCACGCCCGCGGCCATCCCCCAGTCTCTGCATTGCCGGGACGACGTCAGGAGCCTCTCGGGGATCTCGGTCTGTTCATCGGCCCAGGCCCAGAGCCAGGTGAGGGTATTGTCCGACTCCGTTCCGAGCGCCTGGAAGGGAAATTCGACCTCGCCGTTGAAACGGATCGCGCCGGAGTCGGGACTGATCTCCCACGTGTGCTCGCCGATCAAGGTAGACAGCTTTTCCTGCTTTTCCAGCGACAGGAGGGCGTATTTCTCGAAGTACTCGTATATTTTTTTCATGGGCAACTATACAAAAACACGGTGCGGCTGTCAAGGGCGGTCTTCTGCGATGTGCTTTGTGGCAACGATTTGGCACCCGGGGTATAATGATGTCGTGGCAAGCATGCCGGCCGCGAAAACAGGTCCTCGGATTACGGAGAGAACAGCTGCCGGAAATTCAGTCAGTGAACGCTGCGGAGAGGGAGGTTTCTGAATATGAGCATCCTGGAAATTATAAAGAGCCGCCGAAGCATCCGGGATTTTACGGACCGGGAGATCCCCGGCGAGATGATCGAGGCCCTGATCGAGGCCGTGCGATGGGCGCCGAGCGCGGGAAACCTGCAGAGCAGGAAGTTTTATTTTGTCCTGAACAGGGAGACAAAGATGGAACTCGCCCGGGCTGCGTTCAATCAGCATTTTATTGCCAAGGCCCCGCTTGTGGCCGTCGCCTGCCTGGACCGCAGGATTGCCGCACGCTACGGCGACCGGGGCGTCAACCTGTACAGCATCCAGGACGTTGCCGCCAGCGTCGAGAACATGCTGCTTACGGCCCACGAACTGGGCCTCGGCAGTGTATGGGTGGGGGCGTTTAACGAGTACGATGTTGCTGAAATATTGGAACTGCCGGATAACCTGAGGCCCGTGGCCATTGTCCCTATCGGTTATCCGGCAAGGACACCGGGCGCCCCGCCGAGGGCTTCGAAGGATGACGTAATAACCTTCATACTATGAAGGGATGCTGAACTCTCTTTCTGATTATTCTATTCTACTCAATAGTGTTTCTCTAAATTCCGTTGTATGACGTTGCGCGGGGTCATGGGGGAGAGAATCTTCCGTACTGTAGAAAATGAACGACCTGGGACAGGACCGCCGGGTTTCTCATGATGAAGGAATGGCCGCAGGGCAGGACGAGAAAATCGCCCATCCCCGCGAGCCTGGCCCGCTCCACCGACACCTTCCCGTCGTTCGGCCCCTGAAAGATCCATGAAGCGAAGGGCAGAAGGCCCTTGGTGCCGGTGATGATCCCCGTTTCGATCAACGCCGGCCCCAGCCGGTTCGGAAGACTGTCCAGGCTTGTGCCGAGTTGCACTGCCGCCGGACCCATCACCCGGCGATAGAAAAAGAACTGTGAGAGGATGTCTACAAGCTCACTCCCTTGGTTGGGAGGAGCAAGCATGACCATGCGGCTGCCTGCAGGGACCTCGTGCGTCTGAAGAAACCGACGAACGACGATCCCGCCGAGTGAATGAGTAATGAAGTGGATGGGTCCGCATCCCTCTTCTCTGCAGCGCTCAACAACAGGGGCCAGACGGACGTCGGCGATTTCTTCGATTGTCAGCGAAAGCGAGGGATAGTCGAGATTGACCGTTCGGTACCCGTGACCGGACAGGCGCCGTTCCATCCGCCTCATGGACCGCTTTGTTCTGCCCATGCCGTGCAGGAGAATAACGCATTCGTTCATTCCGTATTTCGTCGCCTGTTCCGCCGGTCTTCCCAGATTTTCACGCCGTTTTTCAGCTCGCGAATGAAATCAGGACACCTGATGCTTCAACAATCAACCCGGCCAGGATAAGAAGCACGAGCAACAAGAGACCATATCGCCTGTTCATTTTAGAAGTTGTTTTTGTATTGAGATATTTTTTCGACGTGCTCTTTTTTTTCTACGCTTTCAGGGCAAGCCGATTGTGGGGGCATGGAAAAAATGAAATTTTTTATGCAGACTTTGCCATTGAAGACCGGAACGATCTTCTATGCATGTTTTGAGCGTTTCTTGTGGTCCTCTATCCAGAAGTAAATCCCGGCAAGGATCGCTGCAACGGCAGGAACGCCAAAAAGAACGATTATCGGCAAGTATTCATACATGTTTTCTCAGCCCTCCTTGTCCACCAGGTAGGCAATCGTAAAAAGTATCACCGTCAGCAAAGAGCCGCTCAGGGCAATCAACAAAAGTTCCTTGACGTGCAGTTCCTTATATTTCAAAATGAATCCGACAACGAGACCCGAAAAGACGAATTTTCCTATTTCATAGATCGCCTTCGATAAATTCCTCCGTCGCTCGTCCGGCATGGAATAACTATAACATCCGCGGCGCAGGGCGTCAAGGAGAAAGTCCGGCTCTCTCTTGTGTTGAATAAGGACGAGATGCTTCGCGGAGTCTATCCCGCTGCGCAAATGTTCACCCCAGCGACACCGCTCCCGCGCCGAGGACGGATTCTATCTCGCTGATGAACTGTTCAGAGGGGCTCACGCGGATCTCGCGGCCCACGGATATGAGGGATTCCTTGCGCGTGGGGTTCTGGAGGCGGAGGTAGACGGGGATGTCGCCTTTGTAACGAAGGAGGATGTCTTTTACTTTCAGGAGGTCGTCCTGGGTGAGGCCGGTGGCGCTCAGCTTGATGTCCACGCGCGTGGTGCCTTTCTTCTTCACGTCCGCGAGAAGATGAAGCCGCAGGGCCTTGATCTTATAGCCCTGCTCGCTCTTGTCGAGCTGGCCGGCGACGATAAGGGGCGTGTCGGTCAAGAGTATGTGGTTTGCCGTCTTGTACAGGTCCGGGAACACGATGACCTCCACCGTGCCCGAGAGGTCTTCCAGGTTCACAATGGCCATCTTATCGCCCTTCTTGGTCATCTTTTGTTTCATACCCGCGATGATGCCGCAGATGGTCACTTCCTTGCCGTCGGGGATGGTTTCCAGCGTCTCCGTAGTCACGGTTGAATACCGGGCAATGTCCGCCTGGAACGCGGCGAGGGGATGGCCGGAGAGGTAGAACCCGATGCTCTCTTTTTCATAGGCCAGGAGTTGGGCTTCCTTCCACTCGGGAACATCGGGAAGCGCGGGGTCCTTTTCTTCTCCGAGGGAATCGAAGATGTTGAACTGGCCGATGGATTCCTGCTCTTGATGTTTCGATGCCTGGGCCATGACCATGTCGATGGCCTCCATCATCCGGGCGCGGCGGGCCCCGGTGAAATCGAATGCCCCGCATTTGATGAGCGCTTCGATGACGCGGCGGTTCACCCTGCGCTGGTCCACGTTCCTGCAGAACTCCGCGAGAGAGGTAAAGGCGCCCTTTGCTTCCCGCGCCTCGATCATGGCCTCAATGGCGGAGATGCCGATGTTCTTGACGGCCGCGAGGCCGAAGCGGATGGATCCGATGGTGCTGCCCGGCTCCACGGTGTCGCGCTCATGGGCCTCGACCACGGTGAAGTCCCACCGGCTTTCGTTCACATCCGGCGGCAGGATATGGATGCCCATCTCCTTAGCCTCGTAGATGTACTTCACCACTTTGTCCGTGTCCTGGACTTCGCTCGTGAGCAGGGCCGCCATGTATTCCACGGGATAGTGGGCCTTGAGGAACGCCGTCTGGTAGGAGATAAGGGCGTAGGCGGCGCTGTGGGACTTGTTGAACCCGTACTCGGCGAACTTCGCCATGAGGTCGAAGATCTTCTCGGCCTTTGCCCGGGGTATCTTCTTTTCCCCGGCGCCCTCCATGAAGCGTTTCTTCTGCTTCTCCATCTCCCCGGGCTTTTTCTTTCCCATGGCCCGGCGCAGGATGTCTGCTTCGCCCAGGGTGAAGCCGGCAAGGGCGCTGGCGATCTGCATCACCTGCTCCTGGTACACGATCACGCCGTAGGTGTCCTTGAGGATGGATTCAAGCGCTGGAAGCTCGTAAGATATCTTGGTGGCGCCTTTTTTGCGCTTGATGAAGTCGTCCACCATGCCGCTTCCCAGGGGGCCGGGGCGGTAGAGGGCAACGAGGGCTATCAAGTCTTCGAAGCTCTGGGGCTTCATCTTGATGATGATGTCCCGCATGCCCGAGGATTCGAGCTGGAAGATGCCGGCGGTCTCGCCGCGGTCCAGGAGCTCGTAGGTCTTGACGTCGTTCAGGGGGATGCGGATGATGGAGAAGGGCTCTGCCGCGGCAAGCGGCGCCTTCTGGAGCCGTTGATTGACCATCTCCACGGCCTTGTTGATGACCGTTAAGGTGCGGAGGCCCAGGAAATCGAACTTCACGAGCCCGATCTTTTCCACACCGTTCATGTCGAACTGGGTGGTGATTTCGTCCTTGGGCGTCTTGAAGAGCGGAAGGTACTCCGTCAGGGGCTCCTGGGAGATGACCACGCCTGCGGCATGCTTCGATGCGTGCCGTACCTGGCCCTCGAGATGGAGGGCGATGTCCATGAGCTCGGCCATGCGCGGGTCTTTGGTAAGCTCCTTGAGCCGCGGCTCCTGCTTCATCGCTTCTTCGAGCGTGATGTTGAGCGTATTCGGCACGAGCTTGGCGGCCCTGTCCACTTCGGCGTAGGGGATGTCGAGCACGCGGCCCACGTCGCGGATCACGCCCTTGGCCATCATGGTGCCGTAGGTGATGATCTGGGTCACGTGGTCCGGGCCGTATTTCTCCGTCACGTACTTCAGCACCTCGTCCCTGCGGTCCATGCAGAAGTCCACGTCGATATCAGGCATGCTGATGCGCTCGGGGTTCAGGAACCGCTCGAACAGGAGGTTGTAGGGAATGGGATCGAGGTCGGTGATCCGGAGACTGTAGGCCACCAGGCTTCCTGCAGCCGAGCCGCGTCCCGGGCCCACGGGAATGCCGTGCTCCCTAGCATAGCGGATAAAGTCCCAGACGATGAGAAAGTACCCGGCAAAGCCCATCTTGCCGATCATCTCGAGCTCGAATGCAAGCCTTTTCTTATACGCCTCGCGGTCGATGCTTCCCGCGCCGCGCACGGCCTCGACCTCCTGGAATCGCTCTTCGAGGCCTTTTCTCGCCAGCTCTGCCATGTAGGATTCGCGGGTCGAGCCTTCGGGAACGGGGAAGTGGGGGAGATGGTACTTGCCGAGCTCCAGCTCCAGGTTGCAGCGCTCGGCTATCTTGACGGTGTTCGAGATCGCCTCGGGGATGTGGGAGAAGGACTTCTTCATCTCCTCGGGCGTCTTCACGTAGAAGGTCTCCGAGGAGAAGCGCATCCTGTTGGCGTCTTTCATGATCTTGCCCGTCTGGATGCAGAGCAGGGCGTCATGGGACTTGTGGTCGCCCATGTCGAGATAGTGGCAGTCGTTGGTGGCGACGAGGGGAACGTTCAAGTCACGGCCCAGGCGGATGAGCTCGCGGTTCACCTGCTCCTGTTCGGGGATGCCGTTGTCCTGGAGCTCGAGAAAGAAATTCTCCTTGCCCAGGATGCCCTGGTACTCGACAACGACCTTCTTGGCGTCCTCGTACCGGTTCTGGAGCAGGAGCGAGGGGATCTCGCCGCCCAGGCAGGCGGAGAGCCCCATGAGCCCCTCGCTGCGCTCTTTGAGCAGGGCCTTGTCGATGCGGGGACGGTAGTAGAAGCCCTCGAGATAGCCTGCGGTCACGAGCTTGACAAGGTTTCTGTACCCCTGCTTATTTCTCGCCAGGAGGATGAGGTGATATGAGGCTTCCTCGTTCTGGCCTGCGGAGGCGGTCTTGTCGAACCGGGACCCGGGGGCAACGTAAGTCTCGCACCCGATGATGGGCTTGATGCCGGCCTTCATGGCCTTCTGGTAGAAGTCGAGGGAGGAAAAGAGGTTACCGTGGTCCGTGACGGCCACAGCGGGCATTTTGAGCTCTACTGCTTTTTTGATGAGGTTATCGATGCTGATGGCGCCGTCTAAGAGGCTGTACTCGGTATGGAGGTGAAGATGGACGAAATCGGCATGATGCATAGTTTAAAACCGAAAAGCATTGGAAATTGTAAATTGGAAATTGAAGATTGTAAAATGCGAAAGTAAGGACTGAAAATTTGAAATTTCTAATTTACAATTTGCATTTTACAATTGCCCATTGCTTAAATGGAGGCGGCGATCGGATTTGAACCGATGAATGAAGGTTTTGCAGACCTCTGCCTTAGCCACTTGGCTACGCCGCCGGATCAGGGTCCAGAGTGCAGAGAACAGAGGAAAGACAACAGACTAATGAATTTTGCTTTCGTCTGTGTTCTGATAGTCTGTATTCTGTTGTCTGTTATTTTATGGAGCGGGTGGCGGGACTCGAACCCGTGACCCCAACCTTGGCAAGGTTGTGCTCTACCAGCTGAGCTACACCCGCGTTCTTGCGTTCTTGTGAACAGGGCAAATATAACAAAACGGGCCGATGGTTGTCAACAGAAAAAGCATCCTTGTTCCGCTCAATAATTGACTCACGCTCCTGACTGTGGTATTTTACCATCACACCAAGACCAAGGAACGACGGAGGTATGAAGAAGACATGAACACGGTAAAGACGCTCGGTTTGATGGTGTTTCTCACTCTGCTGCTGATCTTCGCAGGCGGGGCGCTCGGCGGCAGGACAGGCATGATCTATGCCTTTTTATTCGCCACAGTCATGAACTTCGTTTCATACTGGTTCAGCGACAAGATCGTCCTCGCCATGTACAAGGCGCAGCCCGTGACCGAGGCGCAGGCCCCGGAGCTCCATTCCATGGTGCGCAGGCTGACGCAGAAGGCCGGCCTGCCCATGCCGAAGGTCTCCATTATCCCTTCGGAGACGCCCAACGCCTTTGCCACGGGCCGGAACCCCGAGCACGGCGTGGTGGCCGTGACGGAGGGCATCATGCGCATCCTGTCCCGGGAAGAGCTGGAAGGCGTGCTCGCCCATGAGCTGGCGCATATCAAGCACCGCGACATCCTGACAGGGACCATTGTGGCGACCATAGCGGGCGCCATCAGCATGCTCGCGCAAATGGCGCATTGGGCCATGCTCTTCGGCGGTGGCAGGAGAGACGACGATGAAGGCGGAAGCCCCATCGTTGCCCTCGTTATGATGATCGTGGCGCCCATCGCGGCCATACTCGTTCAGATGGCCATATCCCGCACTCGGGAGTACGAGGCCGACGCGAGTGGCGCACGGCTGGCGGGAAATCCCTACGGCCTGGCGAACGCGCTGCTGAAGCTCGAGAAGGGCTCCCAGCTCATTCCCATGCAGGACCCGAACCCGGCAACGGCCCACATGTTCATCGTGAACCCGCTGTCCGGCGGCGGCCTCATGACGCTCTTCAGCACCCATCCGCCCATCGCTGAGCGGGTAAAGAGGCTCAAGGAGATGGCCAGGGGAGCGTAAAACCACAGTCAAAAGACCCGTAAAGAGGAGCTCGTGGGGCCCGTGGCGCCGATGGTCCTCGACCGCGCCTTCGGCATATGCAGCCTCAAAAAGGGCGTTCCTCTCAAGCGACCGGAACTCAACCGGCTTCTCGATGCCGTTTGCCGGCAGCTCCCCGAGGAGCAGAGAAAGGCCTTCGTTACGTCCTTCGAAGGATAAGCCGGCGAGGGCGGCCATGCCCCGTCGTTTTTCCCTTCGTCCGCGCTCCCGGCCTCTTTTCTCCCGTGAATCTCGTACCATAAACTTCTTGAAATTCCGATGTCCCTGTGATAACGTATCCGTACGAAGCCGTCTGGTTCGCCGTTCAATACCCTGTTACATAACCTGTTACTATTTCTTACATTTCAGAAATCCTGCCGTGTCCCGGGCCGGCTGCGGCACGAAAGGGGGCGGTGATTTGCGTTACCGATACATTGCCTACAAATATACTCGAAAGATTACGCCCAATGCGGGTTTCCAGAGCATCTGGGATTCCTTCGGCGCCTGGGCCGTGCCTTCAGTCACCGTATGGCGCCCGCCTACCGATGTGTATGAAACGCCCGATGAACTCGTCGTGGTCATGGAACTTGCGGGCGTTTCCGAGGAGAACCTCTCGGTCACGCTGTTCAGCGACCTCCTGGTCGTGGAGGGAGAGCGGCAGCAGCCCCTGCGCTCGAATGCGGCCCTGTCGGCCTGCCATCAACTGGGCATCAAGTACGGGGAATTCAGGTCCGAGGTGTACATCCCCACGCCCGTAGATCATGATCTCGTGACCGCTGAATACAAAAATGGATTGCTCTCCATTACCCTTAAAAAAACGGATTGAACAAAGGATATATCTTGAAAATCCAGCACCTGTTCGAAAAAATATTCAAAAAACCTCTCAGGAGCGACGCCATGGAGGAGATAAAAGAAGCAGATACCGAAAAGCTGCCCCCCGTGCCTGACGAACTTCCGCTGCTCCCGCTCAAGGATACGATTGTCTATCCCCTTACGGTCTATCCTCTTGTGATCGGCAAGGAGAAGTCCATCAAGCTCGTCAACGACGTGACCATGGGAGACAAGATCCTGGGGCTGACGGCCCAGAAAAAAATGGATGCGGAGGTCGCAGGCACCGGCGACATTCATGCCGTCGGCACCATGGCCAGGATACTCCAGATGATCAAAGTGCCCGACGGTACGCTGCGGGTCCTCGTCCAGGGGATCGAGCGCATCGCCATCACCCAGTTTACCCGGACCGAGCCCTATATCCGGGCGCGGGTGCAGGCGCTGCCCGACAAGATCGAGCGGTCCGTGGAGATCGAGGCGCTGATGCGGAGCGTGGCAGAGCTCTTCCAAAAGATGGTCTCCCTCACGCCCAATATGCCGGAAGAGCTCTCGGCAGCCGCCATCAACATCGATGAGCCGCGCCAGCTCGCATACCTCATCGCCACGAACATCAGGCTGGACCTGCAGCAGCGCCAGGAGATCCTCGTCCTCGATCCCGTGGCGGAGAAGCTCAGCCGCCTCATGCAGGTCATGAACCGTGAAGTGGAAGTGCTGGAACTGGGCAGAAAGATCCAGGGACAGGCCAGGGACCAGATGCAGAAGGCGGAACGGGAGTACCTCCTCCGTCAGCAGCTTTCGGCCATCCGGAAGGAACTGGGCGAGGAGGCCGACGAGGGCTCCGAGCTCAAGAGCCTCCGGGAGAAGATCGAGAAGGCCAAGATGCCGCCGGAGGCGGAAAAAGAGGCGGTGCGGGAGCTCGGCCGCATGGAGAAGCTCTCGGCATCGTCGCCCGAATATTCGGTCATTCGGACCTACCTCGAGTGGATGACGGGCCTGCCCTGGAACACGACAACGGCCTCTCCCATCGACATCACGAAGGCCCGGGCCATCCTCGACGAAGACCACTACGACCTCGACAAGGTGAAGGACCGCATCCTGGAATACCTTTCCGTCAAGAAGCTGGGCGAGGACCGCGGCGCCCGGGAGGGAACAAAGATCCGCGAGCCCATCCTCTGCTTCGTCGGCCCTCCGGGCGTGGGAAAGACCTCTCTGGGACAATCCATTGCGCGTGCCCTGGACCGGAAATTCATCCGCCTGTCTCTGGGCGGGCTCCACGACGAGGCGGAGATCCGCGGCCACCGGCGGACCTACATCGGCGCCATGCCGGGCCGCATCATCCAGACGATCAAGCGCGTGGAGGCCAAAGACCCCGTGATCATGCTCGACGAAGTGGACAAGATCGGCGCCGACTGGCGCGGAGACCCCTCCTCGGCCCTCCTGGAGGTGCTCGACCCGGAACAGAACAAGGACTTCCGCGACAATTACCTGGACGTTGCCTTCGACCTCACGAAGGTCATGTTCATTACCACGGCGAACCAGCTCGAGACCATACCGCCGCCGCTCCTGGACCGCATGGAACTGCTCCGGCTCCCGGGCTATACGGAGTTCGAGAAACTGAACATCGCCAAAAAGTATCTCATTCCGAAGGAGATAGGGGCGAACGCGCTCAAACCCGAGGAGCTCGTCCTGCAGGACGACGCCGTCACGGCCGTCATCAAGGATTACACCCGTGAGGCGGGAGTGCGGAACCTGGAGCGGGAGATCGCCAACGTCTGCCGCAAGACGGCGAAGGCCGTTGCCGAGGGAAAGCCTACGCCCATTACCGTCACGGCGGAGAACCTCCATGACTATCTCGGGAAGCCGAGGTTCTTCGCGGAAACGGCCGTGATGATCGACCGCCCGGGCGTGGTGACCGGCCTGGCCTGGACGCCGGTGGGCGGCGACATTCTCTTCGTCGAGGCCACGATGATGCCGGGGAACAAGCAGCTCACGCTGACGGGCCAACTCGGCGACGTGATGAAAGAATCAGCCCAGGCGGCGCTTTCCTATGTCCGTTCCCAGGCCGAGAAGTTCGGCATCGGCAAAGACTTTTTCGACAAGACGGACATCCACATCCATGTGCCCGCCGGCGCGATCCCCAAGGACGGACCGTCTGCCGGAGTCACCATGACCACGGCGCTTGTGTCCCTGCTTACCGGAAAGATCGTAAAGCATGACCTGGCCATGACGGGCGAAATTACGCTTCGCGGCAAGGTCATGCCCATCGGCGGGGTGAAGGAAAAGGTGCTCGCGGCCAGGCGCGCAGGCATCAAGACGGTCATCCTTCCTGAAAAGAACAAGAACGACCTCGATGACGTGCCCGAAGACCTGCGCAAGGAGATGAATTTCATCTTTGTGGACACGATAGACCAGGTTATCAAAAGCGCTCTGGACGAAAAAAAGTAACTGAATTAAAAGTCTGAGGGATAGATCTGTGGCAATTGACCCATTTGTTTTTATCATGCCGACGAAAGAACGTCCCAAACGGTTGCCGCCGTGGTTCAAGGTGCGGCTCACGACAAACGAACGGTTTGCTGCTGTCAGGAACCTTGTCAGGGACAACGGGCTGCACACCGTCTGCCGGAGCGCAGCCTGCCCGAACCGGAACGAGTGCTGGAACGCCGGCACGGCCACATTCATGATCCTCGGCAATGTCTGCAGCAGGGGGTGCAGGTTCTGTAACGTGCCCCAAGGGGCGCCGTCAGGACCGGATCACGGCGAGCCGGGCCGCGTGGCAGATGCCGTTGCCGCACTGCACCTGTCCTATGCCGTCGTGACCTCCGTGACCCGCGATGACCTCCCTGACGGCGGCGCCGGCATATTCGCCGAGACCATCCGGTCTATCCGGGAGAAATCGCCCGGCTGCCGGGTGGAGGTGCTTATCCCTGATCTTCAGGGTTCCTTCGAGTCCCTCGGCACCGTTCTCGACGCTTTTCCGGACGTGCTGAACCATAACCTGGAGACCGTCCCGTCACTCTATCCACGGGTCAGGCCTCAGGCGGACTACGGGCGGTCAAGGGAGCTCCTGAAGCAAGCAAGGCTCTCCGGGGCAGTGACCAAGTCAGGGCTTATGCTCGGCCTGGGCGAAAGCCTGTCCGAGGTGCGGGTCGTCATGAATGACCTCCGGATGACAGGGTGCGAGATCCTGACGCTGGGCCAGTATCTCCAGCCGAATAAAAGGGCGCTCTCCGTTGAAAAATATTATCATCCCGACGAATTTGCACAATTGAAAAACGAAGCGTTGGGCCTGGGGTTCAGGCAGGTGGTAGCGGGACCCCTGGTGAGAAGCTCGTACCATGCGGGGGAGTATGCAATGACGTGATGGATCGGAGAAGCGGTGACGGGGAGACGGGGAGAGGGGAACCGCCGCTTTCTCCTCCCTTGATTCACCCGTTCGTCCTTTCTTCGCTCCCTGTTCATTTATCTTAGTCAACAACAAAGGAGGACACCATGTCTTACGCAGCCAAGGATTACAGCTCATTACTCGGCATGAAGGGATTCAGCGAGACGCTTCTCAAGAACCACTTTACCCTGTACCAGGGGTACGTGACCAACACCAACAAGGCAGCGGACGCGCTGGCGCAGATGCTGAAGGACGGAAAGACCGCCGTCCCGGAGTTCGCGGAGCTCAAGCGGAGGTTCGGGTGGGAGTTCAACGGCATGCGGCTCCACGAGCTTTACTTCGAGAACCTCAAGGGCGGCAACGCCCTGGACAAGACCGGCAGGCTCGCGAAGAAGCTGGAAAAGGACTTCGGAGGCGTCGACGCGTGGGAAAAGGATTTCAGGGCCACGGGGGCCATGCGCGGCATCGGCTGGGTGGCGCTGTACCACGACGCTGCCGGGGACCGGCTCTATAACTGCTGGATCAACGAGCATGACGTTGCGCACCTCGCGGGCTGCACGCCCGTCTTGATCATGGATGTTTTTGAGCACGCATACATGACGGACTACCAGCTGAAGCGGGCCGACTATATCGAGGCGTTTTTCGCCAACGTCAACTGGAAGGCCGTGGAGTCGCGGCTCAAATAATGGACCAGGGACTGGTGATAGTTTTTACCGGCAGCGGCAAAGGGAAGACGAGCGCCGCCCTGGGGACGGCGCTTCGCGCCAGCGGCCACGGGATGTACGTCTCCATGGTGCAGTTTATCAAGAGCCCTTTGCCCACCGGAGAGGCGCAGGCGGCAGGGCGGCTTGCGCCCGAGCTTGAGTTCATTTCCATGGGCAGGGGGTTCGTGACGGGGGAGAAAGGCGCGATCCCCTTGTCCGAGCACAGGAAAGCCGCGGCGGACGCCCTCAGCCTGGCGCGTCAGCGCGCACGCTCCGGTTACTGGGACGTCCTGATCCTCGACGAGATTAACAATGCGGTAAAACTCGGCCTTGTGGACATCGAGGACGTCCTGAATCTCGTCAGGAGCAAGCAGCCGAAACTCCATGTGGTCCTCACGGGCCGCGATGCCCATCCCGATCTGATCGCCCTCGCTGACCTGGTGAGCGAGATAAGCGACGTAAAACACCCTTTCGAGCGAGGTGTGCCGGCGCGAAAAGGAATAGATTTCTAGATCAGGCAGAGCGAAGGTACGGCCTTACGAAGCGGGCATACGATTTCCCACGCCCTTACACGGCAGCCTCCGCCTTCGTGACCCCACACCCTTCTTTTTCACCTTCACCATCATACCCGCATGTCTGTTGACTTTAAATTTTTAAAATGCTAGTATATTTCCATACATAGAGCATTATGCGTCCTATGATAACGCCGGCCCTCTTGGGAAGGAATGAAGACTACGGCAGTAAGCATAACAATCGTTCATGAAGAAGCGCTCCCCATTCTCTTCGGAGACCTGGACAAGCACCTGAGGCTGATAGAAAAGTCCTCCGGCGTCGTCTTAAATGCCAGGGGAAACAGGGTACAGATCGAAGGGGAGGAGAGGGACGTCGCCGGTGTCGAACGCCTGCTCAAGCAGCTCGATGACATGCTGGCGGAGGGAATTATTACGCACAAAGACGAGGTGGTTTCAGCCATTCATGCCTATACGTCCAATCCGTCGTCGACCTTGAAGGATATCTTTCAGGGAGAAATCCCGGTTTCCACCAGGAAGCGCGCTGTTGTGCCGAAAAACGAGGCCCAGCGCAAGTACGTCGAGGCCATCAAGGAGCACGACATCGTGTTCGGCATCGGTCCTGCGGGCACGGGAAAGACGTACCTCGCGATGGCCACGGCGGTCTCGGCCCTGCTCCGCCGCGAGGTAAGCCGCATTATCCTTGTGCGGCCCGCCGTGGAGGCAGGAGAGAAGCTCGGGTTCCTGCCGGGAGACATGTACGAAAAGGTACATCCCTATCTGCGGCCTCTCTACGACGCCCTCTACGACATGATCGAGACCGAAAAGGCGAACAAGCTCGTGGAACGGGGGGACATCGAGATCGCGCCCCTCGCGTTCATGCGAGGACGCACGTTGAATGATTCGTTCATCATTTTGGACGAGGCCCAGAACACCACGTCGGAACAAATGAAGATGTTCCTCACCCGCCTGGGGTTCAACTCCAAGACGGTCGTGACGGGAGACATCACCCAGATCGACCTCCCGAGCGGGAGGAGTTCCGGGCTCATCGAAGTTCAAAAAATTCTCGAAGGCATCGAGGGCATCCGGTTCATGTATTTCACGAACCGGGATGTAGTGCGCCACAAGCTGGTTCAGCAGATCATCAAGGCGTACGAGAAATACGAGGCATCGGATGAACAACAGGAACGAAACGAGCATTAAGCTCCTGCCGAAATCGCAGTTTCAGGACCTTGATAAGGACGAGTTGCCCGAAGAGGTCTCCTCATACACGAAGTTCTATAATATGGGGCTCGCCCTGGTAACAGCGATGCTCCTCGCCTTTGTCGTGCTGCCGCGAATCCCGCTGCTCCAAAAGGGCGACATCGTGACCAAAGATATCAGCGCGCCCTATACCCTTTATATTGAATACCAGACGCCCGAGCAGACGATCATCGCCTACAAGGTCAACAAGGGCGACGTCATTGTTGAGGCGGGCCGGAGGGTCTCGGAGAAGTCAGCGAGGATCCTTGCGGAAATTGCGCGCCGCGAGGGGATCGGCACCAAGTCCCATGCGTTCCTCGGACTGACCACCCTCATCCTGATCCTGTTCTTTCTGTTCTATCAGCATATAAAGAGATACCGGCCCCAGATCATCACCGATACGCGAAAGCTCTTTCTCCTGGCATTCCTGCTCCTGGTCACCGTCATCGTCTCGCAGTTCACAAAATACGTTTTTTCGCTCATCGGCGACCCCCTGGGAGTAGATGCCTCCACCGTGGGGTTTGCCCTCCCCGTTGCCGGCGGCGCCATGCTGGTGACGCTCCTGTTCGACCTGCACCTTGCCCTGGGGTTCTCCTTCATCATCAGCATTCTCCTCGGCGTCCTGTTCCGGGGAGACCCCTTTATGCCCATCTATTATTTCGTGGGCAGCACCGTTGCGGCGCTCTGCGTGATCCAGTGCAAAAAAAGGACCGCCGTTCTCAGGGCAGGGGCCCTCACGGGGCTGTTCAACCTGATCGCAATCGCGAGCATCGACCTCTACAAGGGCGAGTGGATGTCCCACGGCCTCTATGACCTCGGGGCAGGACTGTTCGGCGCCTTCATGGTCTCCATGCTCGTGTCGCTTCTGCTCCCGTTCTACGAGGCCATGTTCGATATTGCCACGGACATCAAACTTCTCGAACTCATGGACCCCAATCAGCCGCTGCTCAAGGAACTCGTCTACAAGAGCCCCGGCACCTATCATCACAGCATCCTCATCGGAAACCTTGCCGAGGCCGCGGCCGAGGCAATCGGAGAGAACCCGCTCCTGGCGCGGGTCGGGGCGTACTATCATGACATCGGAAAAATCCGGAAACCGGAATACTTCATAGAGAACCAGCGGCCCTCGGAGAACAAGCACGACCGGCTCACGCCGTCCATGAGCAGCCTCATCATCGCGTCTCATGTCAAGGACGGGGTGGAAGTCGCCCGCGAGCACAAGCTCCCCGGCACCGTGATCGACATTATCCAGCAGCACCACGGGACGTCGCTCATCACCTACTTTTACCAGAAGGCGAAAGACCTCTACCCGTTTACGAAGATCTCCGAGGAGGATTACCGGTACCCCGGGCCTCGCCCGAGAACAAAAGTCGCGGCCATCGTGATGCTGGCCGATGCCGTCGAAGCGGCGTCACGGACCCTCGAAGACCCGACACCCCAGAGGATCCAGGCCCTTACGAACAGCGTCATTACCCGTATCTTTCTCGACGACCAGTTCAGCAAGTGTGATCTAACTCTCAGGAACCTGCGGGAGATCGCAAAGAGTTTCAACCTCATCCTGAACGGCATCTTTCACCACAGGATTCACTACCCGGGCATGGATCTCGCCGGAGAGAAAAAACGCAGTGACTATCTGGATAAAAAACAACCTGAGGAAGCAAAGACCGGCAACGGGAAGGATAAAGGCAAATCTCAGGATGCTGTTACGGAACCTCGGTCTTCATAACGCCCAGCTGAGCGTCCTCTTTGTCGGGGACCGCGCCATGCGCACGCTCAACCGCCGCTACCGGGGGATCGACAGGCCTACGGATGTTCTCTCCTTCTCCCTGCGAGAGGGAGAGTTCGCCTCTATCCGACCCGATGTTTTAGGCGACATTGTCATCAGTATCCCCGTTGCAGCGCGCCGGGCGGCGGCGGCCGGGCGCCCGCTTGCCCGAGAAATCGACCTTCTCCTGATACACGGCCTGCTCCATCTCCTGGGGTACGACCACGAGCGAGGCGGAAAAGACGCGGCAGTCATGAGAAAAAAAGAGGCGGCCCTGCTCAGGAGGCTCGCTGCATGAAACCGACATCCTGGGTCCAGAGTGCCAACCTGGCAATCGAGGGGATCATCTATTCCGTCAAGACCCAGCGGCACATGCGGTACCACCTGTTTGCCGCCGCCGCCGTGCTCATCCTGAGCCTCTTTCTGAATATTTCCCGGATCGAGTTCATCCTCCTCTGCATGGCCATCGTCATCGTCCTCGTGTCGGAAATGCTCAACACCGCCATCGAGGTCACCATTGACATGATCTCCGAAACCTATCATCCCCGCGCCAAGATCGCAAAGGACATCGCCGCCGGGGTGGTGCTCGTCGCGTCCACCGGCGCGTTGACCCTGGCATATTTGATACTCTATCCCGCGCTCAAGAGGTCTTTTGCCCGCGGGTTATGGCGCGTCGCGAAAGCTCCCAATGATGTGGTGGCCTTCGTTGCTCTCGCCGTGGTGGTCATTGTCGTGATCATCATCAAGGCGTTCCTGGGTAAGGGCGAGCCCCTCCGGGGAGGGATGCCGAGCGGCCATGCCGCGGTCTCGTTCTCCATCTGGGCCGCCGCGCTCTTTCTGACGTATTCGGCGCCCGTTGCGGTGCTGACGTTTATCCTCGCCGCCATGGTGAGCTGGAACAGATGGTCTTCGGGCATTCACCGGCCCGGCGAAGTGATCGGTGGGGCAATGCTCGGGGCAGGCATCACGGCGCTGCTTTTTTTTATTTTCAGCTGAACGAAAGCACAAGATCTTGAACCACGAAGGCAGGTCGCAAAAAACCGCATTGCTTTGTGTCTTGGCGCCGGCGGATTTTTTCCCGTGGAGGACGTATTGATCGATACTATTCTGAAGGACCTCATCGCGTCGGTAAAAGGCGCTCAGGCTGCCATCTTTCTTGACGGAGACGGCGAGGCAATTTCCAATATGGGCGATACCGTCATGGACATCAAATTACTCGGCGCATGGAAAGAATTACATCTTGACCAGATCAGGGACATCACCCGGCGGCTTGGCCTCGGAGACGTGACTGCGGTGCTGTTCACGCAGGACGAGGGGAATGCGATCATGGCCCCCGTGGTGGAGGATTACTGCTTGCTGCTCTTCCTGTCTTCTCTTGCTGATACGCAGAGCGCTATGAACAAACTGAAAGAAGCGATTGTGCTGTTGAAAAAGGACATCGAATAACGCCTTCCTGTATCTGGGATAGGCCCTTATAACTGATCAAATATCCCCAATTTTCTGAATTTTTCGTATCTCAACGCAACCAGTTCGTCCGCCGGGATCTCCCGTATTTCCGACAGGTTCCTGACGATGGCTTCTTTCAGCAGGTCCGCGGCCCTGCGGGGGTCACGATGCGCTCCTCCGACAGGCTCCTCCACAACCTCATCGATCACGTTCATCTGAAAGAGGTCCTGCGCCGTTATTTTGAGCAGTTCCGCGGCCTCATTTGCCTTTGACCCGTTGTTCCAGAGGATCGCCGCGCACCCCTCGGGCGATATCACGGAGTACGTCGAGTGCTCAAGCATGAGGACCCGGTCGGCAACGCCCAGGGCGAGCGCGCCGCCGCTCCCGCCTTCTCCAATGACCACCGAGAGGATCGGCGTTTTGAGCAGGGACATGACATAAAGGTTCCTGGCTATGGATTCTCCCTGCCCCCGCTCTTCCGCTCCGATGCCGGGATAGGCGCCGGGCGTGTCGATGAAGGTAATGAGCGGTTTCCTGAACTTCTCGGCAAACCGCATGGCGCGCAAGGCCTTGCGGTAACCCTCGGGGTTCGGCATCCCGAAGTTCCGGTAGATCTTTTCCTTGGTGGTCCTGCCTTTCTGGTGGCCGATGACCACGACGGGTGTTCCTTCAAGCCTGGCCATGCCGCAGACAATGGCGGGGTCGTCGGCAAAGGCACGGTCGCCGTGCATCTCCATGAAATCCGTGAGCATGGCCTCGGCAAGGTCAAGCGTGTAGGGGCGGTTGGGATGGCGGGAGATCAGCGCTTTTTGCCAGGGCGTGAGCCTTGAGTATATCTCGGCGCGAAGCTGGTCCGATTTCTTGTGGAGCTTGAGGATTTCTTCTTCAAGGTCGATATTGCCGTTGGACGTGAACAGCGTGAGCTCTTCAATCTTTTTTTCGAGCTCGGCAATGGGTTTTTCAAAATCCAGATATTCTTGAGCCAAATCGTACTCCTGATTGATTGACGGTAAAAGGCTTGCACGGCGCAGACGCGCCCTGTGGGACAAGGCCCTCTGAATGGAGAGTATTATCGGATATTAGTGGGTTATTGTCAAGGATTTGTTCGAAAACGGCGGATGCAGCTTCCTGGGAGTGAGATTGCAAACATCAAAATGCAACTCTCTGCGCGAGCTCGCGAGGGAAGGGGAGAGGAAAAAATTTCAAACGATGAGCCGCAACAGCTCGGTCTTCGTTTCTGTGGTTCATCTTATGTCGATGCTGTGGTGATGAGATTCATTCCAACACATGCCGAGGTTACTACAAAACTAATGGGGGATGATTTTCACGCCGCGCAAATAACGGCAACCCAATTTAACTGCAGATTACACTGCCCGCCAGATGAGGGGCGGGCAGTGCAGGCTTCAAGGTACACTTCTTAATCTCACAAATCGGAGTTCGCTCAAAAGAGGCCTAGCACACCTTCATTTTTTCTGCATCCCCGACTCTTCAGCGATCTTTTTTGCCACATACCCCATGGATTGCTTTAAGTTGTCCTCAATTTCTTTATCCCTGGGCAGTGAAGGAGGCAAACAAGAGCCGCTCGCCCCTGCGCCGTATATGCCGTTGCCGACCTCTTTGCCGGCAGGGAATTCAAAAAGCTGCCCGATGAACCACAGTTGAACCCCCTGATAGCCGACCGTATGCGAAACAGGCGCCCACATCACATAGAGGTAGTCGACACCGAGCTGCTGCTGGACATCCCTGACTTTTTTCATATCAGTCCTGGAGTAGTCCGGCTCAATATTCAAATAAGCGTATTTATAGGGGCCTTTGATGTTCGTCGGATAGGCCGGCAGGGACTGGTCGACTTTGCTTTGAGACACAACCTGAAAGCGGCTGTCGGCGCCCAGTGCGTCCGACACATATTTTGCCGCAACGACATTTACTTCATTATTCAGCCCCGCTATCACCGCCAGCGTTTTCCCTTTTGGTTTATAATCGCTCTCGGTAAGCGTAAAAGCGCTGTAGGAGCATGCCGTAAGCGAAAGAAGGAGCAGGACGGCAAAGAACGGACGTTGTACGGTTGCAGACATGGCCATCCTCCTCTATTTCCCGGGTTTTTCCGTTTTTGTTATGTCCAGAAACTTACCGGCTATTTTTTCAGCGGAATTTTTCAGCATAATGTCGATGTCCTCGCCCTCCGACCTGAACAGAAAACAGCACGACTGTCCTTTGCTGCCGTGGAACTGCGAATACCCGATGGCCTTGCTTTTCGGATATTCGACTAATCTGCCGTAGACATCTATGTGATACGATACCCGTGTGTTTGCCCCGCCATGCTGGTTGTAGGTTGTCGTTACCATCCTGCCGAGGTTTTCACCCCAAACGACAAACAGGTAATCCGTCTTAAGCTGCGCCTGCAGCGCATCTATTCGGCCTTTGTTCCCAGGAGAGACCCATGCCGGATTTTTGTTGTCCAAAGACGGGGCGGATTCCTTCATGAGAGCATAGGGGTAGCCGGGTGCTCGTCTGCCGATCTCCTCCTGACTCATGACGCGAAACGTACTTCTCTGTTTGAGTTCCTGAGTAAGCAGCTCTGCGAGCCTGTTACAGGCCTCGTTATTTGTTCCGCTCGCTACCGCCAATGTGCCTGGTTTAACCTTGTAGTTCTCTTCCACAAGGGCAAAGGGCACCCCGCAACCGCCGAGAACGGCAAAGGCAACAATTACGATACTGATACGCAAAATCCCCAGACTACCAGCTTTCTTCATCCTCTTCCTCCTGAAATAAAAAAAATATGGTGCCGCTGACCGGAATTGAACCGGTACGGGAGTCGCCCCCCGAGGGATTTTAAGTCCCTTGCGTCTGCCAATTCCGCCACAGCGGCATGTGTTCATACGAAATATGTAGTACATTAAATAAAAACAGGTGGATTTGTCAAGCAGAATCAACAAGTGTGCACGTCCTCGAACCGTCTGGCGGGGCAAAGAAGGAAGGAGAGACGAACGCTGGGACGAGTGCAACGGGTGAAAAACCGTTATTTATTTCAAGCTTGAAAGATAATCTGCGAGGTCCTGGATGTCCTGCTCGGGGAGATCGGCAAAGGACGCCCCGTTATGAGGCATGAGGTCGGCAGGAGGGGACGAGGTCGTCCCCGGTCACCGCCGAAAGGTGAATCTCATTCCATTGAGATCGCGATCACGGGACAGCTGTCCACTGCCTGCTGACAATCGCAGGTATCGCAGGCGTTGGGATTGATGACCCACGCCTTGTCCTCACGAAGTTCAAAAACCTTGGGGCAGAGCTCGGCGCAGAGCCCGCAGCCGATGCAGAGGTCCATGTCAACTTTCGGGGCAGCCATGATCATTACGTTCCTTTCTTTATCAATGAGGTTTCGATGAAGTTTACGGAGATGAAGTTTGCCGTGGCCGGTCCAATGCTGAGCGTACAGCCTTCAATCCGGCCAGGATAATACATCCATTTCCAGACGATTTCAAGTTTTTTATAAACGATATCCGCAACGTGCGCTATGACGCAGGTCATACCCGAGAGCAAGAATCGTTCGCCCTTCTGCATCTGCGCCGAAAATTATCTTTACAAATGCGGGGTTTTTGCATATAATGAGGCCGAAATGGACTTCAAAAAGATCCTGTTTTTCAAGCCTGGTGCAATCGGCGATTTTCTCCATGCGCTCCCTGCTCTCACGGCTTTGAAGAAGAAGTTTCCCGCAGCGCAGGTCACCGTTGTGGTCACTCCGGAAGTGGAGCCGCTCATCCTGGGAACACATCTCGCAGACAGCGTGCTCGTATTCGACAAATCGTTTCTTAAAAAACGTTTCCGGCATTTTCTGGATTTCGGGCTGGGCCTGAGACGCCAACACTATGACCTCGTTGTTGACATGCAGCCTTCCCTGCGGTCCCTTGTGCTCAGACTGCTGATGGGCGCGAAGAGGACGCTCGTCTACCGGAAGCAGAAGAAGGTGCGAAGGGGTGAGCGACGCCTGCACGCTGCTGAAAATTTTATGGTGACGCTCAGGCCCATCGGCATCCATGACCGCGTGGAAGAGATATCGTTGCCGGTAAAGCCCGAAGCGAGAGAAGTCGTTGGCCGCTTTCTGTCCCAACAGGGTGTTGAAGGAGACAGCCTGCTGATTGCGCTGAATTGCAGTGTGGGCGCTGCAAGACCTGCGCGCAACTGGCATACCGAGCGTTTCGCATCGCTCGGGGACAGGCTGGTTGAAGAACTCGGCGCGGCAGTGGTCTTCGTGGGAGGAAAAGAGGACAGGGATATTGTAGCGGCCGTCATAGCGTCGATGAAGAACAGGGCTATTTCTGCGGCCGGAATGCTCTCGCTTTCCGACACAGCTGCCCTCCTGTCGCGCTGCGCCTGCCTCGTCAGTTCCGATACAGGGCCGCTCCATCTGGCGACGGCGGTACATACCCCGGTAGTGGGGCTCTACGGCTCCACGGATCCCCGGCGCACGGGCCCGGTGGGCCACCGGCAGCGCGTTCTGATAAAAGGTCTTTCCTGCGTCCCTTGTGAAGCAAAGGACTGCCCCCTCGGCACCAGGGCATGTATGGCGGCAATTACGGTGGACGAAGTATTTCAAGCGGTCAGGAGCATGGTCGCATGCGAATAAGTTCTCTGGCACTTCTTATTGGCGCGTGGGCGCTGTTCTCTCATGCGGCGCTTGCCGAGCCGCCTGAAAAGCATGGGAATAATATAAAAACGATAAACCGCGCTTTCCACTCGGGAGAGAAGCTGACCTACAGCATCAGTTGGTCCAAGATCCTCCAGGCCGGCGTCGCCGTCATGGAAGTGAGGGCGGAAACGACAACCGAGGGGGGAAAAACGTACCGTATTACCTCCAGCGCAAAGACTGTCGGCATTGTTTCGACCTTGTATTCGGTCAGGGACACGGTGCAGAGCATCATGGAAGCCGAGGGGCTGAGCAGCCTCTGGTTCAGCCTGGATCAGAAGCACGGAAAGAGAAAGAAACACCGCGAGATGACCTTCGATCACGCAAAGGGGATTGTGAGACTGGTCACGGACGGCAAGGAAGAGACCTTTGAGATACCGCCGCGGGTTCAGGATTCCCTGTCGTCCCTTTACTACCTGAGGACGAGGCAGGACTTCAGCAATGAAACGCCGATCGTGATCGACGTGCATGACGGCGGAAAGAACTGGTCCGTGGAGATACAGGTCCTCGGCAGGGAAAAGCTCAAGACCCCCCTCGGGGAATTCGATACCATCAAGGTAAGAACATACCCCAAGTATGAAGGGGTGTTCATGCATAAAGGCGAGATATTCATCTGGCTCACCGATGACGCCAGGAAGGTGCCGCTTCTCATGAAGAGCAAGATCGCCATCGGCTCCGTCATTGCCACGCTCACGGAACTGAAGCAGGGAGAAGAAGCACCATGATTGCGAAAACCGGATCGAAACGCCTCCTACAGTACATCGACCGTTTCCCCAAGGCCCGCATCCTGGTGGTCGGCGACATGATGCTGGACCACTACATCTGGGGAAACGTCTCGCGCATCTCGCCGGAAGCGCCGGTGCCCGTGGTGCACGTCACGAAAGAGACCGTGCTCCTCGGAGCGGCCGCCAACGTGGTGAACAACGTCCATGCTCTCGGCGGAAGCGTGCGCGTGTGCGGCGTGATCGGCCATGACGACGCGGGGAGACAGCTCTCCCACATGCTCCGCGCCAAGGGCATCCCTGCTGACGGACTCATTGTCGAAAGCGGCAGACCAACCACGATCAAAACGCGCGTCATCGCACACAGCCAACAGGTCGTGCGCTTCGACCGGGAGACGAAGGACGGGATCGACCGGGACACCCATAGAAGGATCTATGATGCCGTCAAACAGCACGTGGATGACGGGCTTGACGCCATCATCCTCTCTGATTACAGCAAAGGAGTGGTCACCAAGGAGCTGGTCAGGGACATCGTCAAGCTGACGAGCAAGCGCGACCTTATCGTGTCCGTCGACCCCAAGGTGAACCACTTCGGCATTTACAGCGGAGTCACCATCCTCACACCGAACACCAAGGAGGCGTCCCTTGGCTCCAAGATTGAGATCGAAAGCGAAAAGAGCCTGCTCAAGGCCGGCACTGCCCTGCTGAAGCGGCTCAAGTGCAAGGCCGTTCTTATCACCCGGGGTGAACAGGGCATGAGCCTCTTTGAACGGGGAGGCAGGATCACCCACATCCCGACGGTGGCGCGGGAGGTCTTCGACGTTACCGGCGCGGGCGATACGGTGATCAGCACGCTCACCCTTGCCATGGCCGCCGGCGCACCCATGGTGGACGCGGCCCGGCTCTCGAATGTCGCCGCCGGCATCGTTGTGGCGGTGGTGGGAACGGCAACGGTGAACCCGGAGGAACTGAAGAAAAGGATCATGAACATGTGAGTGAGCGCTGTCATGGCGCTGATGTATTGTTTACCGTACCGTGAGGAATACTGATTGAGGGAGCGTTGTATGAAAGGCATCATCCTGGCGGGCGGCAGCGGAACGCGACTCTACCCTCTTACGCGGGGAGTATGCAAACAGCTGCTGCCGATCTACGACAAACCCATGATCTATTATCCGCTCTCCGTGCTGATGCTTGCGGGGATCCGTGACATTCTCATTATTTCAACCCCCGGCGACCTGCCGCGGTTCAGGGACGTCTTCGGCGACGGCTCGGAACTTGGACTGAGATTTTCCTATGCCGTGCAGTCGCGTCCCAACGGCATCGCCGAGGCGTTCACCATCGGCGAGAAGTTCATCGGCAGGGACGCCGTCTGCCTGGTCCTGGGAGACAATATCTTCTTCGGTCACGGCCTCACGGAGCTGCTCAAAAAAGCGGTGAACCAGGTCGCATCAGCCGGCGGTGCAACGATATTCGGATACTCTGTGGGAGATCCTGAACGTTACGGCATCGTGGAGTTCGATACCACGGGAAACGTGCTGTCCATTGAGGAAAAACCAAAACACCCGAAGTCCCGCTATGCGGTGACGGGCCTGTATTTTTACGACAATGACGTTGTCGGTATAGCAAAGAACATAAAGCCTTCGGGGCGCGGAGAGCTCGAAATAACCGACGTGAACAACGTTTACCTGGCGAAGAAAAAGCTCAGTGTCGAGCTCATGGGCAGAGGCTATGCCTGGCTCGACACCGGGACCCATGAAAGCCTGCTCGAGGCCGGCGAGTTCATCGCGACCATTGAAAAACGACAGGGACTCAAGATCGCCTGCATCGAAGAAATTGCTTACAATCTGGGTTACATCGATAAAAGCGCGCTGCTGCGGGCGGCGGAACGTCTCCGGAAAAACGGATACGGGGAATATCTTCTCCGGATAGCCGAGCAGGGAGCCTCCGATGCCCTTTGAGTTCGAGCGACTGGAGATACCGGGTCCCGTGCTGGTCAGGCCGCGGGTGTTCGATGACGGCCGGGGGGTTTTCCTCGAGCTTTACAAACATGCCGACTTTGTCCGCGCCGGCATAGGGGAGCATCTGGTCCAGGACAACTATTCAACGTCAACGAAGGGAGTGCTGAGAGGACTCCACTATCAGAAGCACCCGAAGGCGCAGGGTAAGCTCGTCTCCTGCATACAGGGCAGAGTTTACGACGTGGCCGTGGACATCCGCAGGGGCTCTCCCCATTACCGGAAGTGGGTAGGCCTGGAGCTGTCCGAAGAGAACAGACATATGCTCTTTGTGCCGCCCGGCTTCGCCCATGGCTTTCAGGTCACCAGCGATACGGCGGCGGTGCTGTACAAGTGCACTGAGGAATATTCGCCGGCCGACGAGCGGGGCGTCATCTGGAGCGACCCCGAAATCAACATCGCCTGGCCGATCAAAGACCCCCTGCTGTCGGGCAAGGATGCAATGCTTCCTTTGTTGAAAGATGCTGATAATAATTTTGTATTTACCGCTTCCCCATGAGATATCTTATCACCGGCAAAAACGGGCAACTGGCCCGGGCGTTCATCAAGAAGTTCGAGAAACAGTCAATCGACTTCAGCGCACCCGATGAATCTCGGCTCGACATTACCAATGCCGCCGCCGTTGCCGACGCCGTTGCCGCTTATACACCGGATGTCATTGTGAATTGTGCGGCGTACAATCTCGTCGACAGGGCCGAGCAGGAGCAGGGAAGGGCGTTTGCGGTAAACGCATCGGGGCCGAAGCATCTGGCGCAGGCGGCCGCCCGGCAGAAGGCGATTCTCGTCCATTTCGGGTCCGATTATGTTTTCGACGGGACGAAAGAGAACGGCCTGTACGAAGAAGATGACCAGGTAAACCCGCTCAATGAATACGGGAAGAGCAAACGCTCCGGAGAAGACCTTGTCCGGGAGGCGTGCGGGAATTTCCTTATCTTCAGGCTGAGCTGGGTCTACGGCGCAGGGAAGCAAAATTTTATCCATAAGCTCAAGGAATGGGCGAGGGACAGCGAATACCTGAAGATCGCCTGCGATGAGTTCTCGGTGCCGACCTGTGTTGATACCGTCGTGGACGTCACGCTGAGGTCCCTTGATCAGGGCCTCCAGGGACTGTACCATTTAACGAACAGCGGCTTCTGTTCCCGGTACGAGTGGGCGAGATTCATTGCCGGCCGTCTCGGCATACACAAGTTCATCAGGCCCGTGTCCATGGACAGTTTTAATCTTCCGGCCAAACGGCCGAAGTTCTCCGCCATGAACAACGCCAAGCTGTCCGGCGCGCTGAACGTCGCTATTCCGGCGTGGGAAGCGGCGGTCGAAGCATTTATGCGGGAAGAACATTTTGCATCATGAGTAAAAACCACGATCGAACAGATAAGGGCGATGCTCCCGAGGCCTTGACCCCGTCATCAGCGAACATCCTGGTGACCGGCGGCGCGGGATTTATCGGTTCCAATTTCATCCGTCATGTCCTGGGAAGAACGGATTTTACCGGCACGGTCGTCAATTACGACACGCTGACCTACGCCGGCAATCTCATGAGCCTGGCGGATATTGCCGGGACATTCGGCGGAAAGAGCTATTTTTTCGAGCGGGGCGACATACGCGATTTCGATAAGGTCACCGCGGCATTCGGCAAATACCGGATCAACGCAGTGGTCCACTTTGCCGCCGAAAGCCACGTTGACCGTTCCATTTTCGGACCAAAAGATTTTGTAGAGACGAACATCAACGGCACCTTCAGCCTGCTCGAAGCCGCCCGCCGGTCCTGGGGAACGAGGAAGGACGTCCGGTTTCACCATATCAGCACCGATGAGGTCTACGGTTCGCTCGGCGATAATGGTTTCTTCTTCGAAACGACTCCTTATGATCCGCGAAGTCCCTATTCGGCCTCCAAGGCGGCGTCAGACCATCTCGTGAGAGCATATTTTCATACCTATGGGCTGCCGGTCACAATTTCCAACTGTTCCAATAATTACGGACCATACCAGTTCCCGGAGAAACTGGTCCCTCTCATGATCGTGAACGCCGTTGAGGGCAAAGATCTGCCGCTCTACGGAGACGGCAAAAACGTGCGCGATTGGCTGTATGTGGATGATCACTGTGAAGCGCTCTGGCTCATATTGGAAAAAGGCGCCGCGGGTGAGACCTATAATATCGGCGGCGAGTGCGAAAAGCGCAACAGGGACGTCGTGAATACCATCTGTGAGCTCCTGGAGGAACTCTATCCTCTCAGGGAAAATATCCCCATCCGGAAGCGAACACCGCCTGTTCACCGGTACAAGGATTTGATCACCTTCGTACCCGACCGTCCCGGCCACGACAGACGGTACGCAATCAACTGCGAAAAGATCAAAAAAGATCTCGGCTGGAAGCCAAAATACGCCTTTGCAGACGGCCTGAAGGATACGATATCGTGGTATATCAAAAATGCGAACTGGGTGAGCAGTGTGAGAACCGGCGAATATAAGACGTGGATCGAAAAAAATTATACGGGCCGGCTTTGAATCGTTTTGCCATTCTGTAAAATGCACGAGGGAGGAATATGAAAATTTCCGTCATCGGCACCGGCTACGTTGGACTGGTGACCGGCACCTGCCTGGCTGAGAGCGGCAACGATGTCGTCTGCATGGATATCGATGCTCGCAAGATCGAGGCGCTCAATTCCGGCCAGGTGCCCATCTACGAGCCGGGGCTGGAGGAACTCATCAAAAGAAATACCGCCCATGGCAGGCTCTCGTTCACGACGGACATGGCCGGTGCGGTGAAGACTTCGGACCTCATCTTTATCGCCGTGGGGACCCCCCCGGGAGAGGACGGCTCGGCTGATCTTAAGCACGTGCTCGGAGCGGCACGGGAGATCGGCGCCCACATGAACGGCCACAAGATCATCATCAATAAGAGTACGGTGCCGGTGGGCACGGGGGGCAGGGTGAGGGCGGCCGTTGCCTCGAGAACAAAGCACAAATTCGATGTGGTCTCAAACCCCGAATTTCTGAAGGAAGGCGCCGCCATCGAGGACTTCATGAAGCCGGACCGCGTGGTCATCGGGGCGGAAAATCCGAAGGCCGCCGAGATCATGCAAGAACTCTACGCGCCCTTCGTACGCACAGGCAAACCCATCCTCATCATGGACATCAGAAGCTCAGAAATGACAAAATATGCGTCCAATGCCCTGCTCGCGACCAAGATATCCTTTATCAACGAGATGGCAAACATCTGCGGCAGTCTGGGCGCGGATATCGACCACGTGCGCAAGGGAATGGGATACGACAAGCGCATCGGCTTCGAATTCCTGTTTCCGGGGGTAGGGTACGGCGGATCGTGCTTTCCCAAGGACGTCAAGGCCCTGGTCCAGATCGCAAAAGAGCAGGGGATCGATGCAAAGGTGCTTAAGTCCGTCGAGGCGGTGAATGAACGCCAGAAGACGGTCCTTTCTGAATTCGTCATCAATCACTTTCACACAAAGGGCCCGAAAAAAGGCGGCCGGAGCGGAAAACCCCTCGCCGGAAGAACCATCGCCGTCTGGGGACTCTCGTTCAAGCCTCGCACCGACGATATGCGCGAGGCGCCGTCGGTGGTCATCATCAATCATCTCGTGCGCGCCGGTGCGAAGATCAAGGCCCATGATCCCGTGGCCATGAACGAGGCGTACAAAATATTTAAAAACAAAATAGAGCTCCTGGACGACAGCTATGAAGCCCTCCGCGGGGCTGACGCCCTGGCGCTGGTGACGGAGTGGAACGAGTTTCGCACTCCCGATTTCCAACGGATGAAAAAACTCATGAAAACGCCGGTCATCTTCGACGGCAGAAACATTTACAGCCGGGAAGAGCTGCGGAAAATGGGATTCACCTATTACGGCATAGGAAGAAGATGACAAACGCATCGGCAGTCGTCTTACGGTAACGATGCCCGTATCGTAGTTCGGTAAACGGTAGCGTCTTTAAACGATCGACGTAGCCGTAAGACGCAACGGGCGTCGTGACCGTAACCGTCACGGTCGTCCCAGAAAGAGGAATAAACATGAGAATACTCGTAACCGGCGGCGCCGGATTTTTAGGATCGCATTTATGTGAACGGCTGCTCAAAGAAGGGCATGAGGTGCTCTGTCTGGACAATTTTTTCACGGGCAGGAAAAAGAACATCCAGGATCTCATGAAGCATTCCGGCTTCGAACTGGTGCGCCACGACGTTGTTCAGCCCATCCTCCTGGAGGTGGACAAGATTTATCATCTGGCCTGCCCTGCCTCGCCGGTGCACTACCAGTATAATCCGGTCAAGACCATCAAAACGAACGTTATCGGTACGCTCCATATGCTCGGCCTGGCAAAACGAGTAAAGGCAAGGATGCTCCTCGCATCCACTTCGGAGGTATACGGCGACCCGGCGGAGCACCCTCAGAAAGAAACCTACTGGGGCAATGTGAATCCCATCGGCATCAGGAGCTGCTATGATGAGGGCAAGCGCGTGGCCGAGACCTTCACCATGGACTATCACCGCCAGAACAAGGTGGACGTCAAGATCGTGCGTATCTTCAATACCTATGGACCGCGCATGCTTCCTGACGACGGGAGGGTGGTGAGCAACTTCATCGTCCAGGCGCTCAAAGGCGAAGACATTACCGTCTACGGAGACGGCTCCCAGACCCGCTCCTTCTGCTACGTCGACGACCTCATCGACGGTATGGTGCGCATGATGGAGAGCGAAAACTTCATCGGCCCGGTGAACATCGGGAACCCCGAGGAGTATACCATCCTCGACCTCGCCAGGAAGATCATTGCCATGACAGACTCGAAGTCCAAGATCGCCCGGAAGCCGCTGCCATCCGACGACCCCACGCAGCGCAAGCCCGATATTACGCTGGCAAAGCAGAAGCTCAACTGGAATCCGGCCGTCAGCGTCGATGAAGGGCTGAAGAAAACGATCGAGTATTTCAAAAAGGAATTGTCGGCATAGGGGCATAAGGGCATCGGGCATATAGCCATACGTCTCCACGTTCTGCGCCATGCTCTATGCTCCTTCTATGAATCGTCCATGAGTTGCGCTCACAAAGGGGAATGAAAATTGATATTTATTCGGCTACCTGACCATCACCCTCCCCAACCCAATACAACTCCCCTCACCCCTACCCCTCTCCCCCAGTGGGAGAGGGAAAAAGGGAGAGGGGGCTTATCATTGGAGGGGCTACGACGTACTCCCTCTCCCCTCCGAGGGAGAGGGCTGGGGTGAGGGGGATTTTCCGGTGAAAGATAAACAGACATCCATCATCGCCATTATTCCCGCCCGGTACGGCTCCACCAGGTTCCCCGGGAAATCCCTGGCCCTGATCAAGGGCAAATCCATGATCCAGTGGGTCTACGAGCGCACGAAGCGTTCACGCCTTGTCAACAGGGTCATTGTCGCCACCGATGACGACCGTATTCTCAAAGCAGTGGCCGCTTTCGGCGGTGAAGGAGTGATGACCTCACCGGAGCACGCAACCGGCACGGACAGGATTGCAGAAGTGGCAAAGAACCTGGACTGCACGCTCGTGGTCAATGTTCAAGGGGATGAGCCCTTGATCCATCCCGATATGATCGACCAGGCCATTGCACCCATCGCGGACGATGCCTCCATCCCCATGGGTACGCTCTGCAGAAAAATAGAAGACCGGGATGAGGCCTTTGATCCCAATGTGGTGAAAGTGGTGCGCGACGGTAAAGGCTTCGCCCTCTATTTCTCGCGCGCGCCCATTCCCTGGGACAGGGACCAATGGGCGGGCAAAAACTGTCTCAGCGACCTGCCCCTCGCCGGTCCCCTGTACAAGCATATCGGCCTGTACGTATACCGCAGGGATTTTCTGATCACTTTCGCGGGCATGCCCCAGACCACGCTCGAAGGTATTGAGAAACTGGAACAGCTCCGGGCCTTGGAACAGGGGTATAAGATTAAAGTTGTCGAAACCCGGCATGAATCCTTTGGTGTTGACATCCCCGGGGATTTGGGTAAAATATTGAAGCGTTTGGATGAAAGCAGGGAATAGGATGGCTGAGAAAAAGACAAGAACGAAATATATTTTCATAACCGGCGGCGTGGTGTCGTCCCTCGGCAAAGGGCTGGCAGCGGCTTCCATCGGGGCGCTCCTGGAGAGCAGGGGGCTCAAGGTAACGTTCCTGAAACTCGATCCCTATATCAACGTGGACCCCGGCACCATGAGCCCCTTCCAGCACGGCGAGGTATTCGTGACCGACGACGGCGCCGAGACCGACCTTGACCTGGGGCACTACGAGCGCTACTCCAACGTCACCATGGGCCAGAAGAACAACTATACCTCCGGAAGGATCTATTACAACGTCATCACCAAGGAGCGCAGAGGAGATTACCTCGGCGGCACAGTCCAGGTAGTGCCGCACATCACCGACGAGATCAAACGCGCCATCACCGACCTTTCCAATGACGAGGACGTCGTGATCGTAGAAATCGGCGGGACCATCGGCGACATCGAGAGCCTGCCGTTCCTCGAAGCCATCCGGCAGCTCCGGTACGGGCTGGGCAAGCAGAATGTCCTTTACATCCACCTCACCCTCGTGCCGTTTATCAGGGCCGCCGATGAGCTCAAGACGAAACCGACACAGCACAGCGTCAAGGAACTCCTGTCCATCGGGATCCAGCCGAACATCCTTCTTTGCCGGAGCGACCGCCCCATCCCCCGGGAAATGAAAAAGAAAATAGCCCTCTACTGCAACGTAGAGGAGAACGCCGTCATCACGGCCCAGGACGTTGAGACCATTTATGAAGTGCCGCTTCACCTCCACGAAGAGGGCCTTGACGACCGGATCCTGGAGGCCCTCGACATAAAAGCCCCGAATAATGACCTCAAAACGTGGGAAGAGATCGTCCGGAGGGTCAAACATCCGTCCAAAAATGTCACCATAGCCCTCGTGGGCAAGTATATCGAGCTCAAGGAGGCGTATAAGAGCCTCTGCGAGGCGCTCACCCACGGCGGCATCGCCAATGAATCCAAAGTGTCCATCTGCTGGGTGGACTCGGAGGATATCGAGAGCAAGGGCGCAGCGGAAATGCTCAAGGGTATGGATGGAATCCTTGTACCGGGAGGCTTCGGCATCCGCGGTGTTGAGGGAAAAATAGCGGCGGTCAGGTACGCGCGGGAGGGCAAAATCCCCTACTTCGGCATCTGTCTCGGCATGCAGTGCGCGGTCATTGAGGTTGCGCGGGACCTCGCAGGACTGCAGAATGCCAACAGCTCGGAATTCGATCAGGCGACGCCCCATCCCGTGATCTACCTGATAGAGCAGTGGTATGACTACCGGACCAAAACCATTCAAAAGCGGGACATCACCTGCGACAAGGGCGGCAGCATGCGCCTGGGAGCATACCCGTGCAATATTGAGAAGGGGACGCTTGCCTATCAGGCCTATGGACGCCAGGAGATTTCCGAGCGCCACCGGCACCGGTACGAGTTCAACATCAAGTACAAAGAGGCCCTGAAGGCCGCGGGCCTCGTGATCAGCGGCGTTTCGCCCGACAAGGAGCTGGTGGAGATCGTGGAGCTGAAAGACCATCCCTGGTTCCTGGGCTGCCAGTTCCACCCCGAGTTCAAGTCACGGCCGCGCAGCCCCCATCCGCTCTTTACGTCGTTCATCGGCGCGGCCCTCAAGAACAAAGAACAGGGGAAAAAATCATCGTGACACGGGAAATCGTCATACGCCAGGTAACCATCGGCGGCAACAGGCCCTTCGCCTTGATTGCCGGTCCATGCGTCATCGAGTCCGAACGGACGACGCTCGAGGCGGCGGAAAGCCTGAAACGGATCACCGCGGACCTCCGTATTCCGTTCATCTTCAAGTCCTCCTACGACAAGGCGAACCGCAGCTCCGTCAAGTCCTACCGCGGCCCCGGATTGAAAGAGGGGCTGAGGATCCTTGCCAGGGTCAAAAAAGAGCTGGACCTGCCGCTCCTTTCCGATGTTCACCGCTTTGAGGAGATCGGCCCCGCAGCCGAGGTGCTCGACGTCATCCAGGTCCCCGCGTTCCTCTCCCGCCAGACCGACCTCCTCGTGGAGGTCGCTAAAACGGGCAGGGTCGTCAACATCAAAAAGGGCCAGTTCCTCGCGCCCTGGGACATCAAGAATGCCGCGGAAAAGGCGGCGTCCACGGGAAACACCAATATCCTCATCACCGAGCGGGGCGTGTCCTTCGGCTACAACAATCTGGTGGTCGACATGCGTTCTCTGCCCATCATCCGCAGCCTCGGCTTGCCCGTGGTGTTCGACGCCACGCACTCGGTGCAGCTCCCGGGCGCAGGCGGCACGGCCTCGTCCGGAGACCGGCAGTTTGTTTCTCATCTGACGCGGGCCGCCGTCGCGGCAGGGGTCGACGCCCTGTTCATGGAAGTCCACGCCTGTCCGGACAAAGCCCTCTGCGACGGGCCGAACATGCTGAGCCTCGATGAGCTGCCGGCGCTCCTCAAGCAGGCGCAGGAGATAGACAGGATCGTGAAATGAGCATCGATCAGGCAAAAAGAGTTCTGCGAATAGAGGCTGACGCTGTTGCGGCGCTGATCAACCGCGTTGATGAACGGTTCGAGCAAGCCGTTGACATGATCATGAACTGCAAGGGCCGGGTCGTGGTGACGGGCATGGGCAAGTCGGGGCTTATCGGGAAGAAAATAGCCTCCACCCTCGCGTCAACGGGCACGCCGGCCCTCTTCCTCCATCCGGCGGAGGGCATCCATGGAGACCTCGGCATGGTGACGAGAGGGGACACGGTGATCGCCCTGTCCAACAGCGGCGAGACCGAAGAAATCGCACGGATGCTGCCGTCATTGAAACGGATCGGGATAAAAATCATCGCCCTCACCGGCAACACCGAATCAACCCTGGCAAAGAACAGCGACGTGGTCATCGACGTAGGCGTAAAGGAAGAGGCGTGCCCGCTCGGTCTTGCGCCCACGGCGAGCACCACCGCCACCCTTGCCATGGGCGATGCTCTGGCAGTGGCGCTCCTGGACAAGCGCGGGTTCAAGGAGGAGGACTTCGCCTGCTTCCATCCCGGCGGGGCCCTCGGGAAGCGGCTGCTGCTCCGCGTGAAGGACATTATGCACACGGGAGCTGCCGTTCCCGCGGTCTCTGAGGAGACGATGATCAAGGACGCCATTTACGAGATCTCGTCCAAGAAGATGGGAGTCACCTCGGTCCTGAACTCCTCCGGCAGACTGGTAGGGGTCATCTCCGACGGGGACCTCCGCCGCTGGATGGAAAAGACCGAAAAGAGCGGAGAAAACCTCCTTGCCAAAAAAGCCGGGGACATCATGACCAAGAACCCGAAGGTCATCGGACAGGACGCGCTGGCTGCCGAGGCCGTGGCGGTTATGGAGAACAGCTCCATCACCTGCCTTATTGTTACGGAACCCGAGGGCAAACCCGAAGGCGTGATCCACCTCCATGACCTGCTGAAGGCAGGAGTGGTGTAACAATAAACTCAAAATTCAAAATGAAAAATTCAAAATTGGGCAGTAAAACAACGCAGAGCCTCCAGTCAAAAGCGAAAAAGATCAAGCTCCTCCTCCTCGACGTGGACGGAGTGCTGACGGACGGGCGGATCATCCTTGACAACCAGGGGAACGAATACAAGGCGTTTCACGTGCGCGACGGACATGGCATCAAGCTCGCCCAGAAGGCCGGCATCATGGTAGGCATCATCACCGGCAGGATTTCCGAGGTCGTAAACGTCCGTGCCCGGGAGCTGGGCATTCAGGAAGTTCACCAGGGCGCGCACGAAAAGATAGCCGTGTATGACGCGCTCCTTTCAAAATATGGCTTCCGTGACGACGAAGTTGCCTACATCGGCGATGATATCGTCGATTCCGATATATTCAAACGCGCAGGCATCGCCGCGGCAGTGGCGGACGCCGACCCCGCGGTGAAGCCCCAGGTGGACCTGGTCACCAAGGCCGCCGGGGGCAGGGGCGCCGTGCGCGAGGTCATCAACCTGATCCTGAAAAGTCAGGAGAAATTGCCCATTTCATGAATCACAGGATAGAGAACATGAGAAAGCGGTTCTCCCGCATCTCTCTGATATGGTTTACCAGGATTCTCCGGCTTCTTTCAAAACTTGTCCCGTACCGGCTGGGCGTCGTGATGGGCGGAATCCTCGGGTTGGCGGCATACTATGTGCTTCCCAGGAACCGCAAGAGGGCCATTGCGCACCTTACGCCCGTATTCGCAGAAAAAGGGGACGCATGGATAAAGCGTACTGCAAGGCGGACTTTCATTCATCTCGGAAAATCGCTTCTTGAGGTCATGCTCATAACGCCCCGTCGGCTTTCCCGGATCGTTGAATTCAGGGGATTCGAGAACCTCAGGAACGCGACAGAGCAGGGCAGGGGAGTAATCTATGTTACCGGCCACCTGGGCAACTGGGAATTGATGGGAGCTGCTGTCGCGGCGCGATTGCCTCTGAGCGTCGTCGCAACGCCCATAGAACCGAAACCGGTGAACGATATGATCGTAGGGCTCCGGGCCGGCATGGGAGTGAGGACCATCCTCAGGAGCAGGCCGGGCGCGTCCCGGGAGTTGATACGGATATTTAAGGAAAATCGCGTCCTCGGAATACTTATAGACCAGGACACGGAGGTGGAGAGCGCCTTCGTTGACTTCATGGGCCGGCCTGCCTGGACCCCCACGGCGGCCGCCCAAATGGCCTTTAAATTCAATGCGCCCGTCGTGTTCGGTTACATTCGGCGGGAAAACAACAATAAACATGCGATAACCATAAAAGGGCCGCTGAACCTTATACGAACGGGCGATGAGACAAAAGACATCGTCGCCAACACCGCTCTGCTCACCAAAATGATAGAAGACTGCATCGTGCAACAGCCCGAACAGTGGGTCTGGATGCATCGCAGATGGAGACGACAGCCATGAATATACCGAACCTTCTTTCGATCAGCAGGATTCTCACCGTACCCCTGTTCATCATCCTCATGCTGGAGCCCACGCCGTTCCGCGCTCTCGTCGCGGCCATCATCTTCTCCCTTGCCTCGGCCACGGACTGGCTCGACGGCTACCTCGCGCGGAGATGGGGCCAGGTGACCAAAATCGGAAAACTGCTTGACCCCATTGCAGATAAGATCCTCGTGACATCGGCGCTCATCATGCTCGTGGACATCAATAAAGACGTCCATTCCTGGATAGCCATCGTAATCATCGGAAGGGAATTCGCCGTTACGGGACTTCGCGCCATCGCTTCGAGCGACGGCATCGTCATCCCCGCAGAAACCACAGGCAAATACAAAACGGGCGCCCAGATCACAGCCGTCATCTCCCTGGTGCTGAATTACCATCTGGAGACCATCTGGATGTCGGAGTTGGGAATTATCGCGCTCTGGATAGCCATGCTCCTGGGGGTCTACTCTGCGGTACAATACTTCGCCCGCTATTGGAAGAAGTTGAAATAATCCATGAACGCCATCCCGAAAATCATTACGATCGTTATTGCATACCTCCTCGGCGCCGTGCCCTTTGGGCTGCTCTTCACCAGGATTTTTTCCGGCATCGATGTGCGCTCTGTCGGGAGCGGCAATATCGGGGCAACAAACGTCCTTCGCGCTGCGGGAAAAAAAGCGGCGATCTTCACGCTGCTCGCGGATGCGCTTAAAGGACTCCTGCCCGTCCTGGCAGTCAGGGCGCTTTTCCAGGATGACTCAGTGACCGTCCTTACCGGCGCGGCGGCGATCCTCGGACACAACTTTCCCGTCTATCTCCGGTTCAAGGGGGGCAAAGGGGTGGCCACGAGCTTCGGCGTGGTTCTGGCCGTATCACCCTGGATCGGGCTTGCCAGCCTGCTCACGTGGCTCGCGGCGGCGGCCTGGCGCTATTCATCTCTCTCAGCGCTCATCGCCTATGCCCTCTATCCGGTGCTGACATTCCTGTTCCGTCCCGACTCAAGACCTCTGGGACTGCTTTCGCTCTTTGTCTCCGGAATGATCTACTACCGCCACCGGGACAACATCAAACGGCTCTTCGCCGGTACTGAGTCGAAAATAGGGGAGAAAAAGTAGCGATGTAGAGCGAGCCGACCGTGTCGGCGTAATCCACGGCAACGCCGTTGCCTTGGTCCAAAAATTATGAAAAAAATCCTCTGGTGGTTGCCCACGATAATCTATATTTCGCTGATTCTTACTCTGTCCTTCAAACCCGCGCCGAAGCTTCCGTCTGTAGGCCAAATCGATAAACTTGCTCATGCCTCAGCCTATGCGCTCCTGGCATTTCTCTCAGCTCTGTCTTTTGCCCGTACCGGATTCAAACGAACCGTTCTTCCGGCTGTAAGTCTGGCCGTTCTCGTCGGGGCTGGTGACGAGTTTTTCCAGGCTTTCAACCCTGTACGGACATCGAGCTTGTACGATCTTATGGCAGACGGGGCCGGCGCTCTTATCGGAGTTGCAATAAGTCGGAAGATACTGAGGAGAAAAATTCGATCAATTTGATCTGAGGATGAATGCGTTCATGAAAAAATCACTCTTGGCATCGGGAATCGTTGCTCTGGCATTTTTCTTCTCCGCGCCTCTTTCGGCCGAAGAACTCGAGATGGTGAACCGTCCGGTTAACGCAGCCGGGCTCACCGGACTTCTCTTTACGAGCACGCCCTACGTCCTTCCGCCAAAAACCGTGGAAATCGGCGCGGGCGTTCTGTCCGAAAACAGCGCCGAACCTCATTACTCCCTTGCGCAATATCGTACGCACATCACCATCGGGATCAGCCCGGGAATGGAACTCGCTGTCAAAGGTTCTTACTCCCGGCGGGAAATAAGCCCTCCGATGGGAATAACAGAGCACGAAATGGGGGACACGGAAGTCTCCTGGAAGTGGAATTTCAGACCCCAGAAGGAATCGTCAGCCTTCCCCGCCCTGGCAATGATCATCACGGGCATAGCCCCCACAAGCGACGAAGATAAAGAGTTAAACAATGTGGTCCACTGGGGCTCTCGGCTGGGGATAAGCGCAGGGAGAGAAATAGTCTGGGATGAGCACGTTCTGGGCATCTATGCGGAAACACAGGTGGCGGTGCAGGATCTCTCAGACCCTCGTTACCGGGACCGCTACAGCGTCACGAACGCCGGGATGCTCTTTCCCATAAGCAAATACCGGAACCTCCAGTTGCTCGTTGAGTATACCGTGGTGAGCGGCAGAGACGTGCACACGAAGAGCAACTTGACTCCCGACGACATGGATTATACGGCGGTCACGTACGGCATCAGGCTCGTAAGTGAAAAGTTCAACCTCACCATGGGCACCCAGTTGCTTCACAAGGAGGAAGTAGAAGTAGCATATAAAGACTCAAGCAGGGTTATCGGCATGATGAGCATAAAGTTCTAAAATGGCCGGGCCGAACATTCTCCCATAACATCAAGTTTTACATTAAAACCTTCCAGAACGCCTCAATAACACATTGCAAATAAACAGCGTAAAAACAAAGAATTAGCAAGATTAACGACAATTAACTTTAACTTTAATATTGTCTGATAATGTATATTATGTCAAATTGTAACGCTTAATAAAATAACCGGGCGAGAATTTAACCTCAAAAATTCTTGCTTCTTGTCTCCTATTTTAATTCTCTTGGGTGATTGTGTTACGAGCGGTTTTTGTTCAGGAACTTACTGCTTTTTCTCCCATTCCCATGCGGTCTTTATGATGTATTCCAGGTCGTCATATTTGGGGTTCCAGTTCAGCGCTTTTTTGAGCCTGGAACTGTCGGCAACAAGTACGGGCGAGTCGCCCGGCCTTCGCTGGATGTTTTCCACGGTAAAGTCCTTCCCGGTGACTTTCCTGGCTGTATCTATGACTTCCCGGACGGAATACCCATGCCCGTAGCCGCAGTTAAATACTTCGCTTTTTCCTCTCCCCGACAGGTGGTCAAGGGAGATCAAATGGGCCTCTGCCAGGTCATCTACATGGATGTAGTCCCGCAGGCATGTGCCGTCCGGGGTCGGATAATCGGCGCCGTATATCTCGAGGCTTTTTCGTTCCCCTTTTGCTGTTTTCAATGCCAGGGGAATCAGGTGAGTCTCAGGCTGGTGTCTCTCCCCTATCCTTGCTTCCGGGTCTGCCCCGGCGGCGTTAAAATAGCGCAGCGAAACATATCGCAGCCCCTGCGAAGCAGACATGTCTTCTAAGGCCTTTTCCACGAAGACCTTGGAATGACCATAGGGATTGATGGGCTTGAGCGGTTCCGTTTCGGTGATCAACGCCTTCCCGGGACTGCCGTATACCGCCGCCGTTGAAGAAAAAATAAACTTATTGATGCCGTTCTCAAGCATGCCCCGGAGAAGGTTCAGCGTATTCGCGGTGTTGTTACAGTAATATTTGACAGGTTCACGGACCGACTCCCCGACGGCTATGAATGCGGCAAAATGCATGACCGCATCGGGCTTGAAGGCGCGCAAGGTCCGTGCCAGAAGGGCCTGGTCCGCCAGATCGCCGACAACAAGTTCGCCGTACAGGACCGCGTCGCGATGGCCCTTTGAAAGGTCATCGTAAACCAGGACGGTGGCCCCCTTCTCCCCCAGCGCCTTCACCACATGGCTGCCGATATACCCTGCCCCGCCGGTGACGAGGATTTTCAAGAGTCTTCTCCTGTTCGATTGGTTCGATTCGCTTAACTGGTTCGACAGGTTTGGATCGTTAAAGGAAGTATAGCATTAAAAACTAATGAAACCACTCAAACACTAAGTACGCTCTCTTTTCTTTTTAAAGAAGTTCTCCAGGTCGTCAACGAGCGTATAAACCACGGGTACGACAACAAGCGTAAGAAGCGTGGACGTGATGAGCCCGCCGATCACGGCAATGGCCATGGGCGCCCGCTGCTCTGCTCCCTCGCCGATCTTGAGTGCTGTGGGCAGCATACCGAACACCATGGCGGCCGTGGTCATGATGATGGGCCGAAGCCGGACCGGACCCGCTTTCATCAGCGCCTCATCACGGCTCATCCCCCGGTGTCGGAGGGTAATGGTATAGTCGACCAGCAGGATGGCGTTCTTGGTCACAAGGCCCATCAGCATAATAATGCCGATAAGGCTGAAAATGCTGATCCGTTCGCCGGTGATGAGGAGCAGGCCCACTGCGCCGATAAGACTGACCGGGAGGGAGAACATGATGGTAAAAGGATGCACGAAGCTCTCGAACTGTGCGGCCAGGATCATATAGACCATGATGACGGCAATGACCAGGGCAAAGGCGATGTTCTTGAACGCGTCAAGCATAGCGTCCGCCATGCCCACGTGCTTGAAGGACATGTCCGGCGCCAGGTTCTTCTTGATGATCTGCTCCAGATCATTGACCGCCGTGGCCATGGGTTTCGTCTTGTCGATGTTCGAGAATACTGCCGCCCCGCGCTGCCGGTTCATATGCATGATCAACGTGGGCCCGGTGCCGGTAGACTGCTCGGTAACATCCCGCAGCCTCACGAGCTCACCTGTGGATGAGCGGACCTGCAGGATGCCGATATCATCGGGCTGGGTCCGTTCCGTCCCGAGAAGGCGCGCGGTAATGTCATAGCGCTCCCCTTCCTTCTCGTCCTTGTACTTGCCGACGATTTCTCCACCGATCAAGGTATTCACTGTTCCGCCAATGGCCGCGGCGCTGACGCCGTAGTTGGCCGCACGATCACGATCGATGCGGAGCTTTACCTCCGGCTTGCCGATCTCGATGGACGTATCGGCGTCCACGATCCCGGGGATCTTCGCAAACTGGTCCTTGATGATCATGGTCCTCCGGTTCAGTTCATCCAGATCCCTTCCCTGGATCATCACCTGGATGGGGACCGCCCGGAAACCGCCGCCCACCATCCCAATCTCTTCTACGGACGATTTGATCGCTTTTGCCGTGGACAGATCGTCGCGCACCTGCTTCATCGAGTCGAGCTGAATGAGATTCCGGTCCTTCCGCTCCTTCAAGTTGACGTAGATCTTGCTCTTATTACTGTCCGGGGCAAAATCCGAACCGGTGACGTAGAATGTGCCCGCGATCTCCTGGCGTTTTCTGAGCTGTTCATCGACCTGCCGCATAGCGGCATCGGCCCGCGGCAAAGAATAATCGATGGGTGTTTCCAGGCGCACCATGTAGCGTCCCTGGTCGGCGGCAGGCAGGAATTCCTTGTCGACGATGACGAAAAGGGCAAGGCCGGCGATGACGCTCGCCAGGGCAAGCAGGATGGTCTTCCAGCGGTTCCGGAGCGCCAGGGCCAGAAGGGGCCGGTATACACTGAAGATCGCATCGAAACCGCGCTCCAGGAACATATAGACCTTGCCGTGCTTTTTCCGATAGGACAGGAACCGCGACGTCAACATGGGCGTCATCGTCAGCGACACGAACAGCGAGATCAGGACAGCCACGGTTACGGTGATCCCGAATTCGTAAAAAAACTTGCCCACGATACCTTTCATGAACGCAACGGGCACGAACACGGCAACGATCGACATGGTGGTCGCCATGACCGCGAGCCCGATCTCCGACGCGCCTTCACGGGCGGCCTGCATTGGCGGCTCGCCCTCCTCCATGCGGCGATAGATGTTCTCGAGCACCACGATGGCGTCGTCGATCAGGATGCCGATGGAGAGCGACAAGCCGAGCATGGTCATCATGTTCAGGGTGAATCCGAAGGCGTTGATGAATGCAAAGGTCGCGATCACCGAGGTCGGCAGCGCCGCGGCGCTGATCAGCGTGCTCCGGATGCTCCGAAGGAATGCGAAGATGATGAGAACGGCGAGCGCAGCGCCGAGCCAGAGCGAAACCTCGACATCCTCGATGGACCTGCGAATGTATATAGACTGGTCGAAGGTGATGTCGAGCTTGATCCCTTCGGGTGGCGTCACGGATGCAACCGCAGCCTTGATGCGCTCGGCAACGGCAACGGTGTTCTCACCGGACTGCCTTTTTACGGAAAGCCCGACCGAGGTCTTCCCGTTGAACCGGGTAAGGGAGCGTTCTTCTTCAAGACCATCCTCGGCGTAGCCGATGTCGCGAAGCTTGATGAGTCTGCCGTGCCGATAGGAGACCACGAGATCATTGAACGCTTCCGGTGTTTCGTATTCGCCCTTGGTCTTTACCACATACTCGATCCGCTGGTTCTCGATCTTGCCGCCGGGGACCTCCTTATGCTCGGCCCCGAGCGCCTGTTTGACATCGCTCGCCGTAAGCGCCAACGCCTCCATCTTCTTTCGATCGAGCCAGATGCGGACCTGCCGCGTGCGGCCGCCGCTCATGGTCACGGAACCCACGCCGGGGATCTTCTCGATGTCCCGCTTCAAGACCTTGTCCGCATAGTGCGTGAGGTCCCTAACGGTCCGGTCTCCCCATACCGCGATCCAGATGATGGGTTGGTCCTCAGGGCTTATCTTCTCGATCACCGGCGGTTCCGCGTCCTTTGGAAGCTGATTGCGGACAGCAGCCACCTTATCGCGGACGTCCTGGGCCGCCTGTTCCACATTGCGCTCGAGGAAAAACTCCACCGTGACGATGGAGTATTCTTCCATGCTCCGCGACGTGATGGTCTTAACTCCGTTGATCGTGTTCACGGCCTCTTCAATGACGTCCGTGACATCAACCTCCATGACCTCCGGGCTTGCGCCCACCAGCTTCGTGGTGATGTTCACGACGGGAAAATCGATCTTCGGGAAAAGGTCAAGGGCAAGCCGCGGTAATGAAACGATGCCGAAGACGATCAGGGCGAGTGCCACCATGGTGATGAACACCGGCCGTTTAATGGATATTTCAGGAAGTCGCATGGTTAAACCTCGTAAATGGTAAAAGGGTCACGACGCCGTTTTCGGCTGCGTCTAACGTCGTCGGTGTTGAGCCGCTCCACGTTACCGATTGACGATACGGGCCTCGTTGCCGAAAGACGACGCCGTTTCCCAACTCACAACTCTTTTCTCAGCAGTCCGATACTTCTCTGCAGCCGCAGCACGGCCACCTGCCGGTCATAGGTGGCGTTCACAAGCTCCCGTTCGGCGACAAAAAGGGCCTGCTGCGAGTCGATGACCGCAAGGCTCGACGCAAGCCCTTCCGCGAACAGGCTGGTAACGGCATCGAAGTTCCCCTTCGCGTCGGCGTACTGCAGCTTTACCGACTCAAGGACCGTCGTTACGGTCTGGAGGCTTATGTACGCCTCATACACGTCCGTTTCGATGTTCCGGCGAAGCAGTTCCGTGGAAAGTTCGGCCTGCCGGAGTTTGGACCGGGCCTCGGACACCTCTGCCTTCATCAGCCCGCCCTCGAAGATGGGGATCTGGAGCCGGAGACCGCCATAATATACCGTTGCGTCCAGCCCCGTCGCGGGGCGCGAGTCCTGGTACTGAAGCCCACCCTCGGCATAAATCTGGGGGTGGTGCGCGCCTTTGACGATGGTGATGTTTTCCTCGGCCACCTTCCGGCTCAGACGTACGCCGGCGTAATCGTCTCGATTTTCAAAAGCTATTTGCTTGAGCCGGTCGAGAGAATACGACGGCGGCGCTGGCGGCGGCGGCTCCGTTACGGCCGCGTCCTCGGGCAGTCTCGTGAGCAGGCTCAATCGCTGCCGGGCGATCTTGAGCCTGTTTTCGGCAGTCACAACGGAGATTCCGGCCTGGCTCGCCAGGGTCCTCGCCCTGAGCAGGTCGGACATGTTTGCTTTGCTCCTGCGTGTGGACGCCACCCGCTCGGTCACCTTCTTGTATTCTTCCATACGGGAGAGGGAATCCCGGCTCACGTCCACCAGTTTCCGGGCCTTGAGCACTTCAAAATACGCATCGGCCACGCCCAGCAGAATGTCCTGCTGCGAGGTTGAAAGCTGCTTTCTGCTCGCGTCCGACAGGGTCTTGGCCGTCCGGAACGCGGCAAAGGTTCTTCCGCCCGTATAGAGAGGCTGGGTGAGCACGAGGCCCGCCTGGAACTGCTCCAGGGGTTGAAAGATGAATTCTCCGTCTCCCGGCGGAAGCTCCTTGTTATACCAGGTATATCCCGCCTTGCCGGTCAAGCGGGGAAAAATATAGGTCCGCGCCTGATCTACCCTGCTCTCCGCCTGGACTACGCCCTCTTCGGCGATCTTGACGGTTTCGTTCGTTCCGAGCGCGGCATCGTACGCCTCTTGGAGCGTATACACACTGTCCGCCGCGGATGCTGTAGCAAATGCGAAAAGCAAAAGCAATACGATGATGACTGTGCCCTGTATGATTTTCATAGAATGATATCCTGTATCCGTTTATGCCCGCTGCACTGTTGTCTGCCTGCCGAGGCCGTTGAAGAAAAGCTCCGTTACGAAAGCGCCGAACTTCTTCGGCGAGAGGTTCACGTGTTTTCCATGCACGTGCTCTGCAAGAGGCTCCATGATAAAGTTGTGAATGATGATGCCGAACAACGATGCAATGGCCAGCGACGGATCGACCTTTTTCAGTTCACCGGTCTTCATGCCTTCCTTGAGGATCTTTACGAGTTTTCCGTAATTGACCGCAAAATGCTTCTCGCAGATCCACGTAATGTTCCCTCCGCTCCCCGCGAATTCCATTGCCATGATGCGGCGAAGGTCCTCGTTCACCTGCTGAAAGCGGATATAGCCTTCGATATATTTCCGGATCTTTTCCTTTACCGGTGCGGCCCCTTTGAAAATCTTGTCGTCCCAGATGGCCGCCAGTGGGGAAAATGAATCGGAAAGCACCGAACGGTATAAGTCTTCTTTGTCCTTGAAGTAGTAGTAGATCATGGCATTGTTCACCTTCGCGGCCTCTGCCACTTCCCGCACCGATGTGCCATCGATGCCCCTGCTCGCAAAAACATGCCGTGCAGCAGCGAGGATATCGGCCCTGGTGCCCCTGTCCGGCTTCAAGGACTTGGGGCGCCTGCCCACTGTTCGTTCCCGTTTGGTTCTTATTTTTCTCATAGAGTGGACTTATTAACTAACCGGTTAATTAATTGCACGAACAAAATACACTCCAAATGTTGCCTTGTCAAGCAGTTTTTTTACAAGGGTTATCGTGCGCTTAGAAATATCCTCATGAACGCTACCAGAATCTGCCGGGAGCAATCCAGCCGTTGAAGGCCATGCCGCGGAGAAAGGCTTGAATGCCCAGGAGCACGATCAGAATTGCTGCGACCCGGTACAGAAGAAGTTTCACGTGGGGCCGTATCTTCGTCACCAGGAAGCCGAAGGACATCAGGGCGGGCACGGTGCCCAGGCCGAAAACAGCCATCATGAACATGCCGGAAGAGAAACTGCCTGCCGCAGCGGCGTTGATGAACAGGGGGTACAGAAGCCCGCACGGAAGGAATCCCAGAAGAAACCCGAGCAGGAACGTTCCCCAGATGCTCTCCATGGCGAGAATACGGTGAAGCGCTTTTCGGAAAAAGGGGCGAGATGCGATCTCCGCATTTTCGAAGGCCCCTCCCCTGCCCAGGATGCCGGCAATGTTCAGGCCCATGAGGACCATCACAGCCCCGGCGATCAGCAGCGTCGCTCCCGGTATGCCCCTGAGTTCGCCGATATAAGCGACCGTCGAACCCAAAAGCCCCATAATTCCGCCGAGGAGCGAGTAGGTGGCGATTCTGCCGAGATTATAGAGCAGGTGGTACGGCAGTGAAGGTCGTACCGCAGGTTTCTTGAGCGAATACATGGCCACAAACCCGCCGCACATGCCGATGCAGTGCATGCTGCCGAGGAAACCGATGAGGAAGACTTCGACGTAAGTGGACATGTCTTTTCCTTTCGAGGGACGAAGGACGACTGCATTGGGCAGCCACAGAGGGCCGCCCCTACGACTCATCATCCATCATCCGGTGCTTCGGCCGTTCGATGTCGTCGAACTGGCCGGTCTTGGCGGCCCAGAGGAAAATGAACCAGCCGGCAAGACCGATAGCGAACATGAGGATTATGAGTGCGATGATGGTCCAGAGCATAAGTTTAAACTCCAAATATCAAATCCCAAATTACAAAAAAAATCCAAATTTCAATTGCGCCAAAATACAATACCCACATGCCAATCTTTTGCTTATTATTCGCGTTCATTCGCGTACATTCGTGGCCAACAGTATCGTTCAGATCCTATCCGTGTCTATCCGTGGCAAGTCTGGTCTATCTTAGACGAAGTGAATTCGTCACCACGGTCACGGAACTTAACGCCATAGCACCAGCGGCAACGATGGGATGCAACAGACCCGCCATTGCCAGCGGAATCGCCGCCACGTTGTAAAAAAATGCCCAGAACAGGTTCTGCTTGATCACCCGAAAGGTCTTTCGCGACAGTTCAATCGCCTCTACGACACCGGTCAAATCGGACCGCATGAGCACCATGCCCGCGGATTCTATGGCGATATCGGAACCGGCGGACATGGCGACGCCGACATCGGCCGCCGCGAGGGCAGGCGCGTCATTGATCCCATCCCCCACCATGGCAACGACCCTGCCTTCTGTCCTGAGCTTAGTTACTTCTTCTGATTTCCCTGAAGGCAGGACGCCGGAAAGGACCTTCTCAATTCCCGTCCTCTTTGCGATAACATCAGCGGTCGTCCGGTTGTCTCCGGTTATCATAACGACTTCCATACCCATTCGCTTCAACCGCTCCACGGCAAAGGCGGCATCCGGCTTTGCCGAATCCATGAGAGCGATCATGCCGAGGAGTACCTTCTCCTGCGAGACAAACACCACCGTTCTTCCGCTTTGCTCCAGGACCTCCGCTTCAGCGACAATCTCAGGATATACCACAATGTCTTCTTGTTCAAGAAGACTTTGCTTCCCTACGAGCACCTGCTTGCCTTCAACCATGGCCCGCACACCCTGCCCCGGCACTGCCTGGAAGCCTCCGGAGCTCAGCGGCGATATCCCCTTATCTCTTGCGTAGCGCACTATCGCAGCCCCCAGGAGATGCTCCGAGCCCTGCTCAGCCGATGCAGCGTATAGTATGATTTTTTCGCTTCTATTCTGGATCGAGGCAACCGCGTTGCCGTCTGCGACGCCGACACGGTCGGCTTGCTCCAAATTCCGCACTTCAACGACCTGCATCTTCCCTGTCGTGAGCGTGCCGGTCTTGTCCATGACCACGGTATTCACCTTATGCATGCGCTCCAGCACATCTCCGCCTTTTATGAGGATGCCGCTCCGCGCGGCGCGACCCGTGCCTGCAAGGACCGCCACGGGCGTGGCGAGGCCCAGGGCGCAGGGGCAGGCGATGACGAGCACCGACACGGCAACGAGCAGGGACTGGTCCGCGTAGAAATAACGGTGCCAGTGCCAGAACGTGATCCCTGCGGCAGCGATCACAAAAGGGATGAAATAGGCGGATACCCTGTCCGCGAACCTGTGGATCGGCGCTGTCGATGCCTGGGCGTTCTCCACGAGTCGCGTGATCCGGGAAAGTGTCGTCTCCTGCCCCACTCTGGTCACTTCCATGATGACCGTGCCCAGGCCGTTTATCGTTCCGCCGATCATTCCGGAACCCGGTGATTTTTCAACGGGCCGCGACTCGCCGGTCACCAGGGACTCATCGACCTCGGAGACGCCCTCTTTGATAATTCCGTCCAGCGCCACCTTCTCGCCAGGCCGTATTTCCAGCATGTCGCCTCTCTTCACGCTGCTCACGGCGACCACCACACGGTCACTGTCCCGGACAAGCCTTGCATCCTGCGGCTGGAGGGCGAGAAGCCGTGCTATTGCCTGCGAGGCGCGCCGCCTGGCTGAATGTTCAAGGAACCTCCCCAAAAGCACCAGGGTGATGATCATGGCCGACGTGTCGAAATAGACCTCGCCCCGGGTAAGCATGTGATGGATGCTCAGGAAATAGGCGGAAAGCGCGCCCAGGGAAATGAGCACGTCCATGTTCAGAACGCGGTTTCGCAGTCCCCCGTAGGCCCCTCTCAAAAAGGGCCATCCAGAATAAAAAAGAACTGGCGTGCACATCAGCAGGGCAAAAAATTCCAGCCAGTATTTTTCCACAGGGTCGATTCCCTGGAAGTAGCCCGCATACAGACCGAAGCTCAGGAGCATGAGCTGCATGGAAAAGAATGACGCCGTGCCGAGGCGGATGAGAAGATCGTAATTCTGTTTTTTGAGGGCCTCTTCCTGAGCGGCAGGAGTATAGGGCCTGGCAAGATAGCCGATGGAACGGATGCGGGCAAGGATCGCGTGGAGGGTGATCGCGGCGCCGTCCCATTTGATGAGAGCGCGATGGGTGGCAAAATTGATCCGCGCGGAAAGAACACCCTTCGTGCGTTCCAGCACTTTCTCGTTCAGCCAGATGCAGGAGGCACAGCGGATGCCGTCGATCATGAGGTCCGCTTCCTTGATATCACCGTTACCGCGGATGAACGGCAGGAGAGCTTCCCGTTCCGCTGCCGGAGGTCCGGGCTCCGGTTGGTCCGCCCTTCTCAGCGCTTCGGGGATCCCGACGGTCTTCCAGTCGCGCCTCTTATAAAAGTCGCCGTACCCTTCTTCGGTGATCATCCGATAAATGGCCCGGCAGGCATGGCAGCAGAAGACCTTGCGTCCCCCCGGAGAATCATCAGAGACCGCGTCTCTCGTGGATACCGGCAACAGGCAGTGGTCGCAAATCAGGCGGGCGGCCGGGGAAGTCATGGCTCAGATCTCCACCCCTTTTTCAGTTCTCTCGGGATACAAAAACGGCGCCTCCCGCGTGATCCGTATTTCCGAAGACCTGGTGCTCTTCAGCGTGAATTGCAGACGGGTGATGCGTTCCCTGAGGCTGCTTCTTCGGGCGAATACGTAAATCGTGAATTTCACCATCGCATTAGGCGGAAGCGTAAAAGGGTTTCTGGGAATGACCAGCTCCGCGTCCTCCACGCCGGAAAGTCCCAGCAAATACTCTTCCGGCTCAAGGCTCCTGTTTTCCACAAAGAGACTGTACGTATTGAGCATATCACCTTTGAAACCCGTTTGATGGTAAGGCCGGCTCTCGTCGCGGATGACCAGGAAGTCCACGGGGACCCTGACGTATATCTGATGGATGAACAGCGCGGCGATGACCGCAAAAGCGACGGCCAGACCGATAACGCGCGGCCGAGCGGTTTGCTTGACATCCCGATCAACGCGGCCGAAGAAATACCCGATGAGCCCCCGCTTATGAAGGCGTTTCATCCTCCCTGCGCAGGCGTCAATGCACTCGGCGCAGTTGATACACTCCACCTGGAGGCCGTTTCTGATATCGATCTCAGCTGGACAGGCCTTAACGCAGGCCTCGCATCCCCGGCACTCATGCGAACGGTCGCCGTCAAAGCCGATGGTGAGCGTCTTATGGTCGAAAAACGCGCTCTGGAACCGCGCATAGGGGCATACCGAGGTACAGAATTTCTGGCGAACAAATGCGAGGTTCAGATACGCAAGCGCGGCAAAGAATATCCATGACCAGAGCGTCCACGGGCCGAGGGACCGGGAGAAGATATCCTTTGCCATGTCATAGGGCGAAACGAAGTACCAGATCAGGCCGGCTGAAACAACGATGGAGAAGGCAAGAATAAAAAACTGCGTCAGAACCATGGAGAGCGCCCGATGCCCGGTCAGCCACCGGGCCATGGCGGCGATCCTGCGGGAAAAATCGGAGAGAACGGTCTGGGGGCAGGCCCACCCGCACCAGATGCGTCCATAGAGCATGGTAAAGAGCATCACCCCGATGAAAAAGAGAAGAGAGACGAGGAGAAAGAAGTAGGCCTCGCTGATCCAGATCACGGAGCCGAAGAAATACAGTTTGAGCGACGGGACATCGAACCGGAGGGCGCTCTCGCCGTCTATTCGCACAAAAGGCAACCCGAGAACAATAACCGACTGGATCCGTGCCGTGAGCCTGCGCTTTGCGCGGAAGGTTGATAATAATTTCATTCCCTGTTTGCCGTTTTCATTGCCTTAAAAATAAAACAGGTCAGGCATCGTGCCTGACCCGACCGAAGCAGGATGCCTCGGATAGTTTCTTGCAAGCTCGATTTAGTGCTTGTGGCGGGTGTGGATGTAGGATGCCACGTTGCGAATTTTTGCCGCTCCGAGCCGCTGCCCGAATCCCGGCATCCCCTTCTGCGTGCCCTTTGTTATAACGCGGATATGGTCCTCAAGCGCTGCACCGTACTTGAACTTCGGTCCTCCCAGGGCGGGCCCGACGACGCCTTCAAGTTTTTCTCCATGACACGCGGCACACTCGGCGGCATAAACCTCTTTGCCCTGCTCCGCAGCCACCATCTGTTCATGTTCCGACTCAGCATGGACGTCTGCTTTTCCATGCTCCGTCAAGGCGGCCTCTTGGGTCTTGATCAGTTTTTCGTAACGGTCCGCCTGTGTCCATCCTGTCGTCTGCGGGAGAAACAGGTACAGGTAAACCAGCGCGCAGACAACGAGACCGATAAACAGGACCGCCATGCCGAGGGGAATTTTCTTCTTCCCCTCTTTACGCTCTTGTATGCCGTCGAATTCAGCCATCGCTCATCTCCTGGTATTACGCTCCATTTTTGGACCAAGGCAACCGCGTTGCCGTCATGTACGCCGACATGGTCGGCTCGCTCCATATTCAATCATCATCCATCATCCGGTACTTGGGCGATTCTACCTTTTCCTTTCGCCTGCTTCTGAAATAATACACCATGATACCTGCAAGAACAACGGCGAGAAGCGCGGTGAAGCCCAAGTAGAGCCATTGTTTCAGTGCCATACTATTGCCTCAGCTCCTTGCCCAGCCTGAGCAGATACGCCACGAGGGCGTCCATCTCTGTCTTACCTTGCAGCGCCTTCATATCAGCAGCAGTATAAGGATACCCCAGGACCTTCATCTTCTTCTCGGTATAACGGGTGTCAAGATTTCTGTCCGCGAGCCACGGATACGCGGGCATATTGGAGTCCGGGTACATGCTCCGGGGGTTTTTCAAGTGCATGGTGTGCCAGACTGCGGGGTACTTCCGGCCCACGTGCGCCAGATCCGGTCCCGTGCGCTTCGATCCCCAGAGATGGGGCCGATCGATAGCGGATTCCTCAAGCATGGAGTAACTGCCGTACCGCGCGGTCTCGAACGGCAGCGGACGCACCGTCTGTGTATGGCAGTTGTTGCATCCTTCGCGGATGTAGATGTCTCTTCCCTCCAGCTCAAGCGGCTTGTAGGGAATCACATTCGCTATGGACGGTGTCGTTGTTCCCACAAAGAGCGGGATGAACGTGGTCGCCAGCGTGCCCACAAGGATCGAGAGTGTTGCAAGGATAATGAAGATGACCGGTCTTTTATCGACGTTCATGACGGCCTCCGTTGGGGCGCCTGTCTGATGGTCTGCGCAATGTTATAGACAAACACCAGGAACCCTGCGAAAAAGATGACCCCGCCTGCCGCCCTCATGTTCCAGAAGGGGTAGTTGGGCGTGAGGGTCTGGATAAAGTTGGGATACGCCAGGCTTCCGTCGGGGTTCACGGCCTGCCACATGGCGCCCTGCCTGATTCCCGTGATCCACATGGTCACCGAGTAAATGAGCTGCCCAACGAGCACGAGCCAGAAGTGGAGATCGGCAAGCTTCACGCTGTAGAGTTCCGTTTTGTATATCCGGGGCAGCATATAATAGAACCCGGCAGAGATGGTCATGGTCACCCACCCCATGGTCCCCATGTGGACATGGCCCGGCACCCAGTCCGTATAGTGGATGAGGGCGCTGAAGGCGCGCACGGCCTGGCTCGGCCCCTGGAGCGTCTGGAGACCGTAGAACGTGATGCCCATGACGATGAACTTGACGAGATAATTGGAACGCATCTGCTCCCACTGTCCGTTCATGGTCCCGTAGCCGTTGATCACCGAAGCCCACGAGGGAGCGATAAGGAAGAGGCTGAAAGCGATGGCAACGGTCTGGATCCAGTCAGGGAGAGGCGTGTAGACCAGGTGATGGGCGCCGGTCCAGAGGTACGCGAAAACAAGGGACCAGAACCCGATGATGGAAAGACGGTGGCTGTAAAGCGGCGCGCCCGTGGCTTTCGGGAGAATGTAGTAAAATACGGCGAGGGGCAGCGTAGTGAATACGAATGCCACGGCGTTGTGCCCGAACCACCACTGGACGTTCGCGTCATTCGCTCCCGCATAAATCGAGTAGGATTTGAACCACGACACGGGGACCCCCAGGTTGTTCCCGATATACACGATGGCCACGCCCACCACGGTCGCGAGGATGAACCAGAGCGACACGTACATCTGCTCTTCCCTGCGCTTCATGATGGTACCGATGATATTGATCGAGAACATCACCCAGAGGACCACGACGCCGATGTCCAGGGGCCATTCAAGCTCGGAATACTCCTTGCTCGTGTTCATGCCTGCAAAGAGCGACAACGCGGCAAGCACGATGGCGATGTTGAAGACATAGAGCGTCACCTGCGCGAGGCCCGGGAACGCGAGGGGCGCCCTGCCGAGGCGCTGCACCAGGTAGAAGAAGAGGCTGAACGCCGCAGGGATCGTGAATCCGTAAATGAGCGCGTTCGTATGGATCGGCCGCAGCCTGCCGTAGGTGAGCCACGAGGTGAAGTTGAGCTGGGGATAGACGAGTTGGAGCGAGATCAGGATGCCGATGAGCAGCCCCACGACGCCCCAGAACAGCGATGAGATTGCAAAACCTTTTACCGCTCGGTAGTCATACGTGTTTTCCTGTGGCATGGCCTTGTCCTCGATTGTAAGTTTTTTTTATTGCAGAAAACTAAAGACGCAGAAAACAGTTTCACGACCCGGGTTTGGCCCGGCTCTGTTACCTGATGTAACTACGCCTCGTTATGAATGTGAGAGAGAATATCAGCCCTTCTGCCGCGCCAAGTCGTCGAAATTTGTTTTTTTGAGGACTTCGACGACCTTGCCCTGGGCGGTCATCCACATATCGTGGGTCGGGCAGTGCCGGGAGAAGCCGCACTTCTTTTTGTCCATAAGGCAGACATTGAGATAGAGCTTGCCCTCGATCGCCTCGAGCACGTCGAGCACGCATATGTCCCGGGCCTGTTTGGCAAGGGAAAAACCGCCTTTCACGCCCCGGTACGACCGGACGAGCCTGGCCCTCACCAGTTTCTGGAGAATCTTGGCCAGGAAGCTTCTCGGTATCTTGTAATCTTCCGATATTTCGGTGACAAAACTGATCTTTTTGAAGGGCTGGCGGGCGAGATACAGGACACTCCGTATCCCGTAATCACCTTCTCGCGTTACTTGCATGGCTCTAACTATATCAAACATTCCATCTTTGTCAAGTTTGAAATAGTTGACCGGGGGAATATTACCTTGACAAACTAACTCATGTTTGATAACCTTTTAACTCAATGAAATCAATCGATGGTTTTACCGGTCCTCATCACGACAAATCCGGCATCCGACAAAAATAAGGAGGGTAACTATGAAAAAATTTGTTTTGGCAGTTCTGATTGTATTGCTCACCGCAGTGCCGGCGATGGCGAAACTCGACATTGACCTTCTCGGCACGTCCCAAACCGAATTCAAAGAATTCAGCACTGAACTGGGCCTCGCGCTGAGCTACATTCCTCTCGCGCCAGCAGAGCCGCTCGGCGGCGGAGTCCTCCCCCATTTCGATGTGGGTGTTGAAGCGACCTCGGTGAACATCTCGGATAATGCGGCGTACTGGACGAACGCGGCAACCGGTGTTCCGAGCATGCTTCTCTTCCCCAAGCTCCACGCGCAGCTCGGCCTGCCGGTCGTACCGATTGATATCGGTGTTGTATATTCGAAAGTGCCTGATAGCGACATCAAGCTCACGGGCGGAGAGATCAAGTGGGCCATCCTCAAGGGCAGCACCCTCACGCCTGCCCTGGCCTTGCGCGCGGCCTACACCAAGCTCGAAGGCGTCGACGTGCTGGACCTGGACACCAAGTCCCTCGACGTCTCCATCAGCAAGGGCTTCGCCATGCTCACCCCCTACGCCGGCATCGGTCTCGTTCGGATCACGAGTGAACCAGATTCTTCCGTGCCACTCCAAGAGGAAGAGATCACCGAGACCAAGGGCTTCGTGGGCATGAAGCTCAGCCTCCTCCCGGTGTTAAACATCGTGGCCGAAGCCGACTTTGCGTCCATCAACATGTATTCATTCAGGCTGAACCTGCACTTCTAAGTCCGCCGTCCTGCTGACAACAAAGGCCTCCGGCAATCAGTCCGGGGGCCTTTTTTTATAATACTTGACTCTCTGCACCCTGCCCCTTGACCCCTGCCCCTCTGCATGGTATATTCCTGCCGTGGAACCAAAGAGAGAAGCATTCATACTGAAAGTGGCGGGCAATACCGTTGACGGCGTTATCGACGAAGTCGCCTCGGAACTCCCCATCAGGCTTATTCTGAACAACGAGCCGCTCGTGACCCTTCTTTGCACACCCTCGGAGCTGGAAGAGCTCGTCGTGGGATTCCTTCTCTCTGAAGGGCTCTTGCAGGAAAAATCTTCGATACAAAGGCTGGAAGTTGACGAGAAAGAAGCGGCCGTGAGGATTGAGCTTTCAGGCCTTCCTCCGGAGTGGAGCGCCCTGTTCGAAAAGCGGACCATCTCTTCCGGGTGCGGCAGTGGAATTACGTTTACGAATTATCGGATGGGGCATGAGCGGAGGATAGAAGTGAAAGGGCCTCTGATGTCGCTCGACGACATCAGGAGGCTGCTCAAGACCTTCAGAAACATCTCCTCGCTCTATCTTGAGACCGGCGGCGTTCACAGCGCGGCGCTCTCCGACGGCAAGGAGATACTCTTTTTCTCCGAGGATATCGGCAGGCACAATGCCGTGGACAAGCTCATCGGGAAGGCATTTTTGAACGGGGTTTCGGTGGAAAACAAGATCCTGCTCACGAGCGGCAGGGTCACCTCGGAGATCATGACCAAAGCGGGCAGGAACCGCTTCCCCATTCTTATCAGCCGCGCTGCTCCGTCGTGCATGGCGGTGAGCTATGCGGAGGACATGGGGATCACCCTCATCGGCTTTGCCCGCGGCGACCGGATGAACATCTATACCTGGCCGAACCGGATTGCCATGGAATAGGGGAACAGGGAATCGGTGTCTTTCGAAAAAGAGCGTCCCCCGCTCCCGGCATCGGCGCGATCTACAGCATCTCCTCCGAGCCGATATGCTCGTCAACGGTCATTTCTCTGAGTTTGGCCAGGGCCTGGCCCTCTATCTGCCGGACGCGCTCTCTCGTAATGCCGAACTCTTTGCCGATGCTGTTCAACGTCTTTCCCTCCCCCCCGTTCAGACCGAACCTCATCTGGACGACATACCGTTCATTGGGCGAGAGCTTTGCAAGCCACTCCTCTATATGCTCCCGCCTGAGAATCTCATCGGGCAGGGTCATGGGATGGGGCGACCTGCTGTCGATGAGAATGTCCTGCAGGGTGTCCTCTTCCTGCTCTCCCACAAGCATGTCCAGGGAATAGGTCTCACGCACGACCTGGGAGATGCTCCGCACTTTCTCGACGGTCATGCCCATGGACGCGGCCACTTCCTCGACGTGCGGCTCCTCGCTCAGCGTCTGTGACAGCTTGCGCACCGTCCGCATGTACAGATTGACGTTTTCAGCGACGTACACCGGCAGGCGTATGATCCTTGTCTGGTTCACGATCGCCCGCTCGATGGCCTGCCTGATCCACCACGACGCGTAGGTGCTGAATTTGAACCCCTTTTCCCATCGGAACTTTTCCACCGCCCTGATGAGACCGAGATTGCCCTCTTCAATAAGATCGGCAAAAGGCAGCCCGCGACCGATATATTTCTTTGCGATGGCAACGACGAGCCGCAGATTGGACTCGATCATCCTGGCCCGTGCCTCCTCATCGCCCGCATCGACCCTTTTTGCCAGCGCCTGTTCCTCTGCAAAGGTCAGGAGCGTTGTTTTCCGTATTTCCTTTAAATACTGTTTGACGACGTCCAGTCCGGAGCTGCCCTCATCGTCGTCAGTGCTTGATCCGCCCTTCTTCCGTCGTGACTCATGCCACACTGACCCCTCATCATCGGACTGCATGTTGAACACCACATCGACGGGACGCGCCTGCTCGGCCATGAGTTCCTGGATCATAGTCACCTCCCTGGAGGAAAAGCGGGGCTTCGATTAACGACGTGACGGCCGCCTGCGATCACCCGATCCGGCTCTCGTTGCGGCTCGCCTGTTCTGTTGTTTTCCCTTCCTGCCGTCTCCCCGACGAAAACGCTCGATAGCCCTTCATCCCGCCGGATTTCTCCAGGGAGAAGACCGCCTGCTGTGGCTCATGACCGGATACTCTCCGGCTTTCGCCGCGCAGTAGAAGGGGCACATCCGGTGTCGGCTGTCCCTGCAATATTCCTCAAGTTCGAACTTGCTCGGGACATATACTTCTTTGCTTGCACTGCACGATGAAAGATGGATCCCCGTCATAAAAGGACACTTCATGGTTCATTCCCCGATTTCCTTGCCCTACTGTTCAACTGCTGACGTCCGGCAGGGCATTAACTTTCTCCACGGAGAGAATCCTCGCGACAACTGTCTCTAAATCCAGCGGTTTTTCGAGGTAGCCTGCGATGCCCAATTCATGGAGACGCAACTCTAAATCGCGGTCTCCGAAAGCCGTCATGACAATAACGGGAATATTCGGAAATCTTTTTTTTATATAGCCTACAAGCTCAACTCCGCTGGTCCCCGGCATTTTCAGGTCTGTTACCACGAGGTCAACGACGATCGTCGTCAGGATCTCCATGGCCTTTTTGGCGCTCTCTGCGGTGATGACGTTGAAGTACCGGGTATAAAAGCCGAGACCCTCTGCGAGGCTGAGGAGAAAAGGCTTTTCGTCATCCACAATCAGTATATCCATCATGTCTTGGTAAAGAGCAAAGGACGTGCCATGGGGATATGAGAGTCTATATCTTGGTAAATTTAGGGATTATAAGACTTGCGGGGGGCGCTGAACTCAAATTATGGGCATTATAGGTTGTTCATTTTGAACCAGTAGTCCATTTTAAACCGTATTCTTTGACCTTTCTCTTTAAGGTGGAGAGCGATGTCCCGAGGGCTTTGGCGGTTTTTGTATAGTTGCCGGAGAACTGTTGGAGCGCGCGGACAATATGGTCTTTCTCGAGCTCATCGAGGGTCTTGATATAGCCGGAGACGGCATCCGCGCTGGAAGCGGACCGGGAAATGCCGGCAGGATTCTCCAGGAGTGCTGATGGCCGCAGGACCGGACCTCTCTGGAGGAATATCGCCCGTTCAAGGATGTTCTTGAGCTCACGAACGTTCCCCGGCCACGAGTATTCCATGAGGTTCGCGATTTCGGAGTCCGGTAAATCGACCTTCCGGTTGCCGGCGATGTTTTTGGTCAAATACGCGCAGAGCGCGGGAATGTCCCGGCGTCTCTCGCGGAGCGGGGGGAGGTGAATGCGCACGACGCTCAAGCGGTAATAGAGGTCCTTCCGGAAGGCTTTCCCGAGCGACTTTTCCAGCTCTGCGCCCGTCGCCGCGATGATGCGGACGTCCACAGGCCTGATCGTTTCTCCGCCGAGCCTCCGGATCTTCTTGTCTTCAATGACGCTCAGGAGCTTCGACTGGAGGTGGAAGGGCATGTCGCCGATCTCGTCAAGAAAGAGCGTCCCCCCTTCGGCCATTTCGAAGACGCCCCGCTTCATCGCAACAGCGCCCGTAAAAGCGCCTTTTTCATGGCCGAAGAGCTCCGCCTCGATGAGGTTCTCCGGCAGGGCCGCGCAGTTTACGCTGATGAAGGCCTTTCTCGGCGCAGGGCTGCGATAGTGGATTGCCTTGGCAACGGCATTCTTGCCCGTGCCCGTCTCGCCCGTGATGAGCACCGGTGAATCAACGAGCGCTGCCGCCTCTATGATGCGCACAATCTCGGCAAGCCCTCCGTCGCCGCCGATGAGGACGGTCTCGTCGCGCTCTTTTTCCCTGGTATACGTCTGGACCTGTTCCATCTTTTCCAGCTCCGCCGTTCTTACGGCGTGTTCCACGGTCAGCCGCAGCTCTTCCAGGTCGAAGGGCTTGGAAAGGTAGTCGTGGGCCCCGGCCCTGACGGCCTTCACGGCGCTCTCAAAGGTGGGGAAAGCGGTAATGAAAATAATTTTTGTCTGCTCGTTCCTTTCCAGAATGGGCACGGCGAGGTCATGCCCTTCACCGTCGGGGAGCTTCTGGTCCAGAAGAACGACGTCCACGTTCCGCTGCAAGCAGATGCGGAGGCCCTCCGCGCCGGTATGAGCAGTCAGTACTTCCAGGACACTGCTTGACAGGAACTCCTTGACCGTGTCGCAAAAGACCTTTTCGTCATCAATGATGAGGAGCGTTTTCCTATTGCTGTGTGCCATCCCTGCCCTCCGGTAGCGCAATGTCGACCGTCGTACCCTCGTTCTGCACGCTCGTGACCTCTATCGTTCCGTTCATTTTTGCCAGCATCTTTTTAACGATCACGAGGCCGAGGCCCGTTCCGTGCTTTTTCGAGGTATAAAAAGGCTTGAACAGGTCCTTTTGCTGCGTCCCGGACATGCCGGAGCCGTTGTCTGCAACCCCTATGTGTATTCGTCCGTTTCTTTTCAAGACGGTGATCAAAATGGTGGGATCGTCACGCCCTTCGAGGGCGTCGGCTGCATTGGAAAAGACGTTCAAGAGGACATGCTGGAGCGCACGGGGGTCCGCATATGCCCTTGCTGCCTCGGGACTCAAGTCGGTTTTTATCGTGATGTTCTTCCGGTCATAGTCTTCGGCCACGAGCGACAGGAACCTCGTCAGGAAGGCCTCCATATCCACCGCCTGGATATCCAATGACTCATAGAGGTTGAAATTTTTGAGGCTCTTCAAAAGATATTCAACCCGGGCGATCTCGGTCATGGTGCGGTCTATCTGCTCACGGATGTCCTCTTTTGTGCTTTTGTCCAGCTTGTGTTGGAGCACGCTCAAGATCATCTTGGCGGTATTAATGGGGTTGCCGATTTCGTGCCGCACACCGGAGAAAACGCAGCCGATATTTTCCATGGTGTTGACCGACTCGGCAATGGATTCAAGCCTGAGCTTCTCGGTCATGTCGCGTTTGACGGAGACATAGTTCATGATTTTCCCCGACGGGTCCCTCACCGGGGAATAGGTGCATTCTTCGAAGTACAGGGCGCCGTCCTTCTTCTTATTGATGAGCCGGCCCCTCCAGACGCCGTCTCGCTCAAGGGTCTCGCGGAGCTCTTGGTAGAACGCCGCATCCTGTTTTCCGCTGTCCAGAATATGGAGGCTGCGCCCCACGACTTCGTCTCTGGCGTACCCCGTGATGCGCTCGAAGGCGGGGTTCACGTACTGGATGAGGCCCCCGAGGGGCTCGGTGATGGCCACGGCATCGGCAGTAGCTCCGACGGCGGCCGCAAGGCGGTCCCGTTCCACCTCGGCCAGCTTCCGGTCCGTGACGTCGATGAGGCTCATCATGACGCCGATTATTCCGCCGTCGCTCTCCTTGACCGGCATGAGGCTCCAGTCCCAATAGGTCACGCCGTGCTCCGGATGTTCGGCGTATACAAAGGGCTTCTCATAGGCAAAGTAGGGCTCACCGGTCTCGACGACGCGGCGGAAGATCGCCTCCTTTTCCTCGTTCGGATAAAGGGCAAAGTGGTTCCTGCCGGGATAGAACTCCGGCGTTCTTCCATCGGCCTCGGCATAGGTGCGGTTCACCCGGACAAAGTTGAAATCCGTGTCCATATACGCTATCATGACGTGAATATTGGAGAACATGTTCTCCAGGAGTTCGTTGTTTTCCCTGAGCAGGTCGTAGTTTTTGCGAAGCTCGTTTTCCACGTCGAACTTATAGAGCGCTTCTCCGATAAGGAAGGCGAGCACTTCCAAAAATTCGACTTTTGTGAGCGGGACCAGTCCTTCCCGTTCATCGGCCAGATGGATCGCCCCGAGTATCTTATCGTGGTAACGGATAGGGATGACCGCTATCGACGCAAATTCGTTGCTGACACACCCCGCCCGGAACCGTAATTTCTCCGTTTCGGTCAATCCGGCCACAAACTGCATCATGGAGTTGGAATAGAAAGAACCTGCGCGCGTCATTGCCGGGGCGTCCTGTGGCTCCGGGGTTTCGATGATGACCCGTATACATGCGCATTGGTCTTTATGGATGGAAAGCAAACACTCCGATTCCCGGAACTCCTTGCTGAAGCCGACAGAGGATTCATAGGGGATGTCCCCGTTTTCATGCAATATCCTTATTCCCGCGCACCGGCAGCGGCTCCATGCGCGGATCAGCTCCAGCGCCTGGTCCAGGTAATCCTGCCGCGTCACTTTTTGCGTGAACAGCTTGAGCAGCCTGTTGGTGATTTCGGTGCGAGTCTCTATTTCCTTCCGCTCGGTGATGTCCTGATTGACGATGATGGCGCCGGTAATTTCCTGTTGTTCGTTCCGGATGGGGATTGCGGAGTTCAGGATGATCTTGTGCGTCCCGTCAAAACATTCGATCTCTATTTCCTCGTCTATCGACGTTTCACCGTTCCTGATGGCGCGCGCTGCGGCCCATTCTTCGGGCTCAATCCGTTCCCCCGTGCCGACCCGCCGGCCCTTGTATTCCCCATACTGTTCAATGCCCACATATCTGGCGCCGGCCCAGATCCGGCGGCCCGCGGGGTTGCCCTCGACGATCTTGCCTGCGGCATCCACGAGCCAGACGCCGATGGGCACGGCATCCAGCACGATGCGGGTCAGCGTTTCCGACCTGTTCAGCGCCTCATTGGCCTTGACCAGCTCGGCCGTTCTTTCCTGGACCCGGATTTCCTGCTCAGCATGGTTTTTTTTGAGCGCTTCTTCCAGGCTCCTGCGTTCGGCGACGGCGTCGGGAGAGAGTTCGACAAGCGCCCCGCAGCGCTCGTCGCTTTCGCTGGAAGAGGTCGCGGTGAGGCCGCGCCGCATGGCGGTCTTTAGCGGCGTGCTGGTTCTTTTTTTCTTTGACGGCGATGGGAGGTTCGGTTTCTTCATAGTGTGGGCACATTACAGGCAGGGCGGCAAGCCGGAAAACAGGCCGTCCCTGCCTGGAAGAACGCTGAGAAGCATATTGTTCCCGGGAAGAATACCACGAAGAAGTGACTGCTGAAGTGATTATACCAAAAAGGGGGGGAAGAAGAAAAGAAGAAAGTGGGGCCCGCCGGTCATCTTCATGCAACAAAAGTCAACACGGCATTGAGATTGATCTCAAAGGCGGCGCAGGGCATGGTGATCCGGCGGCGCTCCAGCGCCTCGGGCCGCACTTCGCCGATGAAGCCGAGTTCAGCTCCCGTGGCAAGGATTCTCCCGCATCTCCCCTGCGTGAAGAGCGGGTGTTCGGCGGGCTCCAGCCGGTACTCGATGCCGAGATAGTACAGGAGAATATCGAGGCTGGTGTGCATTTCAGAAAAATTGGCCGCAGGATGGCTGATGAGAGCGGCAAGATTCAGGTCCGTGCGCGTGCCCATGTTCTCTGCGTCGTCGAGCACGGCAACTTCGCCCGCTTCGAAGATCTTGTGGGGATAAAAGGCCTTGGAGCTTGCCGCCTCCACGTTGAGGAGCGACGGCAGCACGCGATTTCTCAGGACGGAATAGGCAAGGGACATTACATTGTCCACTTCCACGAGGCGCTCCGCGGGGAAGAGGGCGTCTTCCAGCTCCTCCCGCGAGCAGAGGATGTTCGAAACGATCTCCTGAAAGCCGGCGCCCACCAGGGTGCCGCGAAGGTTATCGGAGAACAGCTCCAGTTTCGACAGCGCGCCTACGGTGGATTCCCGCGGCATGACCGGCTCGAAAGAATCGTATCCCCTGCTGATGGCATAGTCTTCCACCAGGTCAACGGGATGCATGATATCGTCGCGATAGGGCGGGTACGAGACGGCGAGGACGTCCTTTGAACCCCTGACAATAAGGCCGTATGCGCTGAGCCGTTTTTTCAGGTCCGCAAGCTGAACGTCCTCTCCAAGCGCAGCGGAAAATTTGGAAAGCCTCATCTTCATCGTGCCCGAGGTATCGTAGGGGAACGTCACCCGGTTTCCCAGGTCGGTCTCATAGGGATAGACCACCAGGACGGGATCGATGTCCCCGCCCCGATCGTAAAAGTTCGCTGCCAGGATGTTGAGGGTAAGGGTCACCATCCTCAGGTCCGTTCCGGTCACCTCCACGAGAACGTTCCTCGTGGTCGTCTTCACTTCGCCGAGCTCGGCGCTGTTGATGATGGGCGGGAACGAAAGCACCCGGCCCATGCCGTCCGTGAGCACGGGATACTTCTTGAAGGGCTTCACGATGCCGCCGTAGGCGATGCCCTTGGGGTGGCGTTCGACGATCTCGGCAAGCGTGAGCTTTTGCTTCATGCCGAGGGGAGTGAAGGACACTGACGACGGCTCGACAAGGCGGTACTCCACGGGAAAGGTGATGCGGTCCATTTCATAGATGCCGATGGACACGGTGGTCCTTTTCCGGCCGAATATCTCCGAGAGCTTGTCCTGGCTCTGGATCATCTGGGTGAGCACGTCGTCGCTCATGCGGACGCCCTGGACGGTGCAGGCCGCAATAGAGGGCCGCACGGCCTTCATCTCACGGGAGACGTTGATGATCCGCGTGGCCTTTCTCCCGGGCTTGAAAAAGGGGTATTCGTCGGGCTTCCCGGAAAGGGCGATGCGTACCTGGCGTCCCACGCCCTCGGCGCACCACAGGTCGGGCCGGTTGCTGTCCGAAAGCTCTACCTTCAGATCATCGGTGTCGGCGTTGTACTCCTTCAACTCTGCCTTGGCGAGCATAAGGTGCTTCTCCAAGGCCGGAAGGGTGAGCTTCCTGTTGATGAGCTTTTCCAGGTCCTGTTTTTTAATGTCTATTGTAGGCATAGGTGCAACTCATGGTCATGGGTCAAGAAATAAATTTTTCCTGGACCCTTGCCCCTATTATTCCAAGTGTATCTTCTTTGTCCTGATAAAGTCTAAATCCCTCGAAAACAAATCCCTGATGTCCCGGATCTCCATGGCGATCATGGCCATGCGGTCCAGGCCGAGGCCCCAGGCGATGACCGGGACGTCAACGCCCAGCGGGATGGTGACCTCGGGCCTGAAGAGGCCCGCCCCGCCCAGTTCCATCCAGCCGAGCTCGGGGTGCTTCACATGGAGTTCCACCGACGGCTCGGTAAAGGGGAAGTAGGCGGGCCTGAATTGAAACTCCTTTGCCTTTGCGACCTCTTGGCCGAAGAGCTTCAACAGCCCCAGGAGGGTCTTGAAATTGATGTCCTCTCCCAGCACGATCCCCTCGACCTGGTTAAAGTCCGGGGCGTGCGTTGCGTCCACGGCATCGTAGCGGAAACAGCGGGCGATGGAGAAGTATTTCCCCGGGACCTTGGGCCCCGAGGCAAGGGTCCTGGCGGACACGGCCGTGCCCTGGCTCCTGAGGATAAGCCGCTTCGCCCGTTCAAGGTCGAAGTTGTATCGCCAGCCTGTTGAGCCGGTCTTCCAGCCGTCCCGGTGGGTCGCCGCTGCCTGTTTTCCAAAGGGCGCTTCGATCTTCCCGGCAGAGGCGGGCTCTTTCACAAAATACACGTCATGGATGTTCCGGGCCGGATGGAACTGCGGCATGAACAGCGCGTCCATGTCCCAGAACTCGTTCTCCACGAGCGGCCCGCGCATCTCTTCGAACCCCATGCCGATGAACTTGTACTTGACGAAATCGAGGAACTCCCGGTAAGGGTGCTTCTTTCCGATGCTGATCCGCGGCGGGTTGAGCGAAATATTGTAGGCGCGGAACTTCTTGTCCTTCCACGTGCCCTGCTTCAGCATCTCCGGCGTGAGGACCGACACTTCGTCCTCTCCCCCGCCCCGCTCGAGAACGAGACGGACGATCTCCTTCCCCTGCGCCGTCAGGGCGTACGTTCGGTTTTTCTTTTCCGTGATGCGGAAGACGCCCTTTGCCTTGCCGCGCTTGTGGAAGTTGGCGTGGATTACGGCCTGCTTCTCTTCAGGAAAGCCCGAGAGAACGACGGATGCTGTTCCTGTTTCATCGATAACTTCCTTCAGCAAATCGTAGGGGGCCGTATCAGTCGCCTGGTTTAATTCGAGAATACCGCCCTGGGCTATCCGAATGATGTTGCTTGCCTTGAGCGATCCGGTGGCGGAGCTGACCTCCGACGGGTCCATACCCCACGTCTGGATAACGTCCTTGACCGTGAACTGCTTTCCCTCGCGCAGGGCCCCGATGATCCGCATCTCGGGCGTACCCTTTTCACGGTATTCCGCGCCCGCTTCGGTGAGCGCAACGGAGGTCGTGACCGTCTCGCCCGTCACTGCGAGCATGCCTTTGGTCTGGAGCCAGCCCGCGGCCATGTCCAGCCGCGACTCATCGAGGCCCGATATGCCCATGATCTCGGAGGCGGAGAGCGTATCCCCGCGCTCGAAGCTCAGGAGGAGCTTGTGTTCGAGGGGATGGAGGCTTTCGAGGAGTTTTATCTGGTCAGGGGTCGTCATGCTGCTCTTTGATTTGTGTAATCTGATTCACAAAATCCGTGCAATCTGCGTTATTGGATGTGCGGATAAGATTACGTGGATTGAAAATTTTTGTCAAGAAAAAACAAGATGAAACGGGAAGAATCAAAACAGTGCGGAAGTGAGAAAAATCGGTGGAAGACCCGCTCAAGTGAAACTTCACATCAGCTTGAAAAAATAAGGCCGATGGCGGTCAAATGACCTCACCGGCCTTGAAAGAGAAGGCCTATCTTTTTAATATATCAAGGGCCTGCGTCACCAGTGCTGCTACCGCTGCATGGCCACGCCGTGCATGATCAGCCTATGGGGATTCGTCCTCGTGGTCCCGTCGAGAAGCACGCTCCTGCCCTTCATCACGATCTGGCCATGGGTAGGATCGCCGGGGGCCCTCGGATCTTCAAGGAGAACCTCGCCGGTCACCGGGTTCACGGTATAGGAGAGAACGGCGGTTTCCGCGATCAAACCGCCGACGCTGCACCGCCGCGTCTCGGTTATCGTTACCGCGCCGACGCCGTCAAAGAACATGGTTCCCGCATGATCGCAATAATCGAGCACACTGCCCACATAACCGATCGAAGCGACGGTGAATAAATATTCCCCTTTTACATCACTGGCGGAATATCCCGGTCCTGCCGATGCCGGCGTACTGCCGATGAGCAGCAGCGCCGCGCCGATTCCGCTTACCGCAATTACGGCAAGCACTATCATAAGTATCCGTTTCATAGCACACCTCCTTTTATATTCCGCAGGAAGAAGCACTTCAGACAGGCCGCGCGAGGCCCGCGCGTTTCTGGTTCGAAACGCGCGCCGCATTGGAAGACGAGTACACCCGGGATGGGTGCAACCCATCCCGGGCGCCCGGACTACTGCGTAGTCAGAACGGTTGTCACGACCACCGAAGAAGTGGTGGTGGTCGTGTCGGCCGGCGCCTCCGAGGAACCCTCGCCTCCGCCGCAGCCGGCCATGATCAGCAGCGCTGCCGCCGCCAAGGCCATTCCAAGTTGTTGGATTGTTTTCATGGCGATCCCCTCAAAACTGGCAAACGCCGCTGAACGGTGAACTTGCCCCTTGCAGCAAGATAGTTCTTCCCCCATTCACGGAGTATGCATTGATAACAACGGGATAATCGGGTTTTTCGGGTCTGATGAAAGTAAGCGTTTTCGACTCCGGACTGCCAAGGCCACCTGCTATGATATCTACTAACAAACCAGATCCGAATTCGTCGGTACCGTGTGAAACCCCATTTTCGGTGTACTGCGCGCCCACAGCAAGGAGGTCAATTGTGGCAGTTGTATCGCTGTTGAAGGTGATCTTCCCGAGAACGTTATAGATTTCGCTGCGCGGGAAGGTCGCGCCAACAGGCACGGGGGCGGTTATCAACACCGCGCACGTGCCTCTGCTCGGAAAAGCAAAGGCATTCGGCGCGGACAGCAGCAGCAGGGCCACCGTGCCGCCCATAACGGTACGCAGGAACTTCTGTTTCAGATTCGTTTTCATGGTAATTCTCCTTTTAATGTGTATTGTCATCGCATCCGCCCAAACGTGGTTCGCTCTACAGTTGTATGCCTGCCCCTTCATATTCGATTCGAAAATTAGACTGCTCCCCCGGGCACTTGTTTTCATCGTCATAGGCGCCCTTGATCAGTTGGGTTAGGTAATGTCCACTTGCATCCGTCATGCAGTTGACATTCCATGTGTTCCCGGCTGCCTGAATGATCGAATCAGCGGTTTCGTTGAACAACCCCCGCGAGCCGTTGTCTTTGATCGTGTTCCGACCGGGATCAGCCGGTGTCCCGAGGTCCGGAACTGCATTTTCCTGCGCGTCCACCGCTTGGTCTTCATTGAGGGTCATGATATTCCGGCGTATGACGGGGGCCGATGTGCCGAAGCCGGCGATGCCGTCATGACAGCCGGTCATCGTGTTATCGGCGATCAGTGGAGCCGCCGACCCGCCTGTAGCGATGGCTGCCCCACCCACATGTCCCATTGCAATGCCGACAAATGCGTTGTTTTTTAATACAGCGGCGCCCGATTCCGTCGCTATGCCCACGTCGATGCCGACCACGTCTGCCGATGGAACCTTTATCGTAAATCCGTCGATCGTACTCTGGTCAGAGGCATAGAAACCGAGTTTTACCGTGCCGAATGCGAGGGAGTATGTCCCTCCGCCTTCGACAACTGTGCCGGCCCGGCCTTCGAGGGACCGCAGTGCAACATTAGCGGGGACCACGATGGGGAACGTTTCGCCCGAGACGGCATTGTAGGTTCCGGGCGCGGCGCATACCACCTCGCCGCTCTTCGTGAGCGTGAGCGCATACGTGATTGTCTTGAATGGGGCGCCGGGCGTGCCTGCGTTATTATTGTTCCCAATGGCTGCGTTCACATACCAGTCGCAGGTCGGCACCCTCTCTCCGTTACCGCACGATGCCAGGATAACTATAAATGGAAGAATTATTGCTCGGCAATATCTATTCATGTGAAATACCTCTTGTTAATGCGTATTGTCATCGCCTGTTTTCAGGCGATGCCGATCCCCGACAGGCCATTCCGGCCTGTCGGGATTGAACCAGTGCGCAGACTTTGTCGCAGTCAACATCACATCCGTATTCGGATGGAGAACGCCGAGACTGCCGCCGCTGCGTCGCCCCTCAGGCGCTCCCGCAGCTCCCGGTTCCGCCTGCGCAGGGCGCAGCGGTTTGCAGTCTCGGTTGCAGCTACCATAGACGATCATCACGGCAAGTACCGCGCCAGGGCGAAGTCTTCGTCGCCGCCGTCGTTACGGGTATACCCGACTGCCACGATTTTCCCGTCCGGCTGGATGGCAACGGCATTGGCATAGTCATCACTGCTGCCGATGGCAGTGGTCACTATGCCGGTGGTGTTAAAGCTTGTATCCAGCGTGCCGTCGGTGTTGTACCGCGCCAGGGCGAAATCATGGCCGGTGCTGTTAGAGGCAACCCCGGCTACCACGATCTTCCCGTTCGGCTGGTTGTCGTCCGGCTGGATGGCGACGGCGTAGGCGGCGTCACTATCGCTGCTGATAGCCGTGGTGACCATGCCGTTGGCGCCAAAGTTTGTATCCAGCGAGCCGTCGGCGTTGTACCGGACCAGGGCGAAATCATTGCTGCTAATACGGGCACTCCCGGCCACCACGATCTTCCCGTCCGGCTGGATGGCGACGGACCAGGCGGCGTCATAACCGCTGCCGATGGCAATGATCACTATGCCGGTGATGTTAAAGCTCGTATCCAGCGAGCCTCCGGCATTGTACCGAACGAGGGCGAAGTCAGTGTCGGTGCTGTTAGAGGCATACCCGACCGCCACGATCTTCCCGTCCGGCTGGATGGCGACGGACTTGGCGGAGTCATTGCTGCTGCCGCCGATGTCAGTGGTCACTATGCCAGTGCAGTTGGAGAGGATAGGGCAGAGTACACTTGCGCCAAAGCTTGTATCCAGCGAGCCGTTGGTGTTGTACCGCGCCAAGGTGAAGTCATAATCGTTGCCGTTATAGGAAGTCCCGGCTACAACGATCTTCCCGCCCGACTGGATGACGACGGCGTTGGCGTAGTCATAACCGCTGCCGATGGCAATGATCACTATGCCGGTGGTGTTAAAGCTTGTATCCAGCAAGCCCTCGGTGTCGTACCGGACCAGGGCGAAATCATAGTTGCTGCTGTTAGAGGCACTCCCGGCTGCCACGATTTTCCCGTCCGACTGGATGGCGACGGCGTTGGCGTAGTCATAACCGCTGCCGATAGGCGTGGTGACCTTGCCGGTTGCACCAAAACTTGTATCCAGCGAGCCGTCGGTCTTGTACCGGACCAGGGCGAAATCATAGTTGCCGCTGTTAGAGGCACTCCCGGCTGCCACGATTTTCCCGTCCGACTGGATGGCGACGGCATTGGCAACGTCACCAAAGCCGCCGATGGCCGTGGTCACTATGCCGGTGGTGTTAAAGCTCGTATCCAGACTGCCGGCAGCAACGCCTCCTCCGCCGCCCCCTCCGCCCCCGCCGCCGCAGCCATACAATGCCGCCCCAAGGCCGAGGAGCAGGCTCAGAATGCCGATGCCGCCGAAGAAGCTCTTGATCCCTTTGTGCTTTACGTAAGTGTTCATAATCACACACCCCCTCTTATTGAAGCGTTCAACGTATAAACATCACGCGATTCACACCGAATACCCACGTCGCCGGGTCGTTCAGGCACGGGCTGGAACCGAAATTACCATGGTCGATCTTTTCAATGCTCAGCGCCCGTCGCTCCCCAGCGTTGTCCTCCGAATAGCGGAATCGACCCGGCGAGGGTGTTTCCGTTTACACCCCTGAGTCGAAGCCGGGGCGCAAACGGTTCATGGCCCAACAGGGCTTTTCTCGCTCATCACGGGAAGGACCATAAAATTTATATACCTCCTGGATCCCAGCTTTCGCTGCAACGACGTGCTCAGAGCTTCCCTCGCGTGTCATCGAATCAGGAGGCAGCGGCTCCCCCTCCCACACCCCACTTACCTCTTCTGATATTCATTTGCAATATGCGCCGATGCGTCCTGCTCAATCTGCGGGGAATCCATCTTCCCGGCCCTCCCCGCGATGCCGTGGATAGCCGGGTTGATTATTCGATGACATACGTGGCACAAGTCCTGATGGTGACCGAATTGTTCGATGGATTCGTGTCGTTGGGCACTGAAACGCTGGCGGTAATACCGACGCTGCGCTTCACCAGGTGGACGTCGGTGGACGCGAGAAGTTTGACCTTTCCATAGCTGGGAATCGAGCCCCCCCACGTCTTTTCCAAGGTCTTAACCGTGCCCGACACCAGGTCATGGAATGTCGCCCTGATAGTGATAGGGGTGTTTGTCCCGTTAAACGGCCTGGTTGTGTTATTGAACACCTCCACCTTGATGGTGTCCATGTACAGGGCGTCGACCCGGTCCAAGTCCGGTGTGCACAGGCACCTGAAGGCGAGCACGCTGCCTATGGCCAGATCGGGATTGGCCGAGATCGGTACAGAGGTAATCGGACCAGGATTAAATTTGTTCGTCCCGGCGTTAACCGGGTTCGGCTGGCCAAAAGCAGGCTGTGGAGTTGACGAAGCAGGTTTCTTTGTATCGGCGTACGCCGGGTTCGGCTGGCCGCCGAGTGACAGCGCCAGCATCAGTGCAGCGGTGACGGATAGGACGGTTTTCATAACGGAGCTCCTTTCTCAGTGCAGAATGGGTTAATAAACTCATGCGACGCAACAAACACGTGGCGGAATTTAACGTGACGCTCGTCCTACAGAAGCATCCGCGGTAGTCTCCTCATGCAGAACCTCCGTTGTCCTCTGTCGCAGCGATGCGTAAAGTAAGTCGTGCGCCTCGCGGGCAGGGTTCAATTCGACGGCTGTCATTGCGACTTCTTCGAATCGGCTGGGGAGATTCTGAGCTACCCCATGGGGATAACAAAAAATGACGAAGCACCGACCCCAATTATGGGTTTCCCACGTTGCTTTCATCTACGCACGCCGAATGTCCCCCAACTCCTGTACACCTAAATGTACCTTGCAGAGTACCGCCGTTATTTGACCTCGTCGTCGTGTTTGGACACCGAGCGTCGTGTGTAACTGTGCCGCCTAGGTTGAGGCATTCAGCCATTGTTAGCGGCATAACCTCCGGCCCACTTCCCGGCTGCTTCGGCTGCTTGGTTATAGGCACGACTTGAGTGGGTGCTGCTTGAGGCGTCGTGTGTGGCGTTGTCTGAGGACCGATAATCAGATCAGTCCTCGGCACTACTGGTGTGGTTGCAAGTGGAGTGGTCGCCGTCCCCGACAAGACCACCTTTCCCCCGACCCTACATACATAGTTGACTCCGAGCGCGGTACGCGTGACCGTGAGCTGTCCTTTCATCTTTGCGCAGTTTGCCTCGGCCTCGGCCAGGGTCATGGCAAAGACCGGCTGAACGCACATCAATGACAAAGTTGCAAGTGCGAACGATGTTTGCAGTAGGTATTTCATGGATTGCTCCTTTTGTTAATGTGTATTGTCATCGCCTGTTTTCAGGCGATGCCGGTCCCCGACCGGCCATTCCGGCTTGTCGGGATTGAACCAGTGCGCAGACTTTGTCGCGGTCAACATCACCTCCTTATTCGGATGGAGAACGCCGGGACGACCGCCGCCGCGTCTCCCGCAGGCGCTCCCGCAGTTCCCGGTTCCGCCTGCGCAGGGCGCAGCGGTTTGCGGTCTCGGTTGCAGCCTACCATAGGCAATCATCACGGCCAGTACCGCGCCAGGGCGAAATCAGTGGTGGCGCCGGTAAAGGCATACCCGGCTGCCACGATCTTCCCGTCCGGCTGGATGGCAACGGCGTTGGCGTAGTCATAACTGCCGCCGAACGGATCTCAGGGCGCGAGGGTATACACCGAGGCGCCGGTGAGGTCCGTTGGACGCACTGCATCGTCCCAGATAATCCGCATCGTTCCGCTCACGATGTCGTAGATCCCCAGGTGCGGCGCTCTCTCACCCGAGGGCAGCAGGTCGATCGTGGAGTAGGGAAGCGCTCTCGGATTGAACCAGTTGACGGCGCCGGACTCCAGGACTATTCCGCCCGCATCGAGCAACCGGTATGTATACGCGCTGGTTGTGGGGTCCAGGCGCGTGAACTCAATTTTCGGCGCCAGGGGGCCGCTCGCGCGGAGCCAGGTGCGCGTCAGCGGGAACGTCACCGCAAGCGGGTTGCACGGCAGCGGCTCTGTCAATTCCTCCCCGTACGCCGCCGTCCGCCACATGCCGTCGAATAACGAATGTCCTCCCGCATTGAGGTAGTCCTCCGGGCACATCGTTTGAGAGTTTACATTCACAGCGAAATGGATCACGAAAAAGCTGGAATCGCCGTCAGGAATCTCCATCGGTGCGCCCAGCGGATCGCCGGCGCGCACGGGCGTCCCCACGACGATGCCGGGCTCCACCCCGCCCAGATTATTGTACCAGGTGAAGTAACCCGGCCGGTGCTGCACCGAGATGAACCACGTGCCGGGATGATGGGGGTTGGGGTTGATGTGCGACACCGTGCCATCGGCCGCGGCCCGGGCCTTTGCTCCGGGCACGTACGCAATGTCCCAGCCCGGGTGGCCTTCAGGGTGGCCGCCGCCGTGTACCCCGAAGGGCCAGATACCATACGCGGCGTCGCCGGCCAGGATGGGCATGGAGATCAAGAACGGCGCATACCCGTTGCCGATAACGACCCATGAGCCGGCTTCCTCGGCAAAAAATTTCAGCTCGGTATCTCTTGTCAGGCCGCTCCCCGTGTCGGCGTCGCGGTACA
>CAKKPG010000054.1 GCA_919901555.1 Nitrospiria bacterium | reverse complement strand
GGGCGTGCTATTGTAAATAAAAGGACATAATTTTCAGCCACGGATTAACACGGATTTACAAGGATAAAACCAGCAAGCAAATCGGTGGCAGATGCTGGTTTCTTCCTCCTGCGAGTAGTTGCGCTATATAGATGTCATAGAAAGGCAGGAGGACTTTTTTCTTTCCGGGCCGTTGAGCCCTGACTGTTGCCGCCTTGGCAATTGCACAGTACAGGCGGAAATATTCAAGCCGCTGATTGCCGTTACGGAAGTGAACTATGATCTGATTGAGGGCATTTTTTAAAGGGAAGGACCATTACGGCAACGCAACGGGCGCAACAACGCTGGTACCCCCCGCAAAAAATAAGGAGGTGGCTGATTATGAAACCGTTTACAACTGTTGTTACTGTCGTATTTTCACTTATTGCTGTCGTGCATATTCTTCGTCTCTTTTTTCATTGGCAGGTCACGGTACATGGCGTAATTGTCCCAATCTGGATAAGCATTCCCGGGTTCCTGATTACCGGAGTGCTTGCGATCATGCTCCGGAGAGAGGCGAAGAAGTAAGAAGATACTGATTGGTTCCCTCGATCCAAATTATGAATATCCGGGAGATACGGGCAAAGAGCATCCTGTCTAAATCTCAGGTCTCTGATTATGCTTTAAACCCGTATGTCGGCTGTCAGCATGATTGCGTCTACTGCTATGCCAAATTCATGAAGAGGTTTACCGGTCACCGGGAGAGATGGGGAGCGTTTGTCGATGTAAAAATAAATGCGCCTGAGCTATTAGCAGAAGAGGTGAAGAAAAAAAGAAGCGGGAAGGTCTGGATAAGCGGAGTGTGCGATCCTTATCAACCTCTGGAAAACAGATATAAGCTCACCAAGAGATGTCTTGAGATTCTCGTAGAAAACAACTGGCCTCTCACCGTTCAGACCAAGTCCCCTCTTGTCTTGAGGGACATCGAGATACTGAAGAGATCAACCGATGCCGAGGTCGGATTCACCATAACCACGGCAGATGAGAAGATAAAAAAGATCTTTGAACCAGGGGCCCCGCCGATAAACAAGAGAATTGAGGCCCTGGCAATCCTTCACTCGGAAGGGATAAAGACCTTTGCCATGATAGCACCGATCCTTCCCAGCGCCGAGGGGCTGGTCAGCGAGCTTAATGGTAAAGTGGATTCTGTGCTCATCGACAGGCTGAACTATCATTACGCTGACTGGGCATACAAGAAATACGGAATGAAGTCGGCCATGGAAAACAGCTTCTTTTTGCACAAGGGAGAGGAGTTGAGGACGGGATTTGAAAAGGAAGGGATACCCTGTCAGGTGCTATTTTGAAAAATTGCGAAGCGGGAGAATTAATTTTTTCCTGAAAGCTGAGATGAAATTCATAATCATAATAATGAAGCCATCGACATTTACAGGAGGCTAAACAGTGAGACGAATTTCCAACAGGACAACCATATTCCTGACTATTCTCGCCGCTCTCCTTTTCCCGGCATGCGCGAAACGCGACCTTTCAGTTGCGAAGTCTGGTGCGCCAGGCCGCTTGGCGATGGTTGCAGCTGAGACCGAACGTTTTTATGTCTTGACCGGAAGCCAGACGGTAGAGGTCAAAGAGATTGCTTCGGCGGTGAAGCTGGCCGATTCGGTTATACAGAAAAGTGGTGGATACGTCCAAAGTCAAAGCGTTCGCGAAGAGGAGCAGGCTTATCTGGTGCTGCGAGTCCCCGCAACACAACTACGCCCAATGCTGGATGCAATGGCGGCGCTGGGCAGTGAGGAGTCTCGAGCCGTCGCATCGCAGGACGTCACTGAACAGTACATCGACACTGAGGCCCGACTGAAAAACGCTATTGCCTTACGAGATCGGCTGAAAGCGCTCCTCGGCCAGGCCAAAGGCGTCAAGGACATCCTGGAAATCGAAAAGGAGCTTACCCGTGTTCAGAGCGACATCGATTCCATGGAAGGACGGCTGAAGAAGCTGAAGGGTCAGGTAGACTTTGCGCAGATCGATCTTACGCTCAAGCGGAAAAAAATATTGGGTCCTGTGGGCTATATCGTTTACGGCATCGGCTGGGTGATTCAAAAACTGTTCGTGATCAATTAAGCGAGCGGCATTGGGAACCATTCGGCGCCCTTTCTATGGTTATACAAGTCTTTCTCATTGAAATTACCCCGATCTTGTGTTTTGAAGATGAAAATGCAACGAAAAAGACTTGCAACGAAAAAGACCATAGAGACTCTTATTTAACAAACTGCATGTTTCAAGTAGTAATAAACGGTTAATGAGCGTATCATAGGTTATCTTTCTTTTCCACGGAGGTTGGCAATGAAACTATCTGAGATGATCAGGAATGCACTCGTTAAAAATGGGTTTAATAACCTTAAAGACGCCTCTAAGGTACTCGGGATCAGCCCGGAGCTCCTGCGGGTCACTATTAACAAGGGACATATCCCGAAAGACAATACGCTCATCATGATCGCAAAAAAGCTGAAACTCGACATGTCTATGCTCGTCCTGGCGGCACACCAGGAAAAAGTCCCCAACGAGGTCAAGGGCTTTTTTCTTATTCCTTCACAGGGCAAGCTTAATCGCGGCAAGCGTAAATATCCTCTTTCAGAAGAGCAGACCGAGTATCTTGAAAAAATCATGAAAATCGATGAGATCATGATGCTGAGAAAATTCCGACAGGTGACCGATGAGGCCCGGATACAGATAGCAGGCTACGTAGATTATATGTATGCATCCAAGAGCGGCGCCTGAATTACACCTTGGATCAGACACTCAGTCTGTTTCTGACTAATATCCGAAATCTCGTGTTAGTCAGTTGATTTTGACTATTACGCGATTTGCATATTAGTCATTTTGTAATCGTTATGAATCCAATCACATACGTCAAATTTATTTTTGAATATTGACTAGGTACATAATAGATGCTACATTTATCCGTCCCTATAATAACTGGCTGGGCTGCACGGCGATGACCGAGAAGAGAAAATACCCTGCTGAATGGTTTGAGCGTATTCCAGCAGTTGTCTTCGCGTCACTTAGCGCGGGCGAGATTCGCATAATCCTGCATCCCGGAGTTGGTCTTGCGCAGGGTGGTGCACCACGTGATATCCCTGTGGAGCAAATTCCCTTCGAGCTACGTATTCCGAATACCCCCTTATGGGTACAGCTCGATGAAAGCATGAACGTTGTACGTGTATGGCGGCGTGACGAGTAGCATGTCTAGAATGGTGCCGCCCGACCACGCGTTCGCGTGGAGCAGCCGGGGTCGGACCAAGCCAACTCTCTGAAATACTACAGTAATGATGTGAACAATGTCCTTTTGTGGCCTTAGAAGGCTGTTTTTAACAGGCAAATGGTCCTTTACGTACGGACCGGATGAACAACGGAGCGCCGGCTTCATGGCATAAAATTGAATTGTTTTCGTGTCTTTTTTGTTATAATAGTTTTTAACGAGATGAAGAGGTGCTGATATGGCCAAAGTGAAAGGCATATTTAAGGGAAACACTGTCCAGCTTCTTGAGCCTGTTGCGGCAACGAATGGCGTGGAAGTCGATGTCATCTTTCACGAGCCCGGCGATAAAGACCAGTCATTCGTTAACGCCATGAAACAGGAGTTGGCGCGGATGGAGAAGGGATTGAAGCTTGGCGGCGGGCCCTACTATCGCTCACGGGACGAGCTGCATGAGCGATAAAGTCTTTATCGACACGATCTACACGGAGGATTTACAACACGGCCAAGTTATCGAAGGCGTTAAATTCGTAAACCCCTTCAAACAGAATTGACTGGTGATGCATCGTGATCATTGTCATTCCCGACACTATCCTTCACGCAACCCGGCTGACCGAGGATGAATTGAAACAGGAATTCGCCGTGGCCCTCTTCCAGAGGGAAAGGCTCACGCTCGGACAGGACAGCATCCTGGCCGGAATGAACCGGCTCCCGTTTCAGCGTCGGGAATGCGTCCAGGTTCGTATGCGGCAGGAACAGGGCGGAGAGGTACTCGTCCATGAAGCTGCGGGAGACCGATAATTCGATATCGGTCATCTTCCGCGCGATCTCTTCGGCCTCGTGCCGGAGGCGGTCGCAGAGCAGTGCATAGTAGGCGCCCATGATGGAGGTGTTGCCGAGGAACTGGAACTTGTCCACGGGCAGGTCCGGCAGTATGCCGATGGTGATGGCACGCTCCACGTCGATGTAGCGGCCGAACCCGCCGGCGATATAGAGCTTGTCGATGCCGGCAAAGGTCATGCCCATCTGTCAGATGTACCACACCTGGTTTTTGATGTCGTCCAGCTTGTGCATTTCGAGAAAACGGGCAGCTCGACGGGCCAATTCGTAAACATTCCGTCGTGTCGCCAATACAATGCCGAAATATTCTTTCCCTTCCTCCATGAACTGTGCGGCTAATTTTTCAAAATCCACTCTATTATGGGTCAAGAAGACAGCTTTCAGACTTATTGCATGCTTAAGTTGTTCTCGATCTGTCTTCCCGAGCATAGTTTCATCGAGCGTCGTGTAAACAGTGAAGCCTTTGGCCTTGAGGAGGGGCTTGATCAGAACGTCGACATCTTCATCGGCGTAGAGGGAAATCATTTGCTCGGCGGGTTGACGACGCCTTCAGGTATTTTGTTTTTTTCGATGTATGCTTCGATTTCGTTCTGATGGTCGCTGTAATAACTCAATGCGTCAAAGACCTGGGCGAGCGTAAGGTGTGGGAGGTGGACGACGATCTCTTCGGGGGAAAGTCCCATCCTCCAGTTTTCAACAACCGCCCTGACCGGAGTGCGCGTCCCCTTGATGACCGGCTCGCCATATAAAATAGCCGGATCACGAACAATATATGCATGTTCGGTATCGATTTTCATGTTTTTACAATATACAAAAAACAAGGTTTTGTCAAACGGAATTCAGCAAATTATGATTCTCTTCCTTACAATGACCATTCGCCAAAGGGATGGATTCGCCGGCAAGGCGCCTGTTAGCGGGCCGGGCCGCAACGGCTGAGGCCGCGGCTGCTGTGCGGTGGCATCTGCGGAGAGGGTCTACTGCTGCGGTTGCTGTTCCTGGGTCTGCTCCGGCGCCTCGGTTATCATGGGCGCATCCGGTTCCGCGGGTTGCGCCTTTTTCTGTTTTGCCTCTGCCTCGGGGGGCGTTGCCTCGGGCTTGAACCGGGAAGGAGTGAAGTTAGGGTTCAGCTCATAGGCCTTCGCGAAGTTTTCCTTGGATTTTTTTCTGCTCTCGGGGTCGTTTGTCTTCTTGGCCTTCATGTAATAGGCGTAGCCCAGATAATAGTACGGCTCGGCATCGGGAGAGACGGAGGCTGATTCCTCGAACTCTTTGATGGCGGCGTCGTAGTTTTTCGATTTGAGATGATTGATGCCTTTTTCGATGTGCGCAGAGGCGGCCTTGGTGTCAAAGAGCTCTTCCGCCGCACGGGCCTGCTGCGGCGCTCCGCCTGCGAGGATGGCCGCGGACAGGAATGCGCTGACAATTATCTTTCGCATTATCGCCCCCCTTGTGATTGCATGGCTTTAAACATATCATACCCTGGAGACCGCTGTCAATGGCGATAAAACCGGAAACAGGGATGAATGCGTTTCCGGCCCGTGGTGATTCCGAGAGCCTTGCGCCATTGCCGCCGTCCCTGCCCCCTGTTCTGACAATATTAGACCGGGCGACGATTCGTTACACGGCCGATTCATTCCGCGTTCCCGCCCGTTCGTTCAAGGAGCAGGGCAACCTCCGTCCTGTGAGCGCACGTTCGACATTCTCTTGATTCTGCCTCATAGCCTGTTTTCGAGTAGACAAAATTGTCGAATTGAAAAAAGCCCAGTAAATATGCCAAAAGCGATGGTTGAAATACGACTTTCTCAGTACGTTAATGATGAAAATCATTCGACAATTTTTTCCGGCCAGTTCCGCCCGCCTTTTATTCATCAACAATAAAGTATATAAAAACAATGGGTTGCTATTTTGGCATGGAGGTTGTAATAGAGGAAGGTAAGACTTGAACAATGGGCACTGTCATCCCCCTTACCCTCTTACCCCAGAGGGACTACCCCTGGCAGTGTCCATTGTTCGAGCTTGTTTCAAGAGAAAGAGGCTGACTGGGTACAAAGGTATGACGATTCAGGGGGGCAGGAGTAAATCATGTTTTATAATTATAGTATGTACGGAGTTGAAAATATCACCCCGGAAGAATTGAACGTGAAGATACAGTCAGGCAGTGACTTTGTCCTGCTTGACGTGAGGACGGCGCAGGAAAATGCGGCCGAGGCCATCGAGGGTTCGTACCTGGTCCCGATCCACGAGCTTCCGCACCGGCTCCAGGAACTTCCGAAGAACAAGGACATCGTGGTGTACTGCAGGATCGGAAACCGGAGCGCCTATGCCTGCGTGTATCTCTCCCGGCTGGGGTATGCGGTGAAAAATCTTGAGGGCGGCATCGTGTTATGGAACAGGAAGTCAAGTTTATCTGCGGCCAGGGTATAAAGGGCATGAATATGTGGAACAGCAGGATCAAACCTCTTTTTTTCTGCACCGGGCTTGTGGCGCTGCTCGTGCTGGCGGTGGCGTTCTACAGCTATGCGGCCGAGGGCCTCACCCTTGAGCAGGCCGTGGCCACGGCCCTGGAGAACAATCACGGCCTCAAGGCCGCGGACGCTCAGATCCAGGCGGCGCAGGCGGGCGTGCTCAGGTCCGCGTCGGGCTTTCTGCCCAAGGTGACGCTGTCGGAGACATACAGCAAGACGAACAATCCGCTCATGGTGTTCGGGACCAAGCTGAACCAGGAGATCGTCGGCGCTGCCGACTTCAATCCCGCTGCCATCAATAACCCCGAAGCCATCGAGAACTACAATACGAGGCTGGCCGTGATGCAGCCCGTCTTCAACGGCGGCAGGGAGTACCTGGGAGTAAAGCAGGCCAGGCTCGGGCGGGACGCATCGCTCCAGGACAGGGAGCGGACGCGGCAGGAGACGGTGTACAACGTGATCAAAGCGTACCACAGTCTGCTCCTGGCCAGGGAATCCCATAAGGTGGCGCTCAAGTCTCTCGAAACGAGCACGGCAAATGTGAAGCTGGCGGAGGCCCGGTACCGGGCCGGCGCGGTCCTGCAGTCCGACCTTCTCCGGGCAAAGGTGCAGTACGCCGAGGTCAAGGAAATGGTGACGCGCTCCGATAACGGGACCAAACTGGCGACGGCGGCGCTCAACTTTGCGATGGGCGTGCCCCAGTCCAGGGAATATGAAATTGCGGGCGCCCTGGCGCCCCAGGAGCTGAAGGCCGATGTCGATGTCCTGATCCAGGACGCCGCCGTTCGCAGGCCGGATCTGCTCTCCATGGGCCTGAACCGGAGGAACGCCGAAGTGAGCGTGAGCCAGGCGCGGACGGACTACCTGCCGACACTCAACCTCATGGGCCAGGTGGACTGGAACAGCAGCGATCCCGCCGGGAATGACGCCAGGAGCTGGGCCGTCATGGCCGTGCTCCAGTTGAACCTCTTCGACGGCCTCGTCACCAAATCAAAGGTGCGGGAGTCCCTCGCCACGGCGCGGAAAGTGAGAGAGCTGGAGGAGCAGACCCGGTCGGCGGTGCAGCTCCAGGTGAGGCAGGCCTACTACAATCTGGCTGCCTCCGAGGACCGGATCGCGGCCACGTCCTCCTCGGTCCAGGAGGCGGAGGAAGGCCTCCGGATCGTCCAGAAGCGTTATGAAGCGGGGATGACCACCTTCGTGGACGTGCTCGGCGCGGAGAACTCCCTCATCCGGGCGCGGACGAACGCGCTCCAGGCACTCTATGATAATAACGTGTCCCTTGCAGAGCTGAAGCTCGCGGTGGGGACGTTGTAAGACATGAGGGACGACGGACGAGGGAAGATGGACGAAAAGGCGAAGTAGCCGCAGGCTTTAGCCTGCGTAAAAACGAAGAAGAGAAGCAAAAGAGAAGGGGGAAACGAACATGACAGACATTAAAACCATAAAAGAGAAGGTCGCCGGGAAGGTCAACGCGCTCGATAGAAAAACACTTTCTCTTATTTCCATTGCGGCAACGGTGGCTGTTCTCGGCGCCGGATACATGATACTCGGGAAGAATAACGGATATGCCGATGTCCCGAAGGCCGAGGCGCCGCTCACGGTTTCGGCCATTACGGTGGAGCCGAGGGTCATCGACTCCGTGGTGACCGCGGCAGGGGCCCTCAGCTCGAAGAACACGTCGGTCCTGTCGAGCAAGGTCATGGGCAAGGTCATCTACCTCGGCGTGCGCGAAGGCGACCACGTGACCGCGGGCAAACTGCTCGTCAAGATCGAGAGCGGCGAGATCAGCGCCCAGGCCTACCAGGCCCAGGCCGCGTACAACAACGCCAGGCTCCAGTACAACCGCATCAAGAGCCTCTATGACGAGAAGGCTTCCACCCAGATGGAGATGGACCAGGCGACCCTGGGGCTCGAGACCGCTCAGGCGGGGCTGAAGGCGGCAAAGGCCATGGAGAGCTACACCACCATCACGGCGCCCATCAACGGGCAGATCATGGAGAAGCGCATCAATCTCGGCGAGATGGCGCTTCCCGGCCAGCCCATTTTGAAGATCGAGGACAACAAGAACCTCAGGCTCGAGGTGACCGTGCAGGAGCAGGACATCCTCTCCATTCAGCCCGGCAAGGCCGTGCGCGTGCAGATCGACGCCATGCCCGGCAAGGACATTACGGGCCGGGTGGCGCAGGTTGTGCCGGCGTCCGATGTCAGGACGCACTCGTTCCTCGTGAAGGTGGACATCCCGGCGGACAAAGGACTTATTACCGGCATGTACGGGAAGGCCTATTTCGAAACAGGCAAGCGTGAGGGGATCGTGATCCCGAAAACGGCGGTGGTGGACATTTCGGGACTGTCGGGCGTGTACGTGGTCTCGCTTGACGGGAACGCCGTCTTCCAGATGGTCCAGCTCGGCGAAGAGCGAGGGGGCAGCGTGGAGGTCCTCACGGGGCTCAAGGCCGGCGACAAGGTGGTTGCCGACAACAAGCTCGGAAGGATCGAGGGAAGGAAGATCGTTGTTGCACAAAAGTAGGGGCAACCCTGCGTGGTTGCCCTTATCTGGGCGGCCACAGAGGGCCGCCCCTACCAAAGCGAACGTGTTCATCCGTTACAATAGGCTCTCATTAGGTTAAATCATGAAACTCAATATCAGCGGCAAGATAACGCAGTACTTCATCAACTCCCAGCTCACGGTGCTGCTCATGGCGGCGACGGCGGTGCTCGGGCTCTTTGCCCTCATCTTCACCCCGCGGGAGGAGAACCCGCAGATCGTGGTGCCCGCGGCCAACGTCATGGTGATGTTGCCCGGCGCCGGCGCCAAAGAGGTGGAAGAGCTCGTGAGCAAACGGCTCGAGTCCAAGCTCTGGGAGATCCCCGGCGTGGAGGACGTTTATTCCGTGTCCATGAACTCCATGGCCGTGGTGACGGTGAAGTTCTACGTGGGCCAGGACAAGGAGCGCTCCCTCGTCAAGCTTTACGACAAGCTCATGAACAGCATGGACTTCGCGCCGCCCGGAGCGTCCCAGCCCCTGGTCAAACCCATTGACGTGGACGACGTGCCCATCGTGGCCGCCGCGCTTTCCGGCGCACCGGGTACGAACTATGATGACGCCCAGCTCCGGCTCGTGGCGGACAACGTGCTCGATGAGCTCCGGAAGGTCCCGGGCGTGGGCAACTCCCTCGTGATCGGCGGCAGGAGCCGGCAGGTGCGCGTGACCCTCGACCCGCTCCGGCTCGCGGGCTATGGTCTCTCGCCCCTTCAGATCGCCCAAGCCATCAACGCGTCGAATGCGAACCTCTTAAGCGGCGAGCTGGAACAGGGCAACCGAAAGCTCATGCTCGAGACCGGCGGCTTTTTCGAAACGGCAAGCGATGTCAAGAGCGCCATCGTGGGCGTTTCAGGCAGCCGGCCGGTATACCTCGGCGACGTGGCCGACGTATCCGACGGCTTTGAAGAAACGACAAGGCTCACGCGCATCGGCTTCGGCGCCGATCATGCCCGGTATGCAGAGGCAGGGGCGCGGCATGCCGCGCCCCTCCAGGAAACGCCCGCTGTGACCGTGGCGCTGGCAAAACGCCAGAAGCTGAATGCCGTGAAGATCTCAGGCCAGATCCTCTCCCGGCTCGAGGAGCTGAAAAAGACGCACATCCCGCCGGGGGTAGAGGTGACCATCACGCGGAACGACGGCAAGACCGCCAATGACGCGGTGAACGAGCTGGTCTTCCACCTGGCGGTCTCGATCATCGTCGTCATCATCCTGCTGTACTTCACGCTCGGGTGGCGCGAGGCCGCCATCGTGGCGCTGGCGATCCCGCTCACGCTCTTCATCACGCTTGCCGTGGGCATGATCGCGGGCCAGACGATCAACCGGATCACGCTGTTTGCCCTTATTCTTTCCCTGGGTCTTCTGGTGGACGACGCCATCGTGGTGGTGGAGAACATTCACCGTCATTACAAGCTCCAGCAGCAGTCGAGGCTCCAGGGCGCGATCCTCGCGGTGAACGAGATCGGCATGCCCACGATCCTCGCGACGTTCACGGTGGTGCTGGCCTTCATCCCCATGGCCTTCGTGACGGGCATGATGGGGCCCTATATGATGCCCATCCCCATCAACGTGCCCGTGGCCATGATCACGTCGCTCTTCATCGCGTTCATCGTGACGCCCTGGGCGAGCTACCGGCTGATGAAGACGAAGCACTTCGCCGGGCACCCGCAGCCCCTCGAAGAGACGAGGATCTATCAAGTGTACAAAAAGGTCCTTGCGCCCCTTCTCGTGAACACGAAAAAGCGCAAGGTGTTCATGGCGGTGATCGCGGCGGTCTTCGTGATCACCATGCTCTTTCCCCTGGCGCAGCTGGTGAAGTTCCGCATGCTGCCCAAGGCGAACAAGAACACATTCCTTGTCTCCATCGACATGCCCGCGGGTACGGCGCTGGAGAACACGGACCGCGCGGCGAGGGCGGCGGGCGACTACCTCCGCCGGATCCCCGAAGTGAAGGACTACGAGACCTTCGTGGGCACGGGCTCGGTGATCGATTTCAACGGCCTTCTCCGCGGCGGCGCGTTCCGCGAGGCGAGCCATTTTGCCGACATCCGCGTGAACCTTATCGACAAGGAAGAACGCTCCGCATCGAGCGAGAAGCTGGTGCTCACGATCAGGCCCGATATCGCGAAGCTCGCCCGGGAGTACGGCGCGAACATCAAGCTCGTTGAGGACCCGCCGGGGCCGCCGGTGCGCGCCACGGTGGTCGCCGAGATCTACGGGCCTGATTACAACACCCAGCGCGAGATCGCCCAACAGATCAAGGCGCTCTTCGCGGAGACGGACCAGGTCGTTGATATCGACGACAGCGTCAAAGAGAAGCAGGACAAGTACCAGCTCATCGTTGACAAGGAGAAGGCCGCTCTTGCCGGCATTTCCACGGAGCAGATCGTCCAGACCCTCCGGATGTCCGTGGCAGGCCTGGCGGTCTCGACCCTGCACAGGCCCGAGGCCAAGAACCCCGTCTCCATCTTTCTCCGGCTTCCCAAGGGAGAGCGGGCGGGCCTTTCCGACATGGACAAGGTCTATGTCACCAGCCCCCAGGGCAGCCAGGTCCCGCTCTCGTCGCTCGTGAAGGCGGTGCCGTCAGAGATGGACAAGGCCGTCTACCACAAGAACCTCGAGCCCGTGACCTATGTGTACGGTGAAATGGGGGCCCGGAGCCAGGTGTATGCCGTCATCGACATGATGCGCCACCTCGGGAAGCACCCCCTTCCCGAAGGATACAGGATCAAGTGGGACGGCGAGATGAAGCTCACGCTGGACGTGTTCCGCGACCTCGGGGCCGCCATGGGCGTGGCGCTCATCGCCATCTACCTGCTGCTCGTGGGCCGGTTCCGGTCGTTCTCGATCCCCGTGGTCATCATGGCGGCCATCCCGCTCTCGATGATCGGCATCATGCCGGGGTTCGCCCTGACGGGGGTGTACTTCAGCGCGACCTCGATGATCGGCGTGATCGCGCTGGCGGGCATCGTGGTCCGGAACTCCATCGTGCTCCTGGAGTTCATCCTGGACAAGAAGCAGGAGGGCCTGCCTCTCGAGCAGGCGCTCATCGAGGCCGGGGCCATCAGGACCAGGCCCATCGTGCTCACGGCCGCCGCGGCCATCCTCGGCTCCGCCGTGATCGTGGCCGACCCGGTATGGTCCGGCCTGGCGCTGGCGCTCATCTTCGGGATGCTGGCGTCCACGGCCCTGACGCTGGTGGTGATCCCACTCTTCTACTATATGGTGGAGAAGAAGAACTGGGAGAATGCGTAGAGAATTGCGGAATGCGGAATATAAATCTTCTCTCCCCTTTGGGGAGAGGCTGGGTGAGGGGCAAATCCGCAATCCAAAAGGGAGGTAGTATATGTCAAACACCTGTATAACCGTTTCGTGCAAGGACTGGATCAGCACGGTATCGATCGACAACCCGCCGAACAACTACCTGGACAAGGAGGTCCTGGCCGAGCTGAACAAGACCATCAGCGAGGTCCACGCTTCGCGGTCCGAGCTCCGGGTGGTGCTGTTTACGGCCGCGGGAAAGCACTTTTCAGCCGGCATCGACTACGCGGCGCTCGCGAAGATGACGAAGCAGGAGGCGGGGCACCTTGCCGAGGTCGGCTACAGCCTGCTCAAACATATCGAGAGCCTTCCCGTCCCGGTGATCGCGGCGGTCAAGGGAGAGACCACGGGCGCGGGCCTGGGGCTCGCGCTGGCGGCAGACATCCGCATCGCGTCATCGGACACGGTCTTCTCATTTCCCGAGGCGCGGTTCGGCGTTCCGCCCATCTTCGGCTCGTCCCAGCGGCTGTACAAGACCGTGGGCATCGGCAGGGCAAAGGAGCTTCTGTTCACCGGCAGGTCCGTGGACGCCGACGAGGCCCTCAAGATAGGTCTCGTGAACAGCGTGGTCCCGCCCGATGCGCTCGATGAAGAGGCGGAACGGCTCGCAGTCAGGATCGGCAACAACAGCCTGAGCTCGCTCCGCTCGATCAAGATGCTCATCAATTACGGGTTGAACGAGGGCTATGAAACGGGCCTCAAGGAAGAGGTGACCGCCTTTAGCGAGGCGTTCAATCCCGATACGAAGCAGTGGGAGAGGCTCTAACCATAAAAGACCCGGATACAAAATATCTTAACTTGAAAAAGGAGAATGAAAAATGTTTACAAAGACACGTAATACCGTTGGATTGGTTCTGGTTTTCACCATGATACTTGTCGGACTTGCTGCTGTACCGGCCCAGGCTGCGTTGGACCCCGTCACGCTGACCAGCAATCTTACCAGCCTGGTGACGCAGGGTAATAATCTCATTGCAACGATGAGCAAAACCACATTGACCGCGACTGCCATGAACACGCAGCTTGCTCAGCTCGAAACCGCAGTCGTCTCCTACCAGACGAATGTGATGGATGTGTATAACACCGTGGCCGCTGCCGTCGGCACGGGCACCTTCAGTGTTACGAGCGATATTCTGGTTGCGCTCCAGAATCTTGCGACGATAAACGCATCGCTGGGGTCCGGGTTGCTGAGCCTGTCTCAGAGCATAGTGAACCTCGCGCCGAGCACCGCCATCACAACGCTCCAGAGTTCGCTGGCGGCGATGCTCCGGCTTTCGGACGATATCGGCGTGATGGCGGACCGGATCCTTGAGATGGCCGATAAAATTCTCGTCATGGCCGACAACATCGGTATTATGGCCGACCGTATCCTGGCGACGCAGGTGATCCAAAGCACGAACCTCAAGTTGATTGTTGACGTTATTCTGCAGACACAGCAAAATACGATTCTGCTCATAACAGCGTTTAAGCTCTAAGCGTGGCGACGGGACCGGATAGTTCCCGCCTACTTTGAATTGCAAGGAGGAATATGATGTACATCGCAGACACAAAAACATGGTATCTCGAAAGACTCATCAGGCTCCTTGCCGGTATTTTCGTGCTTGGGGGTTCGCTCCTCGGGTATTTCGTCAATCCGAACTGGGCCATCTTTACGGGTTTCGTGGGCGTCATGCTCATGATTTTCGCCTTGACAGGCTTCTGCCCGATGAGTATTATGCTATGTGCCTGCGGCGTGCCGGAGCATGGTGCGCGCAAGGATCAAGACGAGAATGTTGTTGCATAAGATAAGGAGTCTGACAATGCCATTTTATGAATACCTATGCGAGGCCTGCGGAAAGGATTTTGTCCTGCTGCAGTCCCTGACCGCAAAAGCTGAGGATACGGCCTGTCCGTACTGCAATGAGAAGAAGGCGAAGAAGCAGCTTTCGCGGTTCTCCTCCTACGGCGGGGGCGACCACTCGGCCTGCAGCACCGGCTCGTGGGGCGGCGGCTGAGGGACCTAAAAGTGTCCGCCGTGCGCGGACATGAACGATTACCGGGCCTGAGAGTCTTGAAGATTCTCAGGCTTTTTGTTTCAAAACATCCCATTTTCCCCGCGTTATGCCATAATTAAACCAAGGAGGCCATCGGTCCCATGGTTATTTCCCCGAAAAGCGCCTTGCCGGTCCCGGTCTTTTCCCTTTTCGTCCTCCTACTCTTTCCGGCCTCTTCCGTTGCCCAGGACCAGTATGCACTCAAACGGCAGCAGATGGTCGAGCAGGACATCAGGGGCCGGGGGGTGAAGGACCCTGTGGTCCTCGGCGTGATGGGCAAGGTCCCGAGGCATTTGTTCGTTGATCCATCGTACCGGGACCGGGCATACGGCGATCATCCCCTGCCGATCGGAGAAGGCCAGACCATCTCGCAGCCCTATGTGGTCGCGCTCATGACCGGGGCCCTGGGGCTCAAGCGGAGCGACCGCGTCCTGGAGATCGGGACCGGATCGGGATACCAGGCCGCGGTGCTGGCCGAGGTCGTCCGGGAGGTCTATACCATCGAGATCCGAAAGGACCTCGCCCAGAGGGCGGAGCTCACCCTCAAGCAACTCGGCTGCAAGAATGTGCAGGTGAAATACGGCGACGGGTACTTCGGCTGGGAAGAGCAGGCGCCCTTCGACGCCGTCATCATCACCGCCGCGGCAAATCACATCCCGCCGCCGCTCATCAAACAGCTCAAGGAGGGCGGCAGGCTCATTGTGCCGCTCGGCAGTATGGTCTATTTCCAGACGCTCACCCTCGCCACCAAGCGGCGCGGGCAGCTGGACGTCGAGCAGATAAGCCCCGTGGCGTTCGTGCCCATGGTGGGAGAGATGCAGAAGAAGTAGTAACTCTTTCCGATAGAGACGGTTCGAGGATGCTGAGTCCGTCCGGTCAATCCTGCAATGATACCTGTGCTATAATTGAAGCGTTTACAAACCCCTATGAAAAATCATAACAGAGGTCCAGCATGACGAGCAAATACGTGCACACTGAACTGCCGCTGATCCAGGACGCGGACCTGAACGGGAAAATCGTTCTCGTCCGGTTTGATCATAACGTGGTGAAAGAAGGAGAGATACGCGACCCCTACCGGATCGACCGTACCATAGGGACGCTCTTCAACATCGTCGAGCGGGGAGGCAGGCCCATCATGATGACCCATGTGGGCAGGCCGAAAGACAAGAAGACGGGATCAATAACGTGCAGGAAGGAAGAGTCCGTGGAACCCGTTGCGCGATATCTCGAACAGAAACTCCATACGAAACTTTACGTTCCAAAATTTCCCATCGATCCGGAGCGGGGCATAACCGGGATCGATACTTCCATTAATCTCGCCATCAAAGAACTGAGAGAGCGGAAGATCGGAGGGATTTACCTTCCCAATACGAGATGGTTCCAGGGAGAGGAGGCTGAAGGGGATGTACGAAAAAATTTTACTCTCCAGCTTGCCGGATTGGCCGATATCTACATAAACGACGCCTTCGGCTCGTGGCAGCCGCACGCCTCCACGTACGATATTACGAAACACCTTCCTTCCTATGCAGGCTTCCTGCTCCAGCAGGAGATCGTGAACTTGAACAGGGTGATGGACCCTGAACGGCCGTTCCTTGCCGTCGTGGCCGGAGCGAAGTACGACACCAAGATCAAGCCGCTTTCCGCAATCTATGAAAAAGTTGACCGCGTGATGCTCGGCGGAGTGATTTACAACACTTACCTCTGCGCCAAATATAAGGTAAAGATAAAGGGCGTGACCGACGAGGACATCGCCTTTGCGAGGGAGCTGGTGGAGAAGGACCGAACGTATAAAAAGATCGTAGAGTTCCCCGCTATCGTCGAATCAGACATCATGGCCGGCAGGATCGAGGGCAAATACAGAACCATCTCGATCAAGGATTTTAAGTCCGGCGGCTCCTATGGATACATCCTCGATATCGACCCCAAATCCTTTGAGGACAAGGCGGTTGCAGAGGCCATCGGCACGGCGAAAACGATATTCGTCAACGCCGTCATGGGATACACCCCGCACTTTGCCGCCGGATCGCAGGCCCTCGATAACACCATAGACCTGAACCGGGATGCCATGAAGATGTACGGCGGAGGCGACACGCTCCAGGAATTCAAGAACCTCCTTCCCGGCCTCTACCTTTCGGTCATGGACAACGCGAGCTACTACTTCTTCACCGGCGGCGGCACGGTGCTCACGGCAATAGAGCAAGGCAGCCCTTACGGCCTGAAGCCTGTTCAGGCGTTGATAGAGTCGAAGAGGAAATGAGGGATGAGCGTTTCGTTGAAGATTTCACTTACAATTGTTTACATTGCTAAAGCGAAATAATTATCAAATACCAGGCGAAACATGCTAACGAAGAGATCACGTCTGCAAAGTAGCTTCGTATGTCCATATCGTATTACGTCCGCTAAACGAAAAAGGGGAAAGCATCCTGAGAACCAACGGCCCCCATGTTCATGGGTCTGGTTGTCTATGACGTACGGAATTCTCATTGCACAATTACTTCCCTGCCCATTCTTTTATCTTGAGCGCATCGAGCATGTCCGTCACCTTTTCATACACCCGCCGCATCAAGATTTCCCTCTCTTCTTTGTTCGATTTTTCCATAAAATCAGCCACCCACACGGGGCCGACATGCTTCATCGTAGCGAACCTCGACCTTATCTTGCCGAGTCCTTCCATAACAAGTTTGTTTTTGAGATGAGGTTTAAACTCCCGAACAAGCGCGTCCACGCCGCCGGCGTAATGCTCTAGGCAGAAGTAGATGTCATAGGCATCTTTTTCCTTCAAGCGTTCATGCATCGCCATTCCCTTCATGACGAGAAACGGCACAATGCCCGCAACCTTGACGCTGACTTTATCCATGCCGCCGCCGGGCAGCTCCTCCTCGATGGTAACGGTGATGGTCGAGTTGAATGCAAGGTCGCATCCCCTCGCCTTTCTCGCGCGAGCATCCTGCACGGACTGCGTTCTGCGGCTCTTTCCGGTGCCACCGTACTCTCCGGCCATGAGATCGACAGCGACCTTTACGGATTCCATGCCTTCCAAAGCGACCGTGCGGTAGAAACGGAACGGCTGCTCCTTGTCTTGCACATAGCCGCGCTTCAGGAAGGATTTTAAGATGGTCTGATACGTGTCATTGGGGATCTTTGCGAAATTGAGGGCAACGTCAATATCGAGGCTGCCGATGTGCGGTTCGACGGACTGCGGAAACAGAAGCGCGGGCGTCCACCCGCCGATAATCACCATCTCGTCCTTGATCTCGCCGAAGAGATGAATGAGTTCCACAAGCACCGATTTGCAGGCTTTCACCTCTTCCGGCGCGTAATCGCTCTTGCTTGCCATTCGGGTTTGATCCTCTCATCAAAGATGAACTGCGCCGCTTCTTCGCCCCTGCCCCTGTAGCTTTTGAGATCGAGGTAAAGCTGGATATTTGATACCACCTGTGTGCCTTTCACATCCTGAAGCCCGTAAAGTACGCCGTCATCGTAAGGTGTAAGAATTGTGACGTTGGCGCCGGACTCGACTTTTTTGAACTGCAATGACTTGGCGAGGACGATACTATCGCCTTTGACGTAGGCGAAGAAGCGTGGAAAGGTTACGAAGGGAGCTACCCTTCTGGCGCCCGTAAAAAGGGCAAGCCCGTATTCCCATCCCCTCTTTTGGCATTCCATCCGGATCGCGGATGCCAACTCCTCGTCCTTCAGCCCTGAATAATACGAGTAACTCTCATTGAGCGTGTACGAGTATTTCGCCGCCCACGCCGCGAGCGCCTTTTCCGGATCAGCAAGGAAGAACCGTTTGTTTTCTTTCGAGATCCACTCCTGGTCGAGGAGGGCTTGTTTCACCCGTGAGGCGAGACCAATGCTGATTTTTGCCTCTTTCGATATCTCTTCCACACGCCATCTCCTCGCCGGTTCAGCGAGAAGCACGCGGAGCACCCGGCTGGACTTGGGAAAAAAGAGGGATTTGGCGACGCGGGGCACGGCAGAGCGGTTCGGAATTCCGGTCTTGTCGATAAAGATCGACTGAAAAGAAATCAAGGCATTGCCTGCCAGATCAACGCAACCGATGCCGGATTCCTTGCATATCTGCCTGCTGGCTTCGCTCAAATAAGGCGCGACAATGATACCGTATACGTCTTCCTCGCCCTGGAGGTATTTCTTTAATTGCTCGACAACCACCCTGACAAGACGCGGCTCACCCTGCGATTTGATCTCGACAATAAATCGTGCAGACTTGCCGGAGATGAGGGCGCTCAGGATAAGGTCTACCTGAGTATCGCCAAGCCGAACGTCGGTCTTGGAATTCTTGATGCGGACGAAAGGAATTTCCGCAAAGAGGGCCTCCAGCCGCTCACGAGCAACTGATACCGCCTTGCTCTCTCTCTTTTGTTTCACTATACTAGTCTGTTTCACCATACGGTGAAACTATATATTATAGTGAAACTAATGTCAAGGGGAAAACACGGTCTGATGAGGGGTCCACTTAACCTCCTGCCCGGCCTCTACCTTTCGGTCATGGACAACGCGAGCTACTATTTCTTCACCGGCGGCGGCACGGTGCTCACGGCGATAGAGCAAGGCAGCCCCTACGGCCTCAAGCCTGTTCAGGCGTTGATGGAGTCGAAGAAGAAATGAGGGATTAGTGTTACGTTGAAGATTTCACCTACTTGTCCGCAATTTCAATCAGACGCAACTATCATCGAATACGGGTTGTAACTTGCACATGAACGTGCGCCTGACGCGCCGCCTTTGGCGCGTCGCTGTCGAGGC
>CAKKPG010000053.1 GCA_919901555.1 Nitrospiria bacterium | reverse complement strand
TGCCAACCCGCGCGCTTGCGCTGAACGTCACACCGTTATACGGGGTGCCATTGTTCCCATTCCCCGACGCGTCCGTCCAGTTATTGTCCATGTGCCAGAGGCCGACAAGGTCTGGATCGGTTGCTGCAAAGGACGGCGCAATAGAGGAGAACAGGGCGAGGAAGATAAATGCGAATGTTTTGAATCTGTGCCTGGGCATCATGGGGCCCCCCCGATAAAAGAATTTAAAGTTCACGAAACAGGATTCAAACAGGAGAAAGCATACCACAGGGCGATTGTGCGGCCATTGCTGGATGCAGCGTTAAATGGTTCGCACAAAAATATGTTGTGTGTATCGTCAGCTTTTTATAAGGCGGGAAACGAAAACTTACCGGGTGCTACTGTTTGGAAAGGGAGTATAGCGAAGACCAGCATCTGTTGTCAAGAAAATAATCAGTCACCAGATATTTTTGAGTCAACCGGGATGAATGCAAGCAGGAACTTAAAACTAGGAATGTTTCAGATATGATTCAGATACTGTGAACTACAGCCAGCACTGTCCTGCCGTATCGCTTTTTGCCCTTTTCCCTGACCTTGTAATCCTCGGATGATTCTGCAATGGAATACGCTTCATTCAATGCGTCCAGAAGTTTCTTGGACCTGAGCTTTTTCAGATATTCCCTGACCGCGATGACAAACACTTCACTTCTCGAATAATGATGCTCTTTCGCGATCTTATTGACCTCTTTAAATATTTCGTCGGGTATGGATATCGCCGTTTTCATGGTTCATGTATAACACAAGGTTATACCGTTGTCAATACTCTTAGGGCAAGGGAAAATGGGAATTACCCCCTCACCACCCTCTCGAACACTCCCCTTACCTCTTCCCGCATCCGCTCATAATCCGCGAGGAGCTTCCGGCCTGCAACGGGCGCGTCGTCCTGGTAGCCCATGCGGCGGGCGAGGGGGTGGAGCTTTACCGGGTCTCTCATCAACTGGTTCGTTGCCTGGTTCGTGACGATGCGCATCCGGCTTTCGAGAAGGCGCATGAACAGGTAGGCATCCATGAGCGCGCGATAGTCCCCGTCATCAAGAAGCTTCTTTTTCCTGAGCGCCCGGAGCGCGTTGTACGTGCCCGGCGCCCTGAGCCATCGCTGTTCCGTCCCGTGTACGAGTTGGAGGAACTGGGCCAGGAACTCGATGTCCACGAGGCCGCCTGCTCCCTGCTTGACGTTGTAGTGCGCCGCGTCTTCCTTTCCCAGCTCATCTTCCATTCTCTTTCTCATGGCGCGGATATCGCCCGCAAGGGCCGCCTTGTCGTCCCGGCGAAAGACGAGCTCCTCGATGGTGGAGGTGAACGCCCTGCCCACGGCCTCGTCTCCGGCGACAACGCGTGAATTCACCAGTGACTGCCGTTCCCACGTCTCCGCCTGGGCGGAGAAGTAATTCCTGAACGCCGTAATGCTCTGAACGAGAGGCCCCTTGGAGCCGGTGGGCCTGAGCCTCGTGTCTACGCGGTACGCGAAGCCTTCCCGTGTCATGGTGGTGAGGTAGGAAATGGTCTTCTCGGCGACTTTGCTGAAATATTCGAACACCGTGGTCCCCGCGGGCGGCGCGCCGGAATGCTCTTCGGAGAAGACGAAGAGGATATCCAGGTCGGAGCCGTACGTCAGTTCCCGGCCTCCGAGCTTGCCTGCCCCGATGACGGCAAGGCCGCTCGTTGAAGCCGCGATGCCGAAGCGCCTGGCCGTCTCCGCTGCCGCGAGCTCGAGCGCCCCCTTCAGGCAGGCTTCGGCAAGACGCGACAGGCTGTGCCATACCGCGGGCAGGGGGACGGCGGAAAGAAGGTCGGCCATGCCGATGCGCATCTCTTCGCGATGTTTGAATCTCCGGAGCGCGTCGAGCCTGTCGGTGATGCCTTCGGCTTCGGCAAGGGCCGCGGCCAGCTTTTTCCCCAGCACTGCGGCCGTGCCAAGCCCCGATTCCCTGTTCGCTTCCAGGAGGTCTTGCAGAAGCCCGGGACCCTGCACCAGCATGCGCGAGAAATACTGGCTGTTGGAAAAAATGGCGATGAGGCTCTTCACGGCCAGCAGGTCCTGCCGGACCAGGGACTGGAACGCGTCCCACGAGCCCTGGGCCGCGAGAAAGGACTCCAGATGGTTCAGCGCCATGTCGGGATCAGGAGAGTAGAGGACCTCCTTGAACAGGACGGGAAAGAGCTCGGTAAAGAGCTTGCGGCTCCGCGGCGTCTGGTGCACGAAGGCCGGCCCTTCGCGCAGGAACAACAGGTTCCGATAGGCCTTGGAGGGGTCCCGGAACCCGTATTGGGCGAGCACCATGACCGCTTCCTCCTCGCCCGTTTCGGGGTCCAGGAGAAGGGCATACTCCCTGAGCGCCTGTTCCGGCTCAGGCTCAACCGTACTGCTGAAGAGGTTGTCGTAAATGCCCCTGACCTTGCGCGTGTGCCCGGTATAGTCCCGGAGCAGGGCCTCGGCCTCTTTTCCCGGATCGAGATAGCCCGTGCGCCGGGCAAGGCTGCGCAGCTCATGCTCTCCCGCGGGAAGGGTCTGCGTCTGGAGGTCGTCGAGGATCTGGATGCGGTGCTCCACGATGCGGAGGAACACATAGGCGCGGGAAAGCTCGGCCATTTCCTGGTAGGTGAGCAGTCCCTTCTGGGAGAGCATATGCAGGGCCTTGAGGGAATTCTTCTCCCGGAGCGCCCGGTCGCGGCCGGAGTAGATGAGCTGGAGCGCCTGGATGAGGAACTCGATCTCGCGGATGCCGCCGTGGCCGAGCTTCACGTCGCGAAAGGTCTTGCCCTTCTGCTGCACGTCCTTGTTGATCTTCTGCTTCATCTCGCGGACCTCGGCAATGGCGCTGAAGTCCAGGTACTTGCGGTACACGAAGGGCGCGATGCGGTCCATGAACTCCCTGCCTGCTGCCTCGTCCCCGGCCACGGGCCGCGCTTTGAGCAGGGCGGACCGTTCCCAGGTCTGGCCCCAGGACTCGTAGTAGATCTCGTATCCGCCCAGGCTCTGCGCCAGCGGGCCGCGCTGTCCTTCGGGCCGGAGCCTGAGGTCGACGCGGAACACAAAGCCGTCCTCCGTGCTTTGGCCGATGGCCGCGGTGAGCTTCTCCGCAAACTTCACGAAATACTGGTGGTTCGTTATCCGGTTCATTGCCGCGCCTTCCGGAGTTTGAGCGCCCTCCGTCTCGCCGTCGGCGGTATAGACGTACATGAGGTCGATGTCGGAGCTGAAGTTCAGCTCCCTGCCGCCGAGCTTGCCCATGGCGATGATAGCGAACCCCGCGGGCACTGCTGGCCCATCCTCCCCCCGCACCAGGGGCCTGCCGAACTTCTTTTGAAGGTCGGCATTGACATATTCATAGGCCGCCTGGAGGCAGACCTCTGCCAGGTCCGAGAGCTCGCCCACGGTCTCCTGCAGGTCCGCCTTGCCCATGAGGTCGCGCAGGCCGATCCTGAGCATCTGCCGCCTGCGGAACTTCCGGAGCGTGCTGAAGAGGTCCTGCTCGCTCTGCACGCCCTCCATGAGTGAGCAGAGCTGTTCTGAGAGAAGTTTCTTGCCCGCAGCCCTTGAGAGATAGGCAGGATCGGCAAGGAGCGTCAGGCTTTCATCGGCAATAGAGGCCAGATAGGTCGAGAGAAACCTGCTCCCGCCGAACATGGTCGTGAGGGAAAGGAGGCCCTCCGGCCTGTCGCGGCAGAGGGACAGGAAAGGAGAAACGTCTTCCAGGGCGCCAACGAAGCGCTCCGCGTTGTTCAGCGCCATGTCGGGGTCCCCGGCGCGGGAGACCGCGGCAAGCAGCGGGGGAAGGAGCGAAGAGAAGGCCTCGGTCCCGAGCCGGGACCTGATGAGCTCCAGGTTCCTGAGCGCCTGCGGCGCGTCGAGAATGCCGCGGCTTTTGAGCTCCTCCGGGGTGAGCGTTATTTGATTGTAAAACAACATTTTTTATATTATACTGACATCGCTCAAGAGATACAAGCTCAAGAATTTTTCACCACGAAGACACGAAGTCCGGCGAATGCAAAATGCAGAGTGCAAAATGCAAAAGTCAAAATGAAGGAATAGAAACCATGGCCGAAGGCCATACCGTCATTTTGCAATTAGCATTTTGAAATTTGATTTTTGCATTGCTTTCCTTGTGTCTTAGCCTGCACCCAGCGGTTACGAGTGGCAACGCGAGTGCAGGGTGTGACTTCGTGGTCTGATCCTAAACAAACCCATGAAAGACCTTAGCGATAATCAGCTCTGCTATGTCTGCGGGAGCAAGAACGAGGCCGGGCTCCGGGTGGCCTTCGAGATCGACAGGGACGCCAAATCCATCTCAGGCCGCTTCACGCCTGCCGCGGCGCACCAGGGATACGAGGGCATCGTCCACGGCGGCATCATCTCGGCACTGCTGGACGAGGCCATGGCAAAGCTCGCCTTCAGTCTCGGGCTTCCGGCCGTGACCGCAGAAATGACGGTGAAGTTCAGGTCACCGGCCGCGCCGGGTGAAGAGCTGCTCGTCACGGGGAGGCTGCGGAATATTGACCGGCGCCTGATCCTCGGAGAGGCGAAGGTGGAAAAAGGACTGACCGTCATTGCCGAGGCAACGGGAAAACTGGTGAAAGTATAAATGCGAAAACGCGGAGTTCCGGCTTTATTGATCTAATAAATTCACGATTGACAATCTCGTAATAAGTCGGATTTAACCGCAGAGCCGCAGAGGGCGCGGAGGAAACCTATTCATCTTAAATATCTTTTTCTCTGCGTCTCCGCGTCTCGGCGGTGGATTTTGACTTATTACGAATGCATCAAGATTTCCTTGGCGTCCTTCGCGACGTGGCGGTTAATTTATTTATTCGTGTAATTCGTCTCATTCGTGTTCACTAACCAAATATGACCACTACTAATAAAGACATCCTCTCATTCATGCGGGCGCGGGCCGGCAGGCCCCTGCTCATCCCTGAGATCATGCGCCAGCTCCGGTTGAAGTCCGAAGACCGCAGGAAGCTAAAGCTCATCCTCGCCGAACTCGTCATCGAAGGCGAACTCATCAAAACACGGGGGAACCGCTTCGGCGCTCCGGAAAAGATGAACCTCGAAACAGGCATCTTCCAGGCCCACGCGGCAGGCTACGGCTTTGTCCTCCCCGAGAAAAAAGGCGTTTCCGACATCTACGTCCCCTTCGGAGGCCGGCTTGACGCCATGGACCGCGACAAAGTGGTGGTGCGCGTCTCTCCGCCGGTAAAGAAGAAGGGGGCCGAGGGCAAACGGGAAGGCGTGATCATCAGAATCCTCGAGCGTGCGAACACAAGGATCGTCGGGACCTACGAGCTGCCGGAAGGCCGCACGGCCGGCCACGGCTTCGTCGCTTCGTCGAATGCCCGGATCACCCAGGACACGATCATCAGCCCCGAGAACGCCGGCGGCGCGCAAAAAGGGGACCTTGTTTCCGCCGAGATCATCGCCTACCCCCTGCGGGGCAGGCCGCCTGAAGGGAAGATCGTCAAGGTCATCGGGAGGCCGGGCGACCCCGGCATCGAATCGGAGCTCATCATCGAGGAATATGCGCTGCCCACGGACTTTCCCCCTCCCGTCATCGGAGAGGCGTCCGGGGTGCAGCAGGAAGTCGGCCCGGCCATGCGGCGGGGCAGGAAAGACCTGCGGGACCTGCCCACGGTGACCATCGACGGCGAAAAGGCCCGGGACTTCGATGATGCTGTTTCGATCGAAGCAATAAAGGGCGGATACCGCCTCTGGGTCCACATTGCCGACGTCGCCCACTACGTCCGGGAGGGGACCTTTCTCGACGAAGAGGCCTACAAACGCGGGACCAGCGTCTATCTTCCGGACCGGGCCATCCCCATGCTCCCCGAGCAGCTCTCCAACGGCATTTGCAGCCTGAACCCGAAGGTGGACCGCCTTACCCTCACCGCGGAGATGGACCTGTCGCCAACGGGCGAGCTCATGCGGCATGACATCTACGAAAGCGTGATCAACAGCAACGAGCGCATGACCTATACCGCGGTGCGCGAGATCATCGTTGACAAGGACCGGGCGCAGATAAAACGGTATGCCCCGCTCCTGAAAGAATTCGAGCTCATGGAAGAGCTCATGGAGATCCTTCGCGCCAAACGGGCGAAACGCGGAAGCATCGACTTCGACCTGCCGGAACCGGAGATCGTCCTCGACCTCCAGGGAAATATGGCCGACATCATCAGGGCCGAACGGAACAAGGCCCACCAGATCGTCGAGGAGTTCATGCTTGCCGCCAACGAGACCGTGGCCGGCCATCTCGAAGACCTGGACCTCCCCCTCATCTACCGCATCCACGAGGAACCGGCGGAGGAGAAGGTTGCGGACCTGGCGGAATTCCTCGCGACCCTGGGCATCACCCTGTCCGGGGGAAAGAAGCTGAAGCCGGCCCATCTCCGGAAGGCGCTCTCCCGGGCGAAGGGCACGACCGAGGAGGTCCTCGTGAACACCGTGGTGCTGCGCACCATGAAGCAGGCCCGGTATTCCGAGGAAAACGTCGGCCACTTCGGGCTGGCCGCGGAGCGGTATGCCCACTTCACCTCCCCTATCCGCCGCTACCCCGACCTCATCGTGCACCGGATCGTGAAGGGGGCGCTCCGGGGAAAGTACAAAAGCGCCGAAGAGACCGGGCAGCTCGCCGGGGCCCTGCCGGACATGGCGGTCCACTGCTCGCAGCGGGAGCGTACGGCCATGGAGGCTGAGCGGGACGTGGTCGCCATGCTCAAGCTCCGTTTCATGGAAGACAAGCTCGGAGAGTCCTTCGACGGCATCATCACGGGCGTGGCCCAGTTCGGCTTCTTCGTGCAGTTAAAAGAGCTCTTCATCGAAGGCATGGTCCACGTCTCCATGCTCACCGACGACTATTACCATTACATTGAAAAGCAGCACTGCCTCCGGGGCGAGCGGCGGAAACGGGTATACCGCATCGGCGACGGTATTCGCGTACGCGTGGACCGGGTGGACAGGGAGCGGAAAAGGATTGACTTCTCCCTGTCGAATGAATAAAATCGGGCATAGGGTAAAGCAACAAGGCGAACAGGAATGTCGCGAATTGCGGCTTACCTGAGTCGATACCAAGAAAACCGAACGAGGAGCACATGCTGAACAGTTTGTCTCAGAAGGCATTCTCTGTTCTGCCGGGCCTCGGGCTGGTGGTTGCCATCGCGGCCGCTTCCCATCTCCTCTCCCTCGGCCATACGGCCCTCGACCCCCTCGTTCTCGCCATGCTTGCCAGCATCATGGTGGGTAATCTCTTCGGCATTCATAAAAACCTCGGCCCGAGGCCGCTCCTCGCGGCGTTCCTCGGCTGGATCGTCATCATCACCTTATTTGTCCTGGGGGTCATGTTCATCCGATGAAGATCCGCTCCCCAAAAAGGCTTGCCGCAAAAATCCTGGTCCTCTTCATGGCGCTCTCGGTGGTCCCCGCCCTTTTCTTCGGCGCCAGGCTGGTCCTCATGGCCTCGTCGCACCTGGATAAGGATGTGAACGTTTGGACGAAGCTCGAGCCCGCCTACGCTGAACACGCGCGGACGTTCCATGACGGCATGAAAGAGCGCCTCCGGAAGGAGATCGCCTCCTTCGCCCTCTACGGGAGTTTCATCGCCGCCGCAGCGGCGCTCTTTGCATCGGGGCTGCTTCTCCGTCCCCTGCGCAAGCTCACCGAAGGCGTCAGACACATCGGCAGCGGCAATCTCCATTACCGCCTTCCCGTCCAGGGCAACGATGAGTTCGCCGCGCTCTCCCGCGCCTTCAACGCCATGGCCGACTCGCTCCAGAAGCGGAATGATGAGCTCGGGAGAAAAGAGCGCTATATCGAGAAAATGCTCGACCCGATGTGGGTCCTGGACGCCGGGAACCGGATATTCGACGTCAACCCCGCCTTTACCAAGCTGTTCGGCCACCGGAAGGACGAGGTCGTGGGCAGGGACGCACGGGAGTTTTTCGACAACGCCAACCTTCCCGTCTTCGACCTCCAGATGAGGGAAAAGCGGGAGCGGGGCTTTGCCGATGTGTACGAGCTGTCCATCGTCTGCAGGCGGGGCAACAACATTCCCGTGCTCATCAGCTGCAGCCCCATCATGGAGAACGGACGGGCCGCGGGCGAGATCGGAGTGTTCAAGGACATCTCTATGAGGAAAGAGCTCGAGGACGACATCGTCCAGAAGAACAAGGAGCTCTACGCCCTCAATACCATCGCCGCCATCACGAGCCACTCCCTGGACCTCATCGAGATCCTGCGGAACACCGTGAAAGAGGCGATAGCCATCACCGGCATGGATGCCGGCGGCATCTACATCGCCGACCACGAGGCACGGGAGCTCACGTGCGCCGGCCATGTGGGCGTGCCGGAACAGTTCGTGGCCAGGATGCAGTCCTTCAAGTTCGGCGAGGACCTTCCGGGGCTGGTGGTCATCACCGGCGACACCGTGGCCGTCTCCAACGTTTCCCGGGACCCGCGGATCTTCCGCCATGCCGTGCAAGAGACGGGCATGAAAGGATATCTCTGCCTGCCCCTCAAGTCCAAGGACAGGGTCCAGGGGATCCTCTGCATGCTCTCGGCCGAGGAGCACCTCTTCACGGGCAGTGAACTGGAATTCCTGGAATCCGTCGGCCACATCGTGGGTGTGGCCATCGAGAACATCAAATTCTACAACCGCGAGCGTTCCCGCCTCACCGGCCTGGTGGACCTCGAAAAGAACCGCGCCGAGGCCATCCTGTCGAGCATTACCGAAGGGGTGTACACGACGGACCGCGACCTCCGCATCACGTACTGGAACCGCGCCGCCGAGGAGATCACCGGGTTCCGCGCCTGCGACGTCGTCGGCAGGACCTGCAGGGAGGTCCTTGCTCACGAGGACGAGCAGGGCGAACGCCTGTGCCGGGACCGGTGCGTCATGCGGCGGGGAAACAACGGGGGAGAGGCGCTCCATGTTCTCTGCCCGACCGCCGGGGGAGAAAAACTGCCCACGGCCCTCACTTCAGCGCCCATCAGGGACGCTTCCGGAGAGGAGACCGGCCGGGTCAACGTGTTCCGCGACATTACGCGGGCAAAGGAGATCGACCGCATGAAGACGGACTTTGTCCGCACCGTGTCACACGAGCTCCGGACCCCCCTCTCCGCCATCGTCGGCATGACGGAGATGCTAATGGACGGCGAGATCAGGGAGGACAAGGCCGCCCAGGAGTATCTGGAGACCATCCACACCGAAGGCCAGCGGCTTGCGTCCATGGTGGAGGAACTCCTTGACATCGCACGGATCGAGAGCGGGCGCCAGGAAATCAGAAAACAGGCCGTCACGGTGCAGCCCGTCGTCGAGAACTGCATCAACCTCCTAAAAGGGAGGATCGCCGCCAAAAACATCACCGTCACGTGGCAAGGGCCTTCCGGCCTGCCCCCGGTCTCCGCCGACCGGGAGAAACTGCACCAGGTCGTGTTCAACCTGCTGAACAACGCTCTCTGCTACAGTGACGACGGCGCGTCGGTGACGATCCATGGCGCCCGGCGGGACGACGCCCTGGCGCTCACCTTTGAAGACACGGGCTGGGGCATTCCGGAACAGGACCTGCCGCATATATTCAAGAAGTTCTATCGCTCCAAGCCCCACGCGCGGCGGGTGAAGGGCACGGGGCTCGGCCTGCCCCTGGTGCTCGAGATCGTAAAATCCCACGGCGGCTCCATCGACGTACAGAGCGCGCCTGCCAAGGGGAGTACGTTCACCGTGACCCTGCCCCTGGCGGAAGACGAAATGAAAAAAAGAAACAATGAATCGGGGAATGGGAGCATCGGTGCGTGAGGTCGTAAAAGATCGCAACGTCCCGCACGCATATCTTCTTCAGCGGCCGCTGCGAACTCTGCGGGAAAATTTTTGTATTCGGAGGCGCCATGACCAAAGTGTTGATCGTCGATGACGAGCCCTTCGTCATCCGCATGCTGAGAGACAAGCTCCGGAATGCCGGCATTTCGGTGGTGAGCGCGGTGAACGGGAAAGAAGCCGTCGGCCTCGCCATGTCCGAGCGGCCCGACCTGATCATCATGGACTGGATGATGCCGGAAATGAACGGGATCGACGCCTGCAAAGCGATCCGTACGAACCCGGAGCATGCCGGGACGCCCATCATCATGCTCACGGCGAAAGGCCAGGAGCTGGATGAAAAAAAAGGGCGGGACGCGGGCGCCACATACTACATCACCAAGCCTTTCAGCCCCCGCAGGATCCTGCGCCTCGTGGAAGAATGCACTCAGCCGTCCGGCGGCGGGCGTGCCTGAGCGGCTGCGGCAAGAACGTTGCGGCAAGAACGGTTGCTTTTTTTTCATGCATCTGGTATAAATCGACAGGCACTACCGGAGGGGAGTCAGTACAGGAGCATGTCGCTGAATCATGAATCCGGCCTCGCACAGAGGCTGCATGCCGTTGAACGGGAACTGAGCGTGACGGTCCAGGAACTCGCCGACACCTACGAGGAACTTTCCGCCATTCATCATTTTTCCGAAACCCTCGGGGCCGAGATCCATACCGAGGTTCTCTGCGAAAAGATCGTCCACGAAGTGCGCGACACCCTCGACGTGGCCAACGTGAGCATTATGCTCATCGAGCCCGAAACAGGGGAACTGGCCATGACCGCCTGCAGCGGGAGCGGCTACGGCGCAGACGCCGCGAAACCCTTCCGGCTCAAGCAGGGCCAGGGCATCCCCTGGCATGTCATCGAAACGCGCAAGCCGCTCATCGTATGCGATGTCATGAGCCATCCCGAACACGTTGCCCTGCCCCATACCCGGACCTCGATCATGGCCGCGCCGCTCACGGTAAAAGGCAAGACCGTGGGCGTTATCTGCGCGAGCGATAAACTCGACGGCGGGGAATTCTTTTCGAACGACCTCAAGCTCCTCACGACCATCGCCAGCCAGTCGGCCATTGCCCTGGAAAACGCCCGGCTCTATAAGAACCTCGAGAACCTCTTCGTAAGCATCGTCCGTTCCTTCGCCGCCGCCCTCGACGCCAAATCGGCATGGACCGCCGGCCATTCGGAGCGCGTGACGAAATACGCCGTGGCCGTCGCCCGGGAGCTCGGGATGGATGCTTTATTTCTGGAAGACATCAGGACCTGCGGTCTCCTCCACGATGTCGGGAAAATCGGAATTTCCGAGACGCTCCTGGACAAGCAGGGCGCCATCGACGAACAGGAGTATGATATCATCCGCCTCCATACCCTCAAGGGCGCCCGGATCCTGGAACACATCACCACCTTCGAAAGCATCCTGCCGGGGATCAAACACCATCACGAGCGGTGGGACGGCGCGGGATCGCCCGACGGCCTCGAGGGAGAAGCCATACCCCTGATCGCGCGCATACTCGCTGTGGCCGATTCCTACGACGCCATTACTTCAAACCGGCCCTATCGGGAGCGGCGACATAAGTCTGAAGCTGTCGAAGAGATCAAGCGCTGCGCGGGCACCCAGTTCGACCCCGCCGTTGTATGCGCGTTTCTGAGGTCCGTGGAAAAGCAGCGCATCTGAATTCCGCCCGTTCACCAATTCATCCTAACCCGGACAAGCCCCGTTAGAGGCGGATGCCTCTAAAGCGGGGCAAGCCGGAACCAAATATGCCAGGTCGACGGGTCGGCGCGAAGTCTGACGAATGCAAAATGCAAAGTGCAAAATGCAAAAGTCAAAATGGAGGAATATAAATCATGATGAAGTCGTAAAAACTAAAAATCCACCGCTGAGGCGCTGAGACGCTGAGAA
>CAKKPG010000052.1:10797-76148 GCA_919901555.1 Nitrospiria bacterium | reverse complement strand
ATCTAACCGTTCTGGTATGCTCTGGAGGTGCCCTTTATATGGTTATACAGGTCTTGCTTCTTGCAGGAGAGCTTTTTGTACGCATGGAATTGCTGCCAAACATAGATATTGACAACTTTGTAAAAATGTATTACTATTATACTAGGTAATGCAAATTAGAAAGGTAAGGTGATTCAGAATGACAACCGCAGCGGTCAAGATCACGCGGAAGGGACAGGTGACGATCCCGAAGGAAATTCGAGAGGTACTTCAGTCCAATGCCGTCTATTTCGAGGTGGAGGATGACACTGTTATGGTGAAACCGGTGCGGGACGCGGCGGGCTCTCTCCGCGAATACGCCGGGAACGTCAAGCCGGGCGCCTCCATGAGGCAGATGAAAGACAAAGCGTGGGAGGTTGCAGCCCGTGAAAAAACCGGCAAGAAGTCTGCCTGATACCAACACCATCGTCCGCTATCTCGTCGCAGATGATCCCATCCTGCATACGAAGGCGAAGGAATTCTTTGACAAGGTGAAGCACGGCGGCGTCAAGGCCGTCATCCTTGAAAGCGTCATCGCCGAATGCATTTATGTCCTGACGAAGATCTACAAAGTTCCTCGGGACCGGGCCGCCGGGAGTCTTATCGACGTCCTGCGCTATAAGGGGATAGCGAATGACGACCAGCAGGAACTCATCCGGGCGTTGACTCTGTTCTCTGAACATGGCCTTGACATCGTAGACTGTATTTTATGCGCAAAGACTTTAGCCGGCGGAGACCATCTCTTTACCTTCGATGCGGACCTGCAAAGACTCATGCGCCGCGCTTAACCTATGAAGAAAATGAAGATTTACCCCAAGATTCGCGCTCGTGCCGAGCAAATACAAAAAATTAAAGATCAGCATAGACGGTTGACACTGTTTTGCGAAGACAGAGAGCTTCTCTCATAGGGCTATTGGGTCACTTCTCGATCCTTGACAAAGGGGCAGTCGGCGGTCAGGCTACGGAATTAACATTTGTAATGCCTCTCCGATCCCGACGTCATCGCCCAATAACTAAAAAGTTCAGAGTTCGGAGTTCGTCGTTCAAAGTAAAGACAGAGAGAAGGGATTGGAGCAGTTCCGGGAGATCGCGGCTGATTTAGACACGAAGAAAGAGTAGGTCTCCCGCACGGCCTATAGACAGTCCATCTAATAAGTGCTATAATGAGACCTGTTAACAATACCAGTAAGGAGGTCTTTATGACCATCAAATTTTCCGAGGACATCATCTCGCTCAGTGACCTGAAGGTGAATCCCGGCAAGGTGGTCTCGCACGTTAATGAGACGCACCGGCCTATCTTGCTCACGAGCAGGGGCCGGGGGGTGGCCGTGGTCCAGTCGCTCAAGGATTATGAGGAAGAAACCGAACAGCGCGCCTTTATGCAGGGAGTGGTGAAGGGGCTGATGGACCTGGAAGAAGGCCGCGAGATATCACTGAGCGAGGCAAAAAAACGCCTTGGTCTGAAGTAGTCGATGGCCGGGAACGCTCAGATAACGTTTGCCGCGTCCGCGATCAAGGACCTTGAGGACATGCAGGCGTACTACTCAGGCGAAGGGGCGCCTGAGGCGGGGAATAGGCTTCTTGCTGAGATCATTTCCAAGGTCGAGCGCTTAAGCGCGCATCCGCTGAGCGGCCGCGTCGTGCCTGAGTTACATGTCGAACATCTGCGAGAGATCATCTACCCGCCTTTTCGGATCGTTTATCGTCATGGCAAGAATAAAGTGCGCATTGTCCGTATCTGGCGAAGTGAAAGACTCCTGAGAATGCCGTGACGGCGCCCCAGTGTGCGGAGTACTGTATGAAGATGCTATCACATGCTTGTTCTGTCGTAGAGTTCTGTCCTGCGTGCAGGTCTGTTCAGACCATGCAGGGAATCCGGTATGAGCGCGAGGAGAAAGGGGCGGCGGGAGGGAAGAAAACCATCGTAACCATGACCATCCACTGCGGGTCGTGCGGTTCCTTTGTGCGGAGCGCGGAGCAGGAGCCTGTCAGCCGCACGACAAAGCCAGCCTTGATATTTTCTGGCTCAAGGACGAAAGCCTCGAAGCCTCCGACAACCTCCCCAAGCTCTCCTTGACGCCTATGCGATCATATGGTCCGGAAAATCGCCGTCAGAAGCGACAGCCGCAGCATCAGCGCAGCAGCGTGGAGGTCGACGTCGAGTCGCTCCTGTCGATCGAGAACCGCTGCAACGGCTGCGCCAAGGGCGAGCGGTGCTGCTGCTCGTCGTACGAGGTCTGTGTTACCACCATGGAGCTGAAGAGGATCATCAAGGTTCTGCCCGAGGCTGCCAAGCTCTGCCCCCATCTTCTGGCCGTCGGGGGATACGACAACGTGTTCGAGGAAGAGGAACCCGGGCTTTTTTCCATCGACACGACCGAGGACGGCCTCTGCCTCTTCGCCTACTGGTCCCATCACCGGATCCACTGCTCCCTGCACACCGTCGCAGTGACGCTCGGCTTGCCCCTGGAGCAGGTGAAGCCGAAGGTCTGCCTGCTCTGGCCCATGCACTTCTCGGAAGGCGATGAGGTCCTCGCCATGATCAACGATGCATTTCTGTTCGACTGCAATGCCCGGAAAGCGCCGGGTTCGCGCAGTCTGAGCCCCGGTTTTGTCGAGGCGATCGAGCTGGTGTACGGCGAGGGATGCGGGACCCAGGTGAAGCACGCGGCGGAGAACGGGGACCGGCGCACGCTGCTGGTCACCCGGCGGTGAGCATATCCTGGGGTCACCGCGTATGGGGTCCGACTGAAAGATCGACTTGTAGCCTGCTCTCTCATCGTTTTTTCATTACTTGTCCTGCAACTATTCTTGAACTTCTTTTGATTCCCTTTTCCCTTCAATTTTGATATACTCCCCAAAACCGTATAATCAATTATTAAGCCGCAGAGATGAGGTCTTCTATGTTGATGAAAGAACTTGTCTTGAGAAACAGGAGCTACCGGCGCTTCCATCAGAACGTAAGCGTGAGCGTGGAGACCCTGAAGGAACTGGTCGATCTCGCCAGGCTTTCCGCGACCGGCGGCAATGTGCAGCCGTTGAAGTTCATGTTGTCCGGTGATATTTCCCGGAATGCCCTGATCTTCCCGCACTTAGGGTGGGCTGCCTATCTGAAGGATTGGCCCGGGCCTGCGGAGGGCGAGCGGCCCGCTGCGTACATTATTCTCCTGGGAGACAAGAGAATAAAGCCGTCCTTCGGCTGCGATCACGGCATCGCGGCGCAAAGCATCCTGCTGGGTGCCACGGAGAAGGGTCTGGGTGGCTGTATCATAGCGACGATCCAGAAGCCGGCCCTGAGCCAGGCACTGGCGATACCGGATCACTTCGAGGTCCTTCTGGTGATCGCTCTCGGCAGGCCCAAAGAGACTGTGGTGATCGAGCCGGTCTGCCCTGCAGGGGACATCAAATATTGGAGGGACGCTCAAGGCGTCCACCATGTGCCTAAGCGCTCGCTCGATGAATTGATCGTGGGTTAGGGTCAAATTCTTTTCGAAGATGGAGACAAAAATCAGCCACGAAGGCACCAAGACACAAAGAACATCCTTAAAATTATCGAGTTAATCAAACCACGAAAACACTCAGGCATCTCTTCGTGCCTTCGTGTCTTTGTGGCAAGTTTTGGTTCCGGCCTGTCCCCTCTTGAGTGGGGCTTGTCCGGGTTGGGACGCGTTACGAACGATTCTATTAACAAGGAGGAACGTAATGAAAAAAACGCTGCTTTGCTTTTTGCTGGTAATGGTCGGGGTTTCTTCCGCTTCTGCCGCGGATGTGGTCCGTCTGGGGACCTTGAAGTTCGCCCACTACGGCGCCGTCTGGTACATGAAGGAAATAGCCCCGAAATATAATCTCGAGATCAAGGAGAGCGTGTTCCCCAAAGGGATCGACATTATTCCGGCAATTATTGCAGGAGAGATCGATGTTGCCGCCAGCGCGGTGGATGGGGCCATTGCCGCCCGCGCCGGCAATGTCCCCATTGTGATCGTGGCGGGGTTTGCCAAAGGCGGGGCGCGCATTGTCGGACGGTCCGACGTGAAGTGGAACTCGGTGGCCGACCTGAAGGGGAAAAAGGTCGGCGTTCCGCGCGGCGGGGCGCAGGAACTGGTCCTCCTGGCGGAACTGGGGAAATATAATCTCACCTTTTCGGAAAAATCGGACAAGGACGTGCAAATCGTCTACATGGCCTATGCCGATATGAACCAGTCGCTGATGGCAAAGAATATCGACGCCATGTGCCAGTCGGAGCCGCAGTCCACGCAGGCGATCAGCAAGGGCTTCGGCGTGGAGATCATCAAGCCCTATGATACGCCCATCGGGGAGCCGGTGCGGACACTGATCATGACCGAGGCGATGTACAACACCAGGAAGGACGTTGCCAAACGGTTCATGAAATGTTTTGTCGAGGCCACGAAATATTTCATCGACAACCCGAAGGCGGCGGAACAATACGTCCGGGAAAAGATGTTTAAAGGCCAGCTGACTGCCGAGGATTATCACGATGCCATCGATAACTCAAGCTTCACCTATGATGTGACCGTGCAGCAGGTGCAGGTCTCCACGGACATGATGGTGAAATACGGCATCGGGAAAATGGCCAAACCGCCGGCAGCAAAGGACTATGTGAAACTGGACCTTTTGGAAAAGGCAAAAAAGGAACTGAAGGTGAAATAAGCACGGAGTGTGTGTTCCATGAAACGTACATGAACTGCGTTCACAAAGGGAGATGAAAATCGGTAGTCATCCGGCCACCTTATCATCACCCTCATCTTTGAATTCTTCCATCATGGAAGACCCTCACCCCTACCCCTCTCCCCTTGAGGGAGAGGGACAAAGGGAGAGGGGGCTTAATAATCGAAGAGCTTTGGAGAAAAGCATTTTCAGATGAAAAACAGACCTTCCTTTCTCACGAAGCTGTTGTATGCGATCCTCTTGCCGGTCTTCCTTCTGGCCCTCTGGGAGACGCTTGCCCGGCAAGGCATTATCAGCCCGCATATACTCCCGGCCCCGTCCCGGGTCTTTTTCCGGTGGATCGATTACGCCCGGCCCCATGAGCCTTACGATGCAGGAAAAACAAATTTTATTGCCTGGTTCTTTTCCGGCGAGTTGCCCCATGATGCCCTTGCCAGCAGTATGCGCGTGTTGGGGGGCTTTGCAATCGGCGCAATACCTGCCCTGGTGCTCGGTCTTCTTATGGGGGCCAGTACCTTTATCTACCGTCTGTTCAATCCCCTGATCCAGATACTGAGGCCCATACCTCCCATTGCCTATATCCCACTCGCCATCCTCTGGTTCGGGCTCGGCAATCCGCCGGCGTTTTTCCTGATCAGCCTCGGCGCTTTTTTCCCGGTGCTGATGAATACCATTTCCGGGGTCCGTCATGTGGACCGGCTGCTTATCCGTGCCGCGAGGAACCTGGGTGCAAACGGCCATACCCTGTTCCTGCGCATCATTCTCCCCGCAGCGATGCCGTACATTCTTACGGGCCTTCGCGTGGGGGTCGGCGTGGCCTTTATCGTCGTGATCGTGGCTGAAATGATCGCGGTGAATAGCGGTCTCGGCTACCGCATTCTCGAGGCAAGGGAGTTTCTCTGGTCGGACAAGATCATTGCCGGCATGATCACCATCGGCCTGTTAGGGCTGACCATTGATACGGCCATGAGCAGGATCAATCACCATCTGCTCCGGTGGCACAGCGGGCATGAGTGACGCATTCGTAAAAATCCGAGTCTTAGCAGGCTGTTGAAAAAGTCATTCTTGACAGTTCAAGTCGTCATCCCCGTGAAAACGGGGATCCAGTAACGGTTTGAGAACCCTGGTTTCCCGCCTGCGCGGGAATGACGGAAAAAGACGGTAAAATCGTTTTTCAACAACCTGTTAAAGAAGGTATTGAATTTGAACGACGCGAAAAACATACTTTCCCGTTCTCCGCAAGTAATTATTAAAAACGTTGATAAGGTTTTCAGCAGCGGGGATAAAGAGGTCATCGCCCTCAAGGAGATCAACCTCACGATCTATAGCGGCGAGTTTGTTGTCATTCTGGGGCCTTCCGGGTGCGGCAAGTCAACACTTCTGAATGCCATCGCCGGTTTTTCCCTGCCGACATCAGGCAAGGTGTATGCAAATGGCGAGGAGGTGGCCCTGCCCGGGCCGGACCGGGGGATGGTGTTTCAGGAATACGCCCTGTTCCCCTGGATGACGGTGGCGGAGAACATCGCGTTCGGCCTCGAGATCAAAAAGCTGCCGAAGCAGACGATCAGGGAAAAGGTGGATACACTGCTGACGAAGCTTCAGCTCCTTGAGTTCCGGGACCGCTTTCCCAAGGACCTCTCCGGCGGCATGAAGCAGCGCGTGGCTATCGCCCGGGTGCTGGCGCTTGATCCGCCCATGATGCTGATGGATGAGCCCTTCGGCGCCCTCGATGCCCTGACCCGCCGCACGATGCAGGATGAACTGCTGCGAATCTGGCTGGAGTTCAAGAAAACGATCATCTTCGTTACCCACGGCATCGAGGAGTCGATCTATCTTGCCGACCGCGTGGTGGTGATGACCTACCGGCCCGGCACGATCAAGCAGATCGTTCCCGTAGAACTTTACCGCCCCCGCGATGTGAGCTCACCCCAATTCATCAGCCTTCAGAAAGAGCTTACCTCCCTTGTCATGGAGGAGCAGATGCGCTTTCGGAACGAGGAAATGCGCGAGCCCGGCAGGGATGTGTCCGAAAGGGAAGAGAACGAGCAGGTCACGTAAGCAAAGGTCACGCCAGAATCATATCTTATTTGACATCGTCACTTTCCGCCGGGCGGCCTCATCAACGCCCAAAACCTGATATAATTGACACATAAATTCTCGAGATCATCAAAGAGGGGTATGCTCTGATGACCAGATTGTTTTCACTGTCAATACGGGCACAGTTGTTTCTTATTACCCTTATCGTGGCTCTTCCCGCAGCGGGCATTATTATCTATTCAGGTATGAAACTGCGGGACGAGGCGATCCAGGACGGCCGCAGGGAGACCCAGAAGCTCGCGGCGAGCATCGCGGCGGAGCAGCAGGGCCTGGTTATTGCCGCGCGGCAGCTGATCACCGCCCTGGCGCAACTGCCTGATGTCAGGAAGCAGAATACCGCACAGGTGCAGCCGGTCCTGAAAGACATTCTCGAGCTGCACGCCCAGTATTCGAACATCTTCATGGCCGATCGCCACGGCCTTGTCTGGGCAACGGCGGTCCCCGTAAGACCCTTCATCATATCCGACCGCCGGTATTTCAGAAATGCGCTTGCAAGCGGACAGCTGTCATCGGGCGAATTCATCGTCAGCAGGGCCACGGGCAGGCCTTCCTTCAATCTGGCCTATCCCCAAAAGAATGAACGCGGCGCGATCAGCGGGACCATTTGCGTCGGCTTCATCCCCGATTCTTTCATGCCCGTGCTGGAACGCTCCAAGCTGCCGCCCGGCGCAAGCTACATGCTCCTTGACCATAAAGGCATTGTCATGAGCAGCGCCATAGACCCCGTAAAATACGTCGGGAAACAACTCGATCCCGGACTCTTCAAGCGCATGCAGGAGGGCGTTGACGCCGATACGCTTGCCGTCCGCGACCTTGACGGCGTCGAACGCATCATAACCTATCGCAAACTGCGTCTTTCCGGCGAGCAGTCTCCCTATATGTATATCCGGGCGGGGATCCCGGTCAATGTTGTCCTGTCGAGCGCCAACAAGACGATCTGGTACAATCTGACTGTGTATACCTCGTTCCTCGTGCTTGCATTTTTTATCGCCTCACTGATCGGAAAACGCTCGATCGCGGACCGTGTCACCCTCCTGGAAAAAGCCTCACGAGATCTTGCCGATGGCGATCTTCAGGCCAGGATCTCCAATCTTGTCGTCGGCGGTGAATTGGGAAATTTGGCCCGCACCTTCGACCATATGGCCGATCAGCTCGCCGTACGGGAGAAGGCGCTCACTGAAAGCGAGAGGAACTACCGCGAGATCTTTAACGCCTCAAAAGACGCGATATTCCTGCATGATGCGGAGTCCGGGGACATCGTGGAGGCGAACAAGACCGTCGAGGAAATGTTCGGCTATTCCCGTGAAGAACTGCTTCATCAGACGGTACAGAAGATAAGCTCCGGAGAGCCGCCGTACTCATATGACGAAGCGCGGCAATGGATACAAAAGGCTTTCCAGGAAGGCCATCAGTCATTTGAGTGGTTATCCAGAAAAAAGAGTGGTGAACTGTTCTGGGTCGAAGTGCTTTTGTCCGCCACGCGAATCGGCGGGGAAGGCCGCGTCCTGGCGGTCCTGCGGGACATCACCGACCGCAAACATGCCGAGGAAGAGAAACAGAAGCTCCAGTCCCAATTAGTGCAGTCACAGAAGATGGAATCCATCGGCCGCCTGGCAGGGGGAGTGGCCCATGATTTTAATAATATGCTCTGCGTCATTCTGGGCTACACGGAATTGATCAAGGCACGCCTGCCCGTTTATGATCCGCTCCTCCAGGATCTCCAGGCAATCGAAAAAGCAGCTTTTCACTCCCGGGACGTAACCGCCCAGCTCCTTGCATTTTCCCGAAAGCAGCTTATCGCGCCCCGGTCGGCGAACCTGAATGATATTATCTCCGATGCAAAAAAAACGATTGAGCCTCTCATCGGCGAGGACGTTGAGCTTCAGTTTTATCCAGGGGCCGGCCTCTGGAATATCCTGTTTGATCCGGCACAGATCGAGCAGGTCCTTGTTAATCTGGCGGTCAATGCCCGCGATGCCCTGCCCTCCGGGGGTAAGCTGATAATAAAAACGGTCAACATCTCCCTTGACGAGGCTCGTTGCCGTGAACAGAGCGGGCTAATGCCGGGAGACTATGTTCTTCTGGAGGTGAGCGATAACGGGCTCGGCATGGATAAGGAAACACTCGCGCATATCTTTGAGCCTTTTTTCACGACGAAGGGCGTCGGTGAAGGAACTGGACTCGGGCTCGCCACGGTCTACGGGATCGTCGAACAGAATGGCGGATTCATTCGTGTCTCCAGTGAACCGGGTGTGGGAACCACGTTCAAAGTTTATATCCCGAAAGGCGTTGAACAGGAAAGAGCACCTGCAAAAACCGACAGGAAACCGGTCGTTTCCGGGACCGGGACCGTCTTGCTGGTGGAAGATGATGCCATGGTGAGAGGTATGACAGCGGAGATGCTCAAATCATTCGGCTACACGGTTCTGATCGCGAATAATTCTGTTGACGCGCTGTCTTTATGCGAAAAGAACCGCGGTCCTATCGATCTTCTGATCACGGATGTCGTGATGCCGAACATGAACGGCAAAGAACTGAGAGACCGAATTAAGATAATACGGCCCGGAATCAAGGTGCTGTTCATGTCCGGATACACTTCGAATATAATTGTCCACCACGGCATCGCGGAAGAAGGCGTACAGTTCATTCAAAAGCCGTTCAGTTTGAATGATTTTGCCCGGAAGATCCGGCATATCCTCGGAACCCCATCGAGTCATCGCCAAAAATAACGCGGGTGAGGAAATTTCCTCACCCGCGTTATTTTGCCCTCACGTTAGTCAGTTACAAACTTGATTTTTACCGCAATTTTGCAATTTTCAATTTGCATTTTACAATTCCGGCTTGTCCGGGTTAGGGTATCGTTATATCTGGTCCACATCCACGACGAGCTTTATCTTGCGGCCGGAGCGCACCGATTTGCCGAGCCCCGGGTTCCACTCTTTGATGTCCGTAACGCTCACGTTATGGTCCCTGGCGATCTTCCAGAGCGTTTCGCCGCGGCGCACCCGGTAGAGTATCTGCTGTCTCTTCCCGCTCTGCTCCGGCATCAGGGAGGCGACGTACTGGGTCTTGCCGCTGATGTCCACCGGAATCAGGAGATGCTTGCCCGGCGACAGGCGGCTCTTTCCCAGGCCGTTGACGTCGTGGATGGCTTCGGGCGTCGTATTGTACTGTTTGGCGATGGCGGAGAGGGTGTCCCCCTTTCGCACCTCATGCCGCTCCCACTTGATCCTCTGGTCCGGCGGGATCGCTGCGTAGTTAGCCGTAAAGGTTTCCTTCGTGCCTTTGGGCAGGCGGATGGTGTAATTCTTCACGTCCGGCGGGGTGACCCACCGTCTGAGCTCGGGATTCAACTCCTTGATCGCCTCATAGGTGGTCCCGGCGCAGCGTGCGATGAGGCGAAGGTCCGTGCACTCGCCGATCAAGACCTCGTCGTAGGCGAAGGTGTCCGTGTTCGTTACGCTGAACCCGTAGGCCTCGGGGTTCTTGGCGATGATGGTTGCCGCCATGTATTTCGGGATGTAGTTCTTCGTCTCCTTGCGGATGTACCGGGACGCCTTGAGGTCCCAGAAGTCCTCGGAGCGTGTGCGAAGCACGGCCCGCTGCACCTTTCCCGCGCCTGCGTTATAGGACGCAAGGGCAAGGGGCCAGGAGCCGAAGAGGTTATGGAGGTCCTTGAGGTGCTCCGCGGCCGCATGGGTGGATTTGATGGGGTCCTTGCGCTCATCGAGCCACCAGTCGATCTTGAGACCGTACCTCTTGCCGGTGGCCGGCATGAACTGCCACGGACCAACGGCCTTTGCCCATGACACGGCATAAGGGTTGAAGCCGCTTTCTATCATGGCGACGTAGACCAGGTCCTCGGGGAGGTTCTTCTCCTTGAAGATGTCCTTCATCACCGGAATGTACTGAACGGAACGGTCGAGCCAGCGCTGAAAGACCTCTCTGCCCCTGGTCTTGAAATACTCCAAATGGTTCTCGACGCTGTCGTTCAGGATCATGGGGATCTGATAGGGTTTTTCTTCGAAGAATTCGTCGACGGACTCTTCCACCTGGGCGAGGTCTTCCGCAGGCGGTTTCAGCTCGCTCGGAACGCCTTGCTTCTGCGTTTCCGAAGCCTGGGGCATGGCGCCGGAAGGCGTTGACCACAGGCTGGCGGAAATGCTAAGTGCAAGAAAAATATAGATAATTCTATAACTCATCATTCCTCCTACTGATTTGGTATTAGGTTACCCGATTGAAGTCGATTTGTCAAGGTGAAATATAAAAAAAATTCCTGTTTTAAACAGTATTTATTTGTCTGGCGTCCTTCTGCCAGGCTGAGAAAAATCCAGATCCTCCGCTCATTCCGCGGTCGCTTTTTGCATGGGCAGCCTCCATGGTGAGGCCGGATTCCACGGACTTCTCTGCTGCCGGAATGGTGATCGCAGACGATCCGCGGGAGGCAGGATCAGGCCGAGAGAAACGTTCTTGTAATTAAGGCCCCTGTCCTGTATTATTTGCCCATGGCCGGGGCATGGCTGGACGAAATTTTTGTTTCCCTTCAGGGTGAGGGGCCGTGGATCGGTGAGCGGCACATCTTCGTACGCTTCCTGGGCTGCGATCTCCGCTGCCGCTACTGCGATACCCCTGCTGCGTCCGCGGCCGCATCGCGCGGCGAACCTCGGAAATTCTGCCGGGCCCAGAAGGCGCCTGACTCCTTCGAAGCCGAGAACGTACCGAACCCCGTGGCGGCAACGGACCTTACGGCGCTCTGCTCCCGTTTGGTCCTGGGGAAACGGTCCCGCGCGACTCTCAGCATCACGGGGGGCGAGCCGCTGCTTCAGTCCGAGTTCCTCTCCCAGTGGCTGCCGCAGGTGAACAGGGAGTTCCGGGTCTATCTCGAAACCAGCGGCATCCATTACGAAGCCATGGAGAAGCTGAAGCAGTTGGTCCACGTGGTGAGCATGGACTTCAAGCTTCCCTCGGCGACAGGGCAAAGGCCGCTGTGGGAGGAGCATGGGAAATTCCTGGCAGCCGCCAGAGGCGTGGAACTTTTCGTGAAGACCGTGGTGACGAAGGACACGAAGAAGGGCGAGATCATCACGGCGGCGAACCTTATCGCAGGGTCGGGCGCTCCTGTCTTGCTCATCATCCAGCCCGCGAGCGGCGCCCTCGCCCCCGAGCCTTCCGTTCTCCTGGAGTTCCAGCATTCCGCCCTCGACATCATCCCCGACGTGCGCATCATCCCCCAGGCGCATAAGGCGCTGAACTTGCCGTGATGGTATTTTGCCAAGAAGGCGGGTCGTCACGAAGTCTGATGAATGTAAAATGCAGAGTGCAAAATGCAAAAGTCAAAATGAGGGAATAGAAACCAGGGTCTAAGGCCATACCGTCATTTTGCAATTTGCATTTTGAAATTTGACTTTTGCATTGCTTTCTCATGTCTTGGCGCCTGAGCGGCTGGCATTGGTAAGGACCCATGGACTTTGATCTTCTCTCCCAGGTTGTGGACGAGCTTTCCGCACTTCTTTCCGGCGCGCGGCTCGAGCGGGTCTATCAGGAGGGCAACCACGGCATCTGCCTTCTCTTCCACCGGGACCGGAAGGACCATGTCCTGCTCGTTTCACCCGACCGTTCTCTGCCCCGCCTGCACCTTGTCTCGAAAAAGCCCCCCGCAGCAGGCCCCGTGCACGGGTTTGTCCTCTATCTCAGGAGCCATCTCTCCGGGACCAGGGTCGAGGAAATCAGCCTCGTGAATCATGACCGGGTGGCGGAGTTTCGCTTCACCAACGGCAACGCCGTCTACCGCCTGGTATTCGAACTCTTCGGCTCCGCCGCAAATCTCATTCTCATGGACGGGGCGTCTGCGATCCTCGTGGTCTATCATCCCGTCCCCCCGGGACAGGGCGTAAAGCGGCCGCTCCTGCCGGGGCTCACCTACGAGCCGCAGGAAAAGAAGGCCCGTTGCGAAGGAAAGGCCGGGACCGGGCCTGGTCCTCTTGACGCTTTCGGCCCCGGCTCCGGCAAGAGGTCCTCCCCGAACAGGATCGTGGAGCAGTATTACGGGGACCTGCTTCGCCGGCGCCGGCTCGACGGGGTCCACGCCCAGCTTTCCGCTGTTATGAAAAAGGCGCTGTCAAAGGCCGAGCGCAGGGCCGAGGCGGTTTCCGGCGATCTCGTCTCCGCGGAAAAGGCCGACGAGTACCGGCGGGCGGGAGACCTCATTTTGGCGAACCTTAAGCATATCGAAAAGGGCGCGGAGCAGGCGGAGCTCACCGGCTACGACGGAAGGACGGTCACGGTGCGGCTCGATCCGAAGAAATCGCCTGCCCGGAACGCCGATGCCTGCTTCCGGAGATATAAGAAAGCCAGGGCCGGGCATGCGCTTATCATGAAAAGACTGGACGAGACCCGCGCCGAGATTGCCTTCCTGCGCTCCCTCCAGGAGGCCTGTAATCACGCTGACGACGAAGATGCCATCGTTCATGTCCGCTCCGAGCTTGCGGCCCGGGGGTATGCTGTTCAAGGGAGGCCGGCCGCTTCCGGGAAACCCGCGCCTGAAGCGTCGCAGGGGTACCGGAAATATATCTACGAAGGCTGGGAAATACTTGTGGGCAAGAGCGCCGCCGGCAACGACCATATCACCACGAAGCTGGCCCGTCCCGACGACCTCTGGCTCCATGCCGAGGGCATGGCCGGATCCCATGTGCTCATCAGGAATCCCGGGCGCACGGAGGTCCCTTCCGGGGTGCTCATGAAGGCCGCATCGCTGGCCGCTTACCATAGCAAGGGGAGGAGCGCGGGCAAGGTGCCTGTCGCCTACACGCGCGCGAAGTTCGTAAAGAAACCGAAGGGCGCAAAGCCGGGACTGGTGACGCTCTCGGAGCGCAAGACGGTCATGGCGGCGCCGGCGGAGAAATAGGTTTTTTCTGAAAGGGAAAAGCAAATTCTAAAAACTTTACCACGAATGTCACGAAAGGGACGAATTGCACGAATACGTCCCGGGTCTCATTTGCACTATTCGTATCATTCGCGGAATTCGTGTTCAAGCAGTTTTGGTTCCGGCAATGTATATTTTTTCTGTTCCCTTGTTTCTTGACAAGGAAAATTTGTCGGCCTATAATGCAGTAACTGTTGCAGTCCAGCGGTTTCGAAAATCAGGCACGCAGGGAGCGTCGATGGATAATCTGGAGCTCTTGCAAGCTACGGTGCTCTTCAAGGGGAGTTCGAAGGAAGACCTCGAACTCGCGATCGGGCTGTTCCAGGAGCGCCAGGTCAAGCCGAACACCACCATCTTTGCCGAGAAGATGCCTGCCGAGGCGCTTTACATCGTCAAGAGCGGCGTCGTCAGGATCACCGCGACGGCCGGCGACGGCCGGGAGGTGGGGCTCCTTCTGCTCGGGCCCGGTGAATTCTTCGGCGAGCTCGCCCTCCTCCAGGAGGAGAGCCGGCTCGTAACGGCGCGGGCCGAGACCGATTCCGAGATCCTCTTCCTTACGCGAAAAGACTTTCAGGCGCTCCTCGACCTCGACCCGAGGACCGGCGCCCGGGTCCTCCTGGCGCTCGCCAAGCTGCTTGCCATGCGCGTGAAGGCATATGGCGCGAAGCTCAAGGAACTGCTTTTGCAATGATCCTTGCGGGGATTGATATCGGGACCAACACCCTCCGTCTGCTCGTGGCCGAAACAGGGCCCGGCGCGTTCAGTGAACTCTATTCCGACAGAAAAATCACCCGTCTGGGGCAGGACCTCGACCGCACCGCCGCCCTCTCCCGCGGCGCCGTGGAGCGTTCGATCGCCGCGCTCATGGACTTCAGCGCAAAGATCAGGGAGTATCCGGCGGTCCGCGCCGCGGCGGTGGGCACGAGCGCGCTCAGGAATGCGGCGAATGCCGGGGAATTCATCGGCGAGGCAAAGCAGAGGGCGGGGATCGATATCGCGGTCATAACGGGCGAAGACGAGGCACGGCTCATGCTGCTCGGCGTGGCTGGGGCGCTCAAGGCCGCGCAAAAGGGCCTGGATGCCGGTCCTCTTGAGTCGGCGCTGGTGATCGACATCGGCGGCGGAAGCACGGAGCTCATCGTCACCCGTCGCGGTTCGGAACCTGAAATCGCAAGCCTGCCGCTGGGCGCGGTCTATCTCACGGAGCGGTTCATCAGGAGCGATCCCCCGTCGGCAGCTGAGCTGAATGCGCTCCGGCGCGCGGTGAGGATCGAGCTCGATGGATATGAAAAGGGCAGGCAGCGAACGTCGGGCACAGGGACCACGCCCGCCCGGGTGTGTGCGGGCACGGCCGGCGCCATAACCACCCTTGCCGCCATGGACCAGGGCCTTCAGGTATATGATCCCGCCCGGATAAACGGCTTCGTGCTGCGACGGGAGTCTCTTGATGCCATCATTGACCGACTGAGCGCAAGCACCCTGGCCCGGCGCAGGGAGATGGCAGGGCTGGAGCGCGGCCGCGAAGACATCGTCCTGGCAGGCGCCGTCGTTGCCCAGGAGATCATGGACCAATACGGGTATCCCGAAATGCTTGTGAGCGATTGGGGCCTGCGGGAAGGGATCGTGCTGGATTTGTATGAGAAGGTCAGCGGGGGTAGAATATAAAAAACACATTGGAGCCGCAAAGACACTGAGACACGAAGAATGCAATGCATAAGTCAAATTGCAAAATGCAAATTGCAAAATTGCGGTATGGCCCTTAGGCCATGATTTTATACCTCTTCATTTTGACTTTTGCATTTTGCACTCTGCATTTTGCATTCATCAGACTTCGTGCCTTCGTGACTTCGTGGTAAGAGGAGTAAAGATAGATGCAGGAAGCCCGCATACTCATCATGGACGACGAGGCGCAGGAGCGCCGCAGGATCGCGGAGTCTCTGCGTCAGAAAGGCTACGATGCCCACGGCGTGGCAAGCGTGCCGGAAGCCGTAGCGGCGCTTAAGCGGGAGCGGTTCGACGTTTTCCTCACGGACTGCAACATCCCCGGCGTGGACGCCCTCCGGACCTCGGACGAGGCGCGTCGGATCAATCCCGACCTGGCGGTGATCATCATGACCGCTTTCGGGACCATCGAGACGGCCGTTAAGGCCATCAAGGCCGGCGCCTACGATTACCTGCCGAAGCCCGTGGACGTGGACCAGGTGGCGCTTCTCGTCGAGCGGATCGCCGAGCGCCAGGACCTCATCCGCGAGAACACCGAGCTCAAGGAGCAGCTGCGGGAGCGGTACAAGTTCGACGAGATCGTGAGCACGAGCCACGCCATGGAAGAGGCGCTGAACCTCGCCGGCCGCGTGGCATCGAGCAATGCCACGGTCCTGCTCCGGGGCGAGAGCGGCACGGGCAAGGAGCTCGTTGCCAAGGCCATCCACTACCACAGCCCCCGGGCGGACCAACCGCTCGTCAAAGTGAACTGCGCGGCCCTGCCCGAGACGCTCCTCGAAAGCGAGCTCTTCGGCCACGAGAAAGGCGCGTTCACCGGCGCCGCGGCGCGGAGGATCGGCCGGTTCGAGGCCGCGGACAAGGGGACGCTGTTCCTCGACGAGATCGGCGATCTGGCGCCGGCAATGCAGGTAAAGCTCCTCCGGGTGCTCCAGGAAAAAGAGTTCGAGCGGCTCGGCGGCAACCAGACGATCAAGACCGACGTGCGCGTCATCGCCGCCACCAACCGGGACCTCGAAAAGGCGATCCGCGAGGGGGCGTTCCGCGAAGACCTGTACTACCGGCTGAACGTGGTGTCCGTGGTCATCCCGCCCCTCCGGGACCGCAAGGAGGACATCCCGGCGCTCCTGGACCACTTCGTCAAAAAGTACAGCGAAGGGAACCGGAAGCGGATCAGCGGCGTGACCGCCGAGGCCAGGGACCTTCTCATGCGCTACACCTTTCCCGGCAACGTGCGCGAGCTGGAGAACATCATCGAACGGGCGGTGGTGCTCTCGAAGAAAGGGACCGTCACCGCCGCGGACCTTCCGATCCACGTACAAGCCGCAATGGGCGAAGGAAAGCTTCCCGCGCAGCAGGTGGAAGGCTCGCTGAACGAGACGCTGGACACGGTGGAGCGGGGCCTTATCCTCGAGGCGCTCAAAGAGACCGGAGGGGTGCAGACGCGCGCTGCCGAGAAGTTGGGCATCAGCGAGCGGGTGCTGAGGTACAAGTTGAAGAAATACAAGATCAGGGAACAATAACATGAAAAGTACATTGACGTTAATCTTATCAGCCGGCGCCGTCATCGCTGTTCTCTTCTTCATTTCATCAACCGGTAAAAAGGCCCCTTCTATCCCCCTCGACAAAATGCACCATACTATAACCATACAGGAAGGCTGTGTGACCTGTCATGCGCCCGGTAAACAGGCGCCTTTGAAAGACACCCATCCGCCGAAGGAGCAATGCTTTATCTGTCACAAGGTCGGCAACAAGGTTATGAAAAGTATAAACATTGATTTAATCTAACCTGCCGCTCCACGCCGACCGCATCGCGGCGTGTGATCTCTACGTCTGCGCAGTACTATACAAGATAGCAGTAGGAACAAAAAAGATATGATCAAGAATAACCAGCTTGTATTTCTTAAGCTCAGTTTTATCATTGGAACAATCGCAGATTTTGTTGTTGGAATAAATTGGCTTCTTATCAGCCTTGGATATAGCATCCCAAACCTGATATCCTCTTTTCAAGGTGAAGGTACAGATTACCGTTTTGCGATGTATATAGGTACTCTGTTTATGTTCGGCTGGACGGCTATTCTTTTTTGGGGCTACTTGAAACCTCTTGAACGAAGAGGCTTATTGATAATAACCTCGGTACTGCTGTCGCTTTCAATAATGATCGAATTGCTTTTTTATTATGATTTACTGGCCGGCAGGGGCTTTCTCTTCGGGATAATTCTGAGGCTCCTCATAATAGGTAAATTTACCTTTAGCTACTTCTATAGCTTAAAGAATTATGGTTAAGGAGCACGGCATGAGGAAGGCGTGAAAATATGAGAACCTATCTTCTCATTCACGGCGCGCTGCGGGGGGCATGGCTCTGGGACAGGCTTATACCGCTCCTGGAAAAAGGCGGGGCAAAGGCGATCCCCTACGACCTGCCGGGCCATGGCAAGCGGGTTGCCGGGCGAGCGGGCGTGAACATGAGCGCCTATATCAGCGATGTTCTTTCTTATATAGAAAAGAACGATCTGCGCGAGCTCATCCTCGTGGGCCACAGCATGTCGGGGATCATCATCAGCAAAGTTGCCGAAGAGATGCCGGAGCGGGTGCGGCGCCTTGTGTATCTCGCGGCGGTCGTTCCGCATGACGGTGAGGCGCTCATCGACCTGCTCACGAAAGAGCGGCAGGAGATGCTCCGGAAGCTGGAAGGGAAGGCAAAGGAGATTTTCGGGCCTCTGGATGTTTTGAGGCCGAACTACTTTACGGACCAGGACGGGGCGGAGAAGGATTTCTACCTCAAGCAGTTGACGCCCCAGCCGCCGGCCGCTTTTTTCGAGAAGATACGTTTCAAGCGGTTCCCGAACATAGACATTCCAAAGACCTATATCCTGGGCCTGAAGGACAAGAGCCTGCCGCCTGAATTGACAAGAGGTTTTGCGGAGAGGCTGGGAGTGAAGCCGATGGAAATCGACGGGGGCCACGATATGATGGTCTCGCGGCCGGAGGACGTTGCACGGGTGCTGCTGAGTCTTGCATAATGGGGACAAAGGAAGAACATGAGGGACGAGGGAGGAAGGACGTGAGGTCTCTTGCCCGTCATTCTTCGTTTTTACATTCTCCGTGTCTCCGTGGTTGAAATTCTTTCACCGGGAATACGAAAGAGGCTATTTTTTATGACACCGTGCGCAATTCCTCGGTGCCTGAGCATCGAAGCTCCGCAAACCGTCATGACAGAGCCGGCAAAAGTCCCTTTTGTTCAGTTTCTCCTGCCGTATCCTGAAACTGCTTCCGGTCTGCCCAAGCTCACGGAAGTGGCACGCCATGCATTTAACGCCTTTGCTCTTCGTATGGAGATCATGGCTGAAGACAACAGGGTCTGCATCTTTTACGCTGAATCTAATATCGCCGCCGCCGGCAGCCGCATAGACTGAAGCGGACAGGATCAGGCCGGCGAAGGAAACGTCAAGGAAGGCACGCCTCTGCGCGCGCCGGTTCATCTATGACACCGGACGCAGTTTTTCGTGTCTTTTACGTCGAAGGCCTTCTGGCCGTTATGGCATTTTCCGCAGAAAGCACCCTTGGTAAGCTTGTTCATATCCATTTTGAATGAACCCTTGGACATTTGAAATATCTGATAGTGGCAATTGGTGCATTTGAGGCTTTTTTCATTGACATGCTTATCGTGGCTGAAGATCACTTCATGGGCATTTTGGGGCGAGAAGGTGATATCGCCGCCTCCTACCTTTTCGGCGCCGGCGACGGGCGGCAATGACAGGCAAAGCAAGAAAAGACAAACAGGCGCCATCCTTTTCATACCGATCTCCTTTTTCCTGCATGATCGTCCCTTTACGTCCCGATTATAGCAAGTACCCCTGTGCCGTTCAAGCTTTTTCTTCCCTTTTTCTTCCCTTTTTTCGTCGGCCTTAGTTGCGGTACTCCGCATCATTGGAAATTCGTACCTACTCAGGTCAGCCACTTCGCTTCGGCGCACGGCGCGCCGGCGTCCTCTTGCAATGCGGTTAAACCCGGTTATTATTTGCCCGTCGAATTTGATATAATAAAAGTGAGACCTCCCCGCATAATCGAAAGGAGACGCCATGCCGAGCGACGATGCACTGCGATACATCAAGGATACTTTAGGGCAGATGAAGAATCCGGTGAGGCTGGCGGTATTCACGAGCGAAAGCGGGTGTGCGCAGTGCCCCGATGTACTTGACCTGGCCCGCTCGATCAAAAGCCGGTCAACGAAAATCGCCCTCGAAGCGTACGACTTCACCATGGACCGGGACAAGACCGAGCAATACGGCATTACGCTGACCCCGTCGGTCGTGGTCCAGGGCGCTGAGGGACGGAGCGTCACGCTCTGCGGCGAAATTGACGGGATCATGCTCAGCCTGCTCCTTGAGGCCATCCTCGCGGTTTCCGGGGGGAAGGCCTGGTTTCCCGACAGCATCGGCAATGCCCTGAAGCTGCTGGAGCGGGACGTGCATATCCAGGTCTTTGTCGACCTCGATTGTCCGCTCTGCAAACCCGTGGCCGAGACCGCCACGGGCCTGGCCATGGAGAGCGGCCTCATTCATACGGAAATCATCACGGCCGATGATTTTCCGGAATTGCGCGACCGCTATCAGATCGCGACGCCGCCCAAAACGGTCTTCGGGGGGAACCTGCACCTCGACGGACACGTGAGCGAAAGCACGTTCCTGGAAATGATCTTCAAGGCCGAGGGCCTGAGGCCTATGGAATCGGTGCGGCGGTGCGCGGTATGCGGCGCGTCTTCAGCGGACATCATCTGCACCGCGTGCAAGTCCAAAATACAAGCCGAGGCGGTCGATCATAAACGCCGGGACGAGAAGTTCAAGCGGGCCGGCGCAGCGTAAAATCCTAACCTGGATAAACCCCGACGTTGCCGGGACAGGCGGGAATCAAAAGCGTCTCTCGCAAAGTGCGCAAAGCTTTAAAGAAAGTCCTTCGTCCCTCAGTTCGTTCCCAGGGAGAATCATGAAACAGGCGATGTTCCAGGAGCTCAAAGAAGGCGGAAAGGTGCAGTGCAGCCTCTGCGCGCACCGGTGCCTGGTCGCCGACGGCCGACGCGGCATCTGCGCCGTGCGCGAGAACAGGGGCGGCGTGCTCTTCAGTCTGGTGTACGACAGGGTTATCGCGCGGAACGTAGACCCCATTGAAAAAAAACCGCTTTTCCACTTCCTGCCGGGCAGCCTCTCCTATTCCATCGCGACGCCGGGCTGCAATTTCCGCTGCCTGCACTGCCAGAACGCGGACATATCGCAGCTCCCCCGTGACCGCGGCGGCAGTATCCTGGGAGACTCTGTCACGCCCGGGCAGATCGTGGCCTCGGCGCAGGCCACGCAATGCTCGAGCATCTCTTACACCTACACCGAACCGACGATCTATTTTGAACTGGCCTATGAAACGGCGCGGCTCGCCGTTGACGCCGGCCTCAAGAACGTCTTTGTGACGAACGGGTATATCACGGCCGAGGCGCTCAGGGAAATAAGGCCCTTTCTTCACGCGGCCAACATCGACCTCAAGGGATTTACCGACGATTTCTACCGGAAGGTCTGCGGCGCGAAGCTCCAGCCGGTGCTGGACGCCATCAGGCTCTATAAAGAACTCGGCATCTGGATAGAGCTCACGACGCTCGTCATCCCGGGGCATAATGACTCGGACGAAGAGCTCGGAAAGATCGCCGCCTTTATAAGGTCCGTGGGAGAGGACGTGCCGTGGCACGTGTCGAGGTTCCATCCGACCTACAAGCTCATGGACAAGCCGCGGACGCCGATCGAAACGCTCCGGCGGGCCCGGCAGATCGGCCTCGACGCGGGGCTGCGGTACGTGTACGAAGGAAATATCCCGGGAGAAGGCGAAGAGACGCTGTGCTGGAGCTGCAAAAAAAGCCTGGTCAAGCGCATCGGGTTCGCTGTTAAAGAGAACCGGGTGAAAGAGGGCGCCTGCTCATACTGCGGAGCAGTGATTGATGGGGTGTGGTAGGAAGTGCGGAGGTAACTACTCAGGTCAGCCACTTCGCTTCGGCGCAAGGCGCGCCAGCGTGCTCTTGCCCTTCACGCTGTCGGTACCCGTACCCGCAGCGCTTTCGCTGCGCACGCGCTGTTTTGGCTGAAGTGGCGCTGCCATGACGGTCACGGCGCGCTTTTTTGCGCCTGTGCTCAGCGGCAGACCTGAGTAGTTACGTGCGGAGTGAATGAAAGATCGTAACCTTTTATAACGTATGTCATTATTACACTATGAAACTTTCGAGCACGAGGCGGACATCGGGATACGGGGTTTCGGCCGCACGGTCGAAGAGTCCTTCGAACATGCGGCGGCCGCCCTGTATTCGGTGATGGTGAATGTTGCGCTGGTCGAGCCGAAGGAAAAGCGAACGATCATTGTCTCCGCCCCCGACAACGAGCTTCTTCTCGTCGAGTGGCTGAACGCCCTGCTGTCGCTTTCCGACGTGGAGCGGATGGTCTTCTCCCGGTTCGAGGTAAGCATAGACGGAGGCTCGCTCATGGGCAGCGCATGGGGCGAACCCCTGGACCGGGACAGGCACGAAGCCGCTGTAGAGGTGAAGGGCGCCACCTATCATATGCTGAGCGTGAGGGCGCAGGACGGCGGATACGTGGCGGAGTGCGTGGTGGATGTTTAAGAAGTGCGGAGTTCGGAATGCCGAATGCGGAATGAAAGAAGGAGCGGCAGCCCTGCGTGGTTGACCTCCTTTGGGGGAAATCATGGATCCAAAGACATTCAATAAGATCAACGACTATCTCTGGGAGATCCCGCGGACCGGGGACATGGGCGTACCCGGGAGGATATTTGCGAGCGAGAAATTGATCCGGGAGATGGACGAGAAGGTGCGCGAGCAGGTCACGAACGTTGCCATGCTGCCCGGCATCCAGCTTGCCTCCATGGCCATGCCCGACGCCCACTGGGGCTACGGCTTCCCCATCGGCGGCGTGGCCGCCTTTGATCCCGAAGAGGGCGGCATCATATCCATGGGAGGGGTGGGGTTCGACATCTCCTGCGGGGTGCGCACCATGAAAACGGGCATGACGAGAGAGGAGGTCATGCCGAGGATCCGGACACTGGTCGATCAATTCTACAACCGCGTGCCCGCGGGCGTGGGCTCCGAGGGGCTCATCAAGCTTTCATCGGCGCAGATCGACGAAATGCTGACGGGAGGCGCGGAGTGGGCCGTCAAGAAAGGGTACGGCGTCAAGGACGACCTGGAATATATCGAGGAACACGGCAGGGTGGACGGCGCGGAGCCTGAGCATGTCTCGGACACGGCGAAGAAGCGCCAGTACCGCGAGATGGGGACCCTCGGCTCGGGCAACCATTACCTCGAGGTGCAGGTCGTGGACGAGGTGTATGACGAGAAGGCGGCCCAGGCCATGGGTCTGAGGAAGAACGACGTGGTCATCACCGTACACTGCGGTTCCCGGGGGCTGGGACACCAGATCGGCACGGATTATCTCAGGAGCCTGGCCGATGCCGCGCAGCGGTTCAAGCTTCCCATCAAGGACAGGGAGCTCGCGTCAGCTCCCATCAATTCCCCTGAGGGGAGGAAATACTTCGGGGCCATGAGCGCAGGGATCAACTGCGCCCTGGCGAACCGCCAGATCATCACCCATCTGGTCCGGGAGATCTTTACCGGGGTCTATCCCGAAGGCAGCATCAAGATGCTCTACGACATCAGCCACAACACCTGCAAGGTGGAGACGCATATCATCAACGGCAGGAAGAAGCGGCTCTACGTGCACCGCAAAGGGGCCACGCGGGCCTTCGGGCCGGGGCAGATCGATCTGCCCGTGGAATACAGGAATGTCGGCCAGCCCGTGCTCATCGGCGGGACCATGGGCACCGCGTCGTACATTCTCGCAGGCACGGAAGAGGGGATGAAGCAGGCCTTCGGCTCGGCCTGCCACGGCGCAGGCAGGGCCATGTCGCGGACCCAGGCCAAGAAGACGTGGAAGGGCAGGGAGATCATTGACCTGCTTGCAGCGCGGGGCATCATCGTCCGGGGCCATTCCTATTCCGGCATCGCCGAGGAGGCGCCGGAGTCCTACAAGGACGTGACGGAGGTTGTAGATGCCGCGCACGCCGCGAACCTCGCGCGCAAGGTCGTCAAGGTCAGGCCCATCGCGTGCGTGAAGGGGTAAGCATGAGGCGGCGGCCTCGTGTCGGCCGATGATTTTTCGCGAAGGGGCGCTCATACCACTAAGTCTTCCCTCACCCCTCTTTGCTAAGGGTGGTAAACTGTTCAATCTTCTGCGTAGTAAGTCGTAGAAAGGTGAATAAGGCCGGGTCGGTCAGAAAAAAGGCACTTGACATTCATCCCCTGCGCGGTGTAATGTGAGTAAATACTCACTTACATAGGAGCGGTCATGGCTGTGAAGACAGGGACGAAGATGAGCGGTGAGGCGCGGCGGGAGCAGGTTGTGCAGGCCGCGCTCCGGGTGATCGGGAAAAAGGGCATGGGGGGGCTGACGACGGCGGCCATTGCCGGGGAAGTGGGCATGTCGGAAGCGAACCTCTACCGCCACTTCCGGGGGAAAGACGACGTTCTGGCGGCGACCCTGGAGAGCGTGGGCGCGCGGATCGGAGAAAACTTTCAGAAGGCCTTCGGCGCCGGGGGCACGGTGCGGGAGCAGTTCCGGATCTTCTTCCGGCTCCAGCTTGAACTCATGGGCGGAAACAGCGGCATCCCGCGGATCATGTTCTCCGAGGAGCTGCACGGCAAAAAGGCCCTGCGCGAGCGGATGTTCGGCACGATGTACCGGTTCATCGACCGCCTGGAGGCCGTGTTCAGGCGGGGCCAGGAGCGGGGCGAGGTCGCGAAGGACGTCGACCCCCGGGTAACGGTGCTGATGTTCCTCAGTATGATGCAGGGCCTCATGTTCCGGTGGTCGCTCAGCGGGTTCTCCTTCTCGCTCACCGCCGAGGGAATGAAGCTCTTGAAAAATTTCGAACGATGCATCGTAACCGACTCGGGGGGAGGGAAGTGATATGAAAAAAGCGACTTTTCTTCTCGTGGGGATATTCGCCGCGTCCGTCGCGGCAGCCGAGACCGGCGTAGACGCCCATACCCTTGACCAGACGATCCGCTACGGTCTCGAGCATAACGCACGGGTCCGTTCCTCACGGACCGACATCGAGATCGAACGCTCGGGCATACGAGCCGCCCAGGCAGACCGCATGCCCCGGCTGGACCTTTACGGAGGCGTGACAAAATATCATTATCCCACGGCCGCCGAGCCCCTCTACGGCACGCCGCCGGACATCCATTACCCCTCGGCGTTTTACACGACGGTGTACGATGCAGGCGTGACCTTCAGCCTCCCGCTGTACCGCGGCGGCAGGCTGAGCAGGAGCGTCGAGATTGCGGAAATCAGAAAATCCATCGCCGAGGACCTGTATTCCATGACCAGACAGGAACTCGTCTATAACCTCACGAGCGCCTACTATAAGATCCTGCAGATTGAAAAGTTCTCCGGCGCCAACGATGAAACGGTCAAACAGCTTGAAGCGCACAAGCGGGACGTGGAACTCCTCCTGCGGGCCGGGACGGTTGCGAAGGTGGATCTGCTCAAGACCGAGACGGAACTGGCCCATGCTCGCCAGGCCGCGCTCATCAGCAGGAACAATCTGGAGAGCGCCTATGAGCTTTTGCGGGTCCTCATGGGCATCGAGGACATGCACAAAAAGATAAAACTCGCCCCGGACCCGGGCGCGGTCAAGTCCTATGCTTCCGTCGACGAGAGCATGCAGTCGGCCCTCCGGAAGAGGCCGGATTACCAGGCGGCGCTCAAGAAGGTGACGATCGCGGACGTGCGTGTGAAGGTCGCCGCTGGTCGGCGGTATCCTTCGCTCAACCTCACGGGAGACTATTCGGAAAAATCCGGGCCTGAGTACGAGTGGCAGGAGAACTGGTTCTTCGGCCTGCGGCTTTCCCTGCCTCTGTTCGAAGGCGGCGCACTGTCGGCGGATGTGGGCAGGGCGCGCGCGGAGGCGCTCAAGGCCCGGGAAGAGGAGCGTGCGCTGCGGCTGGACATCAGCCGGGAGGTGCGCGACGCCTATTTGAGCATTGAGAACGCTGCGAAGCGGATCGAGGTGGCGGAAAAAGCCATCGCGTCCGCAAAAGAGAGCGCCCGGATCGAGCAAATCCGGTATAAGGCCGGGGCGGGTACGAGCACGGACGTGATCGACGCACAGACGGCGCTCTTGCGGGCCGAGACGGACTACTATCAGGCGCTGTACGACAAGGCCATTGCCCGTGCGCTGCTGCGCAAGGCGGCGGGTGAGGAGTTGCAGGAATGAACGCTAGGGGTGAAGTCCTTTGGCGAACGCAAAATGCCGGGATGGAAAAATCATGGCCTAAGGCCATGCCTCATTTTGCAATTTGCATTTTGAAATTTTACCGATGCAACGAGGAGAGATGAAATGATACCGAAGAAAAAGATCCTGATACCCGTCGCGGCGCTTGTAATTGTCATCATTACGGTCCTGGTCGTACGATCGCGAAACAGCGGCACTGCCGACGCCCTCGTCCTTTCCGGGAACGTGGAGGTGACGGAGGTGAACGTGGGGTTCAAGATCCCCGGCCGGGTAGTCAGGCTCCTGACCGACGAAGGGCGACCGGTCAAAAAAGGGGAACGGGCCGCGCTTTTGGACAGCGCCGAGTACGAAAGCCTCGCGGCCCAGAACCGGGCGCTCGTACAGAACGCCGGGGCAACGCTCGAAAAGACGAAGAAAGACCACGAACGCGCAGAAGAGCTTTACAAGAACGGCGCGATATCGTCGCAGCAAATGGACGCCGCGAAGACCGCCTACGACGTGGCGGCGGCCCAGCTCCTGCAGGCCAGGGCCGCGCTCGCGGCTTCGGAGGACCGGCTGCGGGATACGGCGGTCTACGCGCCGATATCGGGCGTCGTGCTCAGAAAGAACATAGAGGCCGGCGAAACAATCGCGGCCGGAACGCCTGTCTTCACGATCGGCGATCTCGAAAATCCCTGGGTAAAGGTGTACGTGAAGGAAGACAAGCTCGGAGTCGTGAAGCTCGGCCAGAAAGCGGAGATCAGGACCGATTCCTACCCCGGGAAAATTTATGAGGGAACGGTCACGTATATATCGTCGGAAGCGGAGTTCACGCCGAAGAACGTCCAGACCCAGGAGGAACGGGTGAAGCTGGTCTTCGCCGTGAAGGTCAGTGTAAAGAACGTGAGCAACGAGCTCAAGCCGGGCATGCCGGCGGATGTGAAAATACTGTTGAAATAATTTGGAGCGAGCCGACCATGTCGGCGTCGAATACGGCAACGCGGTTGCCTTGGTCCATAAAAGTTGATGAAATGAATATCCCTGCGATCAAAACATTGAACCTTACCAAGTCCTTCGGCGCGACCATCGCCGTCGACAAGCTCACTATCGAGATCAACAAGGGTGAATTATTCGGCCTCGTGGGGCCGGACGGCGCTGGCAAGACCACGACCATGCGGCTGCTCACGGCGATCATGGACCCGACATCAGGAGAGGCATGGGTCGCAGGCCGGTCCATCCTGACCGAAGGAGAGCGGATCAAGGAAAAGATCGGGTATATGTCCCAGCGGTTCGGCTTGTATGAAGACCTCACGGTGATGGAGAACATCCTCTTTTACGCCGACCTCTACGAAGTGCCGAAGAAAGAACGGCCGCAGAGGACCGAACGTCTGCTCGGATTCAGCAACCTGACGCCTTTCAAGGACAGGCTCGCGGGAAAGCTTTCGGGCGGCATGAAGCAGAAGCTCGGCCTCGCCTGCTCCCTCATCCACACGCCGGAGGTCCTCTTTCTCGACGAGCCCACGAACGGCGTGGACCCCGTATCGCGCAGGGATTTCTGGAAGATATTGTACGATCTCCTGAAGGAAGGCGTGACCATCCTCGTCTCAACCGCCTATCTCGACGAGGCCGAACGGTGCACGAGGATCGGGTTGATGCACAAGGGGAAGATCCTGAGTGAGGACGAGCCGAAAAACGTCAGAAGCTCCCTCGGCCTGCCCATGATCGAGGTGTGGTCGGTAAGCGCCCGCTCGGCGGCGGAACGTGTCAGGAAGGTAAGCGGCGTCCGGAGCGTAAGCCTGTACGGAGACAGGCTGCATATCGCCCTTGAGAAGAAAGAGAGGACCGCAGAGATCATCGCTGAACTGCAGCAAAGCGGTATCGCAATAAAGGATTTTCGGGAAATTCTCCCGTCCCTGGAGGACGTGTTCATAGCGATGGTGGAAAAATAATAAATCTCCCCTAACCCCTCTTTTCCAAAGAGGGGAACATACCCCCCTTTAGCAAAGGGGGGCGAGGGGGGATTTGAAAGAGGTTTGCAGTTGAATCAGAACAACATCGCGGTCACAGTGAAAAATCTTACCCGCACCTTCGGTGACTTTGTCGCGGTTGACCACATCAACCTCGAGGTCAAAAAAGGCGAGATCTTCGGCTTCCTCGGACCGAACGGCGCAGGCAAGTCCACGACCATCCGCATGCTCTGCGGCCTGCTTATGCCGACCGGCGGGGAAGGGACGGTCGGCGGCTTTGATATCATCACGCAGTCCGAAGAGATCAAGCAGAACATCGGCTATATGTCCCAGAAATTCTCCCTTTATGACGACCTGACGGTGGGGGAGAACATCAATTTCTTCAGCGGCATCTATAACGTTGCCGCCTCTAAAAAGGAAGCGCGCAAAGAGTGGGCCCTGGGAATGGCCGGACTCAAGGACAAGAGGGACACGCTCACCCGGACCCTGCCGGGAGGGTACAAGCAGCGGCTTGCCCTGGGGTGCGCCATCCTGCACGAGCCGCCCATCCTGTTCCTCGACGAGCCCACCTCCGGCGTGGACCCTATCTCCCGCCGGAACTTCTGGTCGCTGATCTATGAAATGGCCAAGTCCGGGACCACGGTGTTCGTTACGACCCACTATATGGACGAGGCCGATTACTGCGACCGGCTCGCGCTCATTTACCGTGGCAAGATCATCGCCGAGGGAACGCCGAATGAGCTGCGGAAGAACTACATGACCCGCGACGTCCTCGAGATAGAGGCGGAGCCCCTCGTCGGCGCCATGGAGGCCCTGGACCGGCAGGGGATCGAAACGGCGGTCTTCGGCAGTCTGCTCCATGCCACGGTGGAGAACGCCAAGGTCGCGGTCCCTCGCATCTGGAAAATTCTTGAAGAGGCGAACACCACGGTCCGCAGGATCGAGAAGATCGTGCCGTCGCTGGAGGACGTGTTCGTGACATTGATAGAAGTATCATAGAGGCAGTAGGCAGTAGGCAGGAGGCAGGAGGCAGGAGGCAGGAGGCAGGAGGCAGGAAAAAATGCAGAAGTGACGAGGTGCGATGGTCGAGCCGCAAAAAAGGTTTCCTCCGCGATCTCCGCGGTGAAAAGGTTATATGAAATTTCTCCGCATCAAAGCCATAGCGCAAAAAGAGCTGATCCAGATCCGGCGGGACCCATTGAGCCTTGCCATGGCGTTTCTCATGCCTGTTCTGCTCCTGGTGATCTTCGGATACGCCATTACCCTCGACGTGAACAATCTGACGACCGTTGTTTACGATCTCGACAGGAGCAGTCTGAGCAGGGAATTGATTTCGGAACTTACGGAGTCAGGTTATTTCACCATAGTTCGCTCTGCCGAAGGCCACAGGGAAATCGATTATTATCTCGATTCCGGGAAGGCGCGCGTTGCCGTCTCGATCCCCGCGGACTTCTCGAAAAACATCCGTACCGGAAAAGAAGCTCAGCTCCAGGTCATCGTGGACGGGAGCGATTCCAATACGGCAACCATTGCCCTCGGCTATCTTTCGGCGCTCACGGAAATGTACGCCCAGCGCCTTGCCGGAGGAAGGACAACGCCCCTTATCGACCCGCGCGTCCGTGTCTGGTACAACCCGGAGCTGAAATCGAGGAACTTCATCATCCCCGGCCTGATCGCGGTGATCATGATGGTGATCGCCGCGCTCCTCACGTCTCTTACCTTTGCCCGGGAATGGGAACGGGGCACTATGGAGCAGCTCATCTCCACGCCGGTGAAACCGCCGGAACTGGTCCTCGGAAAGCTCATACCTTATTTTCTCATCGGCTACATCGATATGGCCGTCTCCGTGGTGATGGCGGTTTTTCTCTTCAACGTGCCGATTCGGGGGAGCGTCTTTCTGCTCTGCGTGATCTCGGGCGTCTTCCTCTTCGGCGGGCTCGGGCTCGGCATCCTCATCTCGATAGCCGCCCGGTCCCAACTCGTGGCGAGCCAGGTCTCCATGGTTGCGACCTTCCTGCCCGCGTTCCTGCTCTCGGGGTTCATGTTCGCCATATCGAACATGCCTCCCGTCCTTCAGGCGATCACTCGGATCATCCCTGCGCGTTACTTCGTATCGGTGCTCAAGGGAATTTTCCTCAAGGGCAACCCGCTCAGGATACTTGCAACGGAAGCGGTGTTCCTGCTGATATTCGGGCTGGTCGTTTTTGCGGCGGCAAACAAAAAGTTCAAGAAGAAGGTGGAGTAGGGGAAGGCAGAAGGCAGGAGTCAGGACCCATGCACAAAAGTTTTGAACGCATAAAGCAGATGATCATAAAAGAGTTCATCCAGATATTCCGGGACAAGCGGATGAAGGCGATCGTCTTCGTCCTTCCGCTTCTGCAGACCATGGTGTTCGGGTACGCGGTGACCACCGACGTGAACAATATCCCGACAGCGGTTTATGATCTGGACAAATCGTTCGAAAGTCGCGAGCTGGTGCGTAAATTCTCCGCTTCGGGCTATTTCAGTATTCAGTTCACCCCTCAAACGCCGGCAGAACTACGGGAGCTGCTCGACCGGGCAAAGGTCACCATGGCCCTCCAGATTAACTCCGGATTTTCAGCAGACGTGAACCGCCGGATGCCCACATCGATCCAGGTTCTCGCCGACGGAACGGATTCCAACACCGCGACGGTGGCCCTGGATTACGCGAACAGGATCATTCAAGAGTACGCGCAGGAACTGTCGGGCCTCCGGTCTCCCGTGAGGATCGGCGTCCGGACCCGGGCGTGGTACAACCCCGAGCTCGAGAGCAAGAACTACAACGTGCCGGGCGTCATCGCCATGGTTATCATGCTCACCTCGCTGCTCCTTACTTCCATGGCCGTCGTGCGCGAGCGCGAGATCGGGACCATGGAGCAGCTCATGGTCACGCCGCTCAAGCCCTCGGAGCTCGTCCTCGGCAAGACCATACCCTTCGCCCTCATTGCGTTCTTTGACATGATCCTCGTCACGGCCTTCGCCGTCCTGTTTTTTAACATCCCAATGAAGGGATCATTATTCCTGCTTCCTCTTTCCACGGGAATTTATCTTTTATCCGTTCTGGGGATCGGGCTCTTCATATCCACCATCGCCAGGACCCAGCAGCAGGCGCTCATGGCCACCTTTCTGTTTTACATGCCGGCGGTGCTTCTGTCGGGGTTCATGTTCCCCATCGAGAACATGCCTGTCGTTTTCCAGTACGTGACCTATGCCAATCCGCTCCGGTACTTTCTCGTCATCATCAGGGGGATCTTTCTGAAGGGGAACGGGATGGCCATCCTTTGGCCGCAGATGGCGTCCTTGTTCGTCCTCGGCCTCGCCGTCATAACGCTCAGCTCATTCCGGTTCCGAAAGCGGCTGGGGTAGAGTTCCAGGATGGTCGCCAAAAAAATCAGCAAGATGCTATAGTATAAGCAGATGCATACGGCAGCGAATGGCTGAGCTGCGCAGCATGCGATGTCGTCGAGTGGATGTTTTTGTATCACTGCCAAGGGGAACAGCGTTGCAGGGGCCTCGCAAAAGTTAAAATTATGCTATTATGCTATTATATTGTGAATATGCGTAAGGCTGCAGGAGGGCGCCAAAGGCGGCGTCCTGCACGGCGCGCAATGGATAGGTACTTTGGTAATACATAGAATGCGACCTGTCGTTGACCGGGAGCAGAGCGGTCCGGATAAATGAGAACGCCTGACAGCGCTGAGAATACGCATCCGAACAACGCTTACCGGAAGATGCCGGCGGATTGTTTACGGTCCGGCAGTGCACTTTTCTCTCAGTTCGAGAAACGACCGTCTCCAGGACTCGGAAAGGGCGGGTACGGCAAGGACGCGATCAATGCCCTCACAATTATTTTTATCATGGTGGAATATATGATTGGCGAACGATATACTGACACCCCGGGGGTCCCGTTGTTCAAGGACCAGTTCGTCTCCCCGCGTGACGACTCCTTCTTCCATGACGCTGAAATAGAAACCCGTGCGGCCGGAGGCGACGACCAGTTTGACCAGCTCGCTCCGCCCGTAGCGCGCGGCGAGCGTGCCGCACGGCTGGCGCGGCTGGCTTATCCGCACCAGGGCGGCGCCCAGCCGGAAGAGATCGCCAATGCACACGGCGTCCTCGTGCAGGTTCGAGACGGTGAGGTTTTCACCGAAGGCCGCGGGGGCGAGCCTGGACCCCAGGACGTTTTCCCAGTAGGGGTAATGGTCCAAGCTGTACACGCAGACGGCCTTGTCCGGACCGCCGTGATGCTTTTTATCGCCCACACCGTCCACACCCGCAAAGCCTGTTTTCCCGAGCCGGAGCGGGCCTGTCACAGGCGCCTTGCAGATGCCGGTGACGACCTCCTTGTCCGGGAAATGCTCTTTGCGGGGAAGCCCTACGTTCAGGAATTCGACGATCATGGCGCGCATGGTGAATTGTAGTCCCGGACAGGAGGCGGAGTATATGATATATATCATATCCGCGAGCGGCGCATGTGCATTAAAATTGAGTTTATCCTTTAAAAATTGAAAGGTTGCCGCATGACCACGGAGACAGGGAAAAATCATGATTACTTGCCGGCAGGGCTAAGTTCCTTGCCACGGCTTGACGCTGAAAAACCGACGTTGTTTCTTCAGTGCAGATCATAAACAAAATCAGCGCAGGTCGGTTTTCCGTCTTCCGGAGGCTGAGCATGAACATGCGGTTTTCACTTTTGCCGACACCGTTGCGGAAACAGCCGCCGGAAGCGTCCGCTCTCTTTCTTGGCCCGCAAGGCCCTGCCCGTCAAGAGGTGGACAATGCCTCTTCTTAAGTTCAAATCCCTTACCGCCAAATATGTCTTCTTGAGCTTCATCATCGTCTCGGTCTTCGGCGCTTTCACCTGTGCCAGCTTCAATTTCACGCGGAGCATGAAAGGTGAAGCGGCAAAGATCAACTCCGCGGGCCAATTGAGGTTCCGTTCCTTTGAGATGGCCTGGCATACCCAAAGGATAGCGGAAATGGAATATGAGGTCGAGTCGACAAGTGCGGCCATAAAGGCGGAGCTCCGCCGGGAGATCCGGGAGTTCGACCTGCTCATTGAAGACCTGAGAAACGGCAGCCCGGAGCTTTATATCAAGCCGATCAAGCATTATCAGGCTTCATTACGGCTTTTCGATGAGTTGGCGGCCGAGTGGAACGCCAAGCTCAAACCCCTGCTCGTGAAAATGGCGGAACTTCCCCACGAGGCGCCTGAGCAAAAGGCACGGGCGCTGTTACTGGACTACAACGCCCGGATCCAGGGATATGTGCGGGGAATAGACCGGTTCGTGAAGTCCCTTGAACTTCATTATGAAGAGAGGATAAGGCGGTTCGAACGCGTAAGAATAATCATACTCGGCAGCTTTGTGCTGGCCGCGGTCTTTATCGGCGTGTATTTGCGCAAAAGCGTGGTCCGGCCGCTGCGGAGGCTTACGGATGCGACGGAAGAAGTGGAGCAGGAACATTTTGACGTGCGAATAGCCGTACAGAGCGGCGACGAGATAGGAACGCTCACCAACAGGTTCAATGAAATGGCCGGGCGGCTGAAGGACCTCTTCACCGAGAAGGCAAGAAAGCTCCGGGAACTCGGCGTGTTGAACACGGTCTCCCATGCGGCAAGCGGGTCCCTCGCGCTGGAGGTCATGGCAGGCAGGATCATGGACGCTATCTTGAGCCTTGAGCCGCTGGCCCTGGAGAAAAAGGGCGCGATCTTTTTGAGCGACAACGGCGCAAAGGAGCTGAAGCTTATCGTGTCGCGCAACTTCGGGGACGACCAGGTCGCGGGCTGCGGCGTGGTCCGGTATGGCGAGTGCCTGTGCGGGCTCGCGGCAATGAAGGAACAGACGGTCCTGTCCGATAATAATACAAAAGACAAAAGACACACCAAGATATACCGCGATGCAAAGGAGCACGGCCATGTCATCCTTCCGCTGAAGTCCCGCAACAAGGCGCTCGGCGTCCTGTGCCTCTATCTGCCGCGGGAGACGAAGCCGTCCGATGAAGAGCTGCATCTTTACGCATCCATCGCGGACATCATCGCCGTGGCCATGCAGAACGCCGTTAACCACCGGCAGGTCGCGATGCTGGCGCAGTCCCTCGACAGCAGTAATGATGTGATAATCATTACCGATGTTGAAAGCAGAATAACCCATGCCAATCCGGAGGCCCTGAGGCAGCTCGGCTATTCCCGGGACGAGCTGCTCGGGCAGCCCGTCTCCCTTATCCAGTCCCCCGATAATCCTCCCGGGCTTGGTGAGGAAATTTTCAAGAAGACCCTGGACGGAGGGTGGTTCGGAGAGATTCTTAACAGAAGAAAAGACGGCTCCGGATACTTCGCGCTCTTAACGACTTCACCGGTCAAGGACCCGGACGGACAGGTGATCGCCCTGGTAGGCATTGCGCGGGACATCACCGAGCATAAGCGGGCGGAAGAGGAGTTGAAAAAAAGCGAGGCCCGTCTTATCAATGCTCAGCGAATCGCGCATTTGGGGAACTGGGACTGGGACATCGTAAAAAACAAGGCATACTGCTCCGATGAGGTCGATCGCATATTCGGGTTCAAATTCGAAGAGTTCGGCAGGACGTATGAAGCATACCTCAATATTGTTCATCCGGATGATAGAAAATTTATTGAAAAGTCCATGGAAGAAGCATTCTCCGGGGCCAAGCCATTCAGTGTCGACCACCGGATCATTTCGCCGGACGGCACGGTGCGTATCGTCCATGTAGAAACAGAGGCCGCTTTTGATGAAGCGGGGAAGCCGGTGCGGATGTCGGGGACCATTCAAGACATCACCGAGCGGAGACGCGCGGAAGAAGAACTCGCTCTTCTGCAGACACTCTCCCTGGCAATAAACGAGGCGGATGATTTAAAATCCGCGTTAAAAGTCGCCATCAGGAAGGTATGCGACGTCACCGGCTGGATTTTTGCCGAGGTATGGCTCCCCTGTCGTGACGGCACGGCCCTCGAATTCGGCGATATATGGCACAGCGCCCTCAGGGACGCCGAGCAGTTCGTTGAAATCAGCAGGGGGGTCACATTCGCGCCGGCCGCGGGGCTGCCGGGCCGCGTCTGGGCGTCAAAAAAGCCCGAGTGGGTGAAGGACGTTTCGGTAAACGGCGTGATTTTTCCCCGCGCCAAGGGCGCATTGGAGATCGGCCTTCGCTCGGGCCTCGGGGTCCCCATTATCATAGGCGATCAGGTCCTCGCCGTCCTTGCCTTTTACATGTCCAGGACCGGCGAGGAAGACAGCCATCTGGTAGACCTTGTGTCGTCGATTTCGGCGCAACTCGGTTCCGTTGTCCAGCGCAAGCTTGCGGAGGAGACGATAAGAAAATACAGCGAGGAGCTTGAGGAAAAGATCAGGGAGCGGACAACCGAGCTCGAGGATGCCAAACAGGCGGCGGAATACGCCAACCGGGCTAAATCGGACTTTCTCGCCAACATGTCCCATGAGCTCCGGACGCCGCTGAACGCGATCATCGGGTTCTCGGACATTCTGGTGAACGGCATGTCCGGCCCGGTGACGGACGAACAGGCGGATTTCCTGCGCGACATCGGGAGCAGCGGGAAGCACCTGCTCACGCTGATCAACGACATCCTCGACCTGTCGAAGGTGGAGGCGGGCAAGATGGAGCTGGAGCCCAGCGAATTCGGAGTGAAGGACCTGATCGAGCGGTGCCTCGTGATGTTCAAGGAAAAATCGCTCAAGCACGGCATCCAGGTCGAGTACGCCGTCGAAGAAGCTCCGGGGACCATCATCGCGGATGAGATGAAGATAAAACAGGTCCTCGTGAACCTGCTGAGCAACGCGTTCAAGTATGCGCCGGACAATAGTTCCGTGCATGTTCATGCACGGAAAGTTCAAAGTTCCCCCGATAACGTCATTCGAGGGCAGGCTCCGTACAAAGTTCAAAGTTTGAAAGGCATTGACTCGGAACTCCGAACTCTGAGCGCCGAACTCGACGTTGATTTCATGGAAATCAGCGTCGCCGACACCGGTCCCGGCATCAAACCCGAGGACATCCCGAAGCTGTTCCAGCCCTTCCAGCAGCTTGAAACGACGTTGACCAAAAAGGTCCCGGGCACCGGGCTCGGCCTGAACCTGTGCAAAAAATACGTCGAACTCCACGGCGGCAGGATATGGGTGGAGACCGAGGTCGGGAAGGGGAGCAAGTTCATCTTCGCAATCCCCCTCATGCGGAAAAATAACGCTTACGAGAGATGAAGATGGAACGGAAAATACTCGTCATTGACGACGACACGATGAACCGCAAGCTGTTCCGGGTCCTGCTTCAGAAAGAGGGCTACGAGGTCTTTGAGGCCGGGGACGGCGCCGCGGGGACCGGGCTGGCCAGGGAAGTCCTGCCGCACCTGGTCCTCATGGACATCCAGATGCCCTTGATGGACGGCCTGGCCGCGCTGAAGGCCCTTCGGGCGGACGAGGCCACAAGGAGCATCCCCGTGATAGCCATAACGTCCTGCGCAATGAAAGGCGACCGGGAACGCCTGATGGCCGACGGTTTTGCCGATTATATGTCGAAGCCCATCGACAAGGACGCCTTCATGAGGTCCGTAAAAACGACGTTGGAGATATATTATGGGTGAGGAAACCCCGAGAGAAAACGACAGGCGATGATGAGAGCCCGCTTCTCAAATCCGGCTGGAAAGAGCGTGACAGGAGATGCCCTATGATTCCGTCAAGACCGAGGATATTGTGCGTTGACGATGAACCCATGAATTTGAAGGTCCTTGAGAAAATGCTCGTCTCGAGCGGGTACGAAGCGGTCAAGGCGGAGGACGGCGCCGCGGCCCTGACCGTGATCGCGGAAAACAGCGTTGAGCTCGTGCTGCTCGATGTGATGATGCCGAAACTCGACGGCTTCGAGGTCTGCCGACGGATCAAGGGAGATGAGCGGCTTCGGAACATTCCGGTCGTCATGATCACGGCGCTTTCGGCGAAAGAGGACCGGATCAGAGGGATAGAGGCGGGCGCGGAGGACTTTATCTCAAAGCCGTTCGACCACGGGGAGGTGCTCGCACGGATCAAAATGCTCCTTAAGATGAAGGCCTTGAACGACAGTCTCAATTCCGCCTATGACAAGATCACCAATCTTATATCCTTCGGCGAGAAGAGCCTGCTGTCATTTGATCCTCTCACCTTCGACCTTATGTCCAAGGTCGACGACATCGTGAGCCAGCTTATCCGGAAAACGCCCGAAATGGCGGGTAAGCCGCAGTACGTCGTCGTCGGCGTTCCTGATGTAACGGGCGTTTGGCAATGGCACCAATATGAATTCATGGGCGACCGGTTAAACCGCGCGCCGATCACGCATGACATCCGGCTCAGGCCGGACGCAACGGGAACGGTCGGCCCGACGGTCGTTTATTATAACAAGGCCGACCTCGAGCTGCCCCGGCCCCGAGCGTTTGTGAAAGAGCTCGGGTCCTTGTCCGCAAGGACGTCGAATATGATGTGTTTTCTCAGCGAGGCCCTCTGCATCGTGGCCGTCAATTACGGCAGGGATGTTACGGCGTATGACGCCTCGGTCCTGAACAGCTTTGTCATGCAGAGCCTCTTCTTGAGATCCCTCTCCGGCCAGATACGCGAGACCGAATACGCCTTTGAATATACGGTCTATGCGCTTGCGAGGGCGGCGGAGGCCAATGACGAGGACACGGGGAACCACATCCTGAGGGTCGGCGATTACAGCGCGGTGATCGCCGAAGGGCTCGGGATGGACGGGAAATTCGCCGAGGCCCTGCGGCTCCAGGCGACCCTGCACGACGTGGGGAAGATCCATGTCCATCCAGACATCCTGAAAAAGCCGGGAAAGCTCACGCCCGAGGAATGGGTGGAGATGAGAAAACACACGGTGCACGGCGCAACGATCATCGGTGAGCAGCCGCGCCTGCTGATCGCGCGGAAAATCGCGAGCTCGCACCATGAGCGTTGGGACGGAGGCGGCTATCCCCAGGGACTCAAGGGCGAGCAGATCCCGATCGAGGGGAGGATCATGAACATCGCGGACCAGTACGACGCCTTGCGGAACCGGCGCGTGTACAAGCCGGCCTTTGACCACCGGACAACATGCAAGATACTCACCGAAGGCGATGGGAGATCCTTGCCGTCGCATTTTGATCCGAAGGTGCTCCAGGTATTCAAAAGGTCCCATACGCTATTTAATGAAATCTATGAAGCCTGCAAGGATTGAAAAGCGGAGGGGCCGCAGGGAGCGAATATGAACGTGTCGTTGAGCGTCCCCGTGCATCAACTGCTCGGGCCTCGAATGAGCTCTCGTTTCCCCACCGAAAGCGTCCGCGCTCTCTCTTTCTGCGCCCGCAAGGCCCTGCCCGTCAAGAGGCGGACGATGCCTCTTCCTAACCCGCATAAAGCGGAATTGAAAATTGGAAATTGTAAATTGAAAAGTGCAAATTTATAAAAAAAACGACAGTTCAAAAATCGTTATATTGACCTCTATTTATGGGGTTTTTATCACTTTCGATAATATTTTGCACCCATTTTGGGTAGAATTTAGCTCGTAAGCGCCTTGCCGCCAAATATGTCTTCATAAGCCGCATCATCGTCTCGTTCTTCAGCGCGACCGGGCGCGGGAACAGCTCATGGCCGCGCCGCTCCGGCCCGCCGAACTCATCCTGGGGAAAACGGTCATCTTCGCGCTCATCAAGCGGCTGGAATAGGAGACATTCGTCAAAAACTATGATATATTCTGAGCAGGGTTCTTACCTTGAGACAATCCATAATACTTTAGTAATAGAAGGAGGTCCGCGTGGACAACTGGCAATGCACGGTATGCAACTATATCTACGAACCCGAGAAGGGCGACGCCAACGGGGGCATAGCTCCGGGAACGCTCTTCGAGAAGATCCCGGACACCTGGGTATGCCCGGTCTGCGGAGCGTCAAAGGACCTGTTCGTAAAGATTTGAACGTTTCAGCAATACATTTATGATACAATGTAAGAAAATGCACTTCCTGCCGTTGCTCCGTTAGGGATCCCAAGGTCTCTAACGGGGGTTATAATTCCCTGGACAGGGCGGTATAAAGCCGCCATCAATAATAATAGTTGGAGAACGTTATTCCCCTGCGGAGTTTACGGGATGAAGGTAGGCGAATTCCGCGGGCGGCATTGCGTCGTCGGGGGATGAAATCTTTGCATTGCGCGCTGATCATGATCCTGAAAGGAGGACATCATGACACTATCGCAGGGAAAGGCACTATTTATCTGGGGTACGGTGATCTCGGCCGTCCTGTTCCTGGGACTGACCTGGGACACCCACCGCCAGGTCGAGGCGCTGTCCCACGTGGACAAGCTGTCCGACGACGTCGTCGAAGGAAAGCGGGCTTTCGAGAAGTACAATTGCAATGACTGCCACACGATCCTGGGGTTCGGCGCCTATTACGCGCCTGATCTCACCAAGGTCGTCCAGCGCATCGGCGAGGACGGCATACGGTTTCGGGTGACGAACCCGGAAAAGGCCTTTGCCGCATCGTGGCGCAAGATGCCGAACCAGAAGGTTTCCGTTGCCGAGATCGACGACCTCATAGCGTTCTTCACCTGGGTGGGGAACGTGGAGAACGGCGACTGGCCGCCCCAGGACAGTAAAAAACGCCTCTCCCGGGGCGAAGAGAGGATGGTCGCCGGGACGGGATTGTCCGCCGGCGCCGCGGTCTTTCAATCGAGAGGGTGCATGAACTGTCACTCGCTTCAGGGGACCGGCGGGTCCTTTGGGTCGGCCCTCGATGCCATCGGCAGGAAGCTGAAACGCGAACAGATCGAACGCTATGTCAGGAACCCCAAGGCAGTGAACCCCAAGGCCCTGATGCCGGCGCAGAAGGACCTGTCGGACAAGGAACTGGAGGAAGTGGCCAGATTCCTGGCCAATCTCAAATAGGAGGAAGACATGAAATACCGCTCTCAAAATATCGCCTACTGGTATTTTACCATTGCCCTGCTCCTGTTCGCGCTCCAGGTCGTCGTGGGGCTCTGGCTCGCGTTCAGCTACAGCTTTACCGTGCCGCAGTGGATCGTGGACAAGTTCTCGTTTGCCACGGCGCGGGCCATGCATACGAACCTCCTCGTGCTCTGGATGCTCCTCGGGTTCATGGGAGGGACGTACTACATCGTGCCTGAAGAGACAAAGAGCGAGATCTACTCGTCGAAACTCGCATGGATTCAGCTCGTCGCGCTGGTGGCGACCGGCGTCGCGGCCCTCGTCGGGTTCGTCTTCGGCTGGACCCAGGGGAGGCCGCTCCTTGAGATACCCCGGCCTCTCGATATCGTCGTGGTCGTCGGCGCCCTCATCTTCCTGTTCAACGTGGGGATGACCATGTACAAGGCGAAGCGCTGGACCGCGATCCAGGGCACGCTTCTGGGAGGACTGGTCTTTCTCGCGCTCCTGTACCTCTTCGGGATACCTTTCTACAAGAACGAGGTGATCGACTGGTACTACTGGTGGTGGGTCATCCATCTCTGGGTGGAAGGCGCCTGGGAGCTCGTCACCGCCGCCATTTTCGCCTTCGTCTTGATGAAGCTCACCGGCGTGGACCGGCAGGTCGTGGAAAAGTGGCTTTACGTGGAGATCGGCCTCTTCCTCTTCACCGGGATCGTCGGGACGGGCCATCACTACTACTGGATCGGCGCCCCGAAGTACTGGCTCTGGTTCGGCGGGATCTTCTCGGCCCTGGAGCCGCTCCCGATCCTGCTCATGCTCATCGACACCATGCAGCACGTCAAGCAACGCCGGACGGAAATAAAAAATCCGCTCACCTGGACCATCGCGATCGGCTGCGCGGTGATGCACATGATCGGCGCCGGGGTGTGGGGCTTCATGCACACGCTGCCGCAGATCAACTACTACACCCACGGTTCGCAGGTCACGGTCTCTCACGGCCATCTGGCTTTCTTCGGGGCCTACGCGCTCCTGAACATCATGGTCTTCTACTACGCCATGCCGAAGATCAAGGGGATCGAGGTCTATGACCCGTCGCGCGGCAAGGTGGCGTTCTGGACCATGTCCACGGCGATGATGCTGATGGGGCTCTCGTTCGGCATCGCCGGCGTGGTGCAGTCCTATATCGAACGGGTGCTCGGCATGGGGTACATGGCCGCCCAGTCCTACATGCGGCTCTGGCTGGGGGTGACGTTCTTCCTGGGGATATTCTTCTTTGTCGGCGTCCTGATCATGGTAACGGACCTCTTGACCTTGCGGCCCGCGAGGAGGAGAGCGTAGCAACGGCGTGGAGAAGGGCAGTAGTGCGTGAACCATGAACGGTGACGAGGGCGGAGCTGCCGCGCCCTCGTCACCGTTGACAACGGGTCTGCGCTCCGGCGGCGCCGGCGCAGGGAAGGGGCCTATGAGGTCCTTTAGAGAGATCAAAGACAACTACCGCTTCTCGCACGCCCATGAGCAACTGCTCGTGGAGCTGCGGGCGGTGATGGAGGAGCACGCCGACGAGGTGATGAGCACGCTCAGCCTCTGGATCATGGGGACCAAGGGGCCGGCGAAATTCTTCACCGACGAAACGAGGAAGAAACATGTCTTCGGCGCCCAGAGGAAGTGGTTCCTCGACCTCTTCTCCGGGGCCTACGACAACCGGTACTATGAAAACCTGATCCGGATCGGCTCCGTGCACGTCAAGTATAAAGTGGACGCCCATTATATGAACAGGTCGATCAATCTCATAAGGAACGCCTGCGTCGACATCCTGCAGCGGACCGAGGAGAGCAGGGAGGGATTTGCCGACAAGATGGTTGCGATCTCCAAGATACTGGACATCAATCTCGATGTGATCACCAACTCCTATATCGAGGAAGAGCTCAAGACCTATGCGCCTGTTTACAAGGTGAAGAGCGCTCTCATCAGCTTCTCCGAACGTTTTTCCCAGACCACCAACTTCGTGCTGGTCTTTGCCCTTATCGGCCTGACCCTCGGCGTCGTCTGGCTGTTCACCCAGGACGTGGCGCATCTCCTCTCCGGAGACATCGAACGGGGCATCATCTCGGCCCTGGGCTCCATGCTGCTCCTGTGGCTCATGATCGAGCTGATGAACACGGAGATAGCCCATCTCAAGGGCGGCAAGTTCCACATCAGCGTATTCGTGGGCGTGGCGCTCGTCACGATGATTCGGGAGACCATGATCGCGACCCTGAAGCACGAGAAGCCCGAGTCCATCTATTACCTCATCGCTGCAATCCTGGTCATCGGTTTTGTCTACTGGATCGTCACCAAGACCGAGGAGAAGAACGGGTAACGACGGCTGTCCGTTCTCCCCGGCCGTTGCTCTCCCTATGATTTACATCATACCCGCATGCCGGCGCCTGATGCTATGGTAGTCGAGCGGTAAGATTGCACTTCCACGTCAAGCCGATTTTTCAAGGAAACCGCCATGGATGAACGTCAAAAGCCGCAGGAAATCTCCGATGAAGACCTGAGGTCCGCGCTCAAGGAACTCAAGACCTACGTGGACATAACCGAGGAAGACCTGAGAAGGATCTACGAGCTTGCGCTCCGTCACGCACAGGAACGGCTGGCCGCAAAGGTCCCGGCGCGGGACGTGATGACGAAGGACGTTATTGCCGTGAAGCGGGACGCGGACCTCCATGAGGCGGCGAAGCTTCTCTCGGAATTCAGGATCAGCGGCATGCCGGTGGTGGATGAACAGTACCGGGTGATCGGCGTTATCTCCGAGGCGGACATCCTCGCCCTCGCGGGGATGAAGAGGGACCATACCTTCAAAGACATCCTCCGCCACCTCCTGGGCGAGCCCCTGCCCTCGCGCAAGAGCGGGAAAAGTGTCGGAGACGTCATGAGTACGCCCCCCATAACCATTGGGCCGGACAGCGACATCAGAGAAGTTGCGGCCGTCCTGGACACCCGGCGGATCAAGCGGCTGCCGGTGGTGGATGGAGAGGGTAAACTCATCGGCATCATATCACGGGCCGATATCGTGAGGGCGATGGGGAAAAAGACTTAAAGGACGACGGAGGAGGGACGACGGAGGATGGATGAGTATCTCGCTGAACGCCGAACTCCCAACCCAGCTAACCATGACCATGCGTGAATATCTCTCAAAAATGAAGGGCGGGGCCAAGAGCCCGCCGGGGGTCGGGGCAGGGGAACTCCTCTGGTCGTGGCTCGGCTCGGTCATCGGCATCGGGCTGTGCGGCTTCCTGTCGTCGCGATACTTTGAGTCCCGCGAGCTGACCCTGCTCATCGGCTCCTTCGGCGCGTCGGCCGTGCTCGTGTACGGCGCGATCAAGAGCCCCCTTGCCCAGCCGCGGAACCTCATCGGCGGCCATATCCTCTCCGGGCTCGTGGGCGTGGCCTGTTATCAGATGTTCGGCGAGACGATATGGATTGCCGCCGCGCTGGCCGTGTCCCTGGCCATCGTGGCGATGCTTGCAACGAAGACCCTTCACCCCCCGGGCGGCGCAACGGCGCTCATCGCGGTCATCGGCGGACAGAAGATCCACAGCCTCGGATTTCTTTACGCCTTCGTTCCGGCAGGTTTGGGCGCGGCGGTACTGCTGGCTGTCGCCCTGCTCGTGAACAACCTTTCGAAGAACAGGAAATATCCCGAGTACTGGCTGTAGCCGCGCAAAAAGAAGAGACGGCGCCGGCCGCCCCCTTATCGTGATCACGCAATCAGCATAATCCGCTAAAACTTTTCCTGCACGCCATAGGGGTCTTTGAATTCAAATTTCTTTTTGAACGCCAGTTTTTTCTTTCCTCTCGCGTCGAGGTATTTCTTCAGCTCGAGGTCCACCATGATCGGCGTATCCACGCCTGCCCGGGCCAGGGCCTGGCGCAGGAGCCCCTCGGCCTTTGCCGCAAAAGCAGCGGCGTCACCGAGGATCCTCATAGCCTCCGTGGGGTTATGGAAACCAACCGAGTTTTCAGCGCCTACGAATATGACGCGGTAAAAGGCCTCCTCATAATGGTCCCTGGCCTTGTCGTACAAGGCCTTATCAATGTGCTTTCCCTGCTTCCGGGCTTTATGGGCGATTTCAAAAAGCTTTGCCGCGGTTGCCGTGGCATAGCCTGACCGCACCATGAGGGACACGGTCCTGTCCTGGATGGCGATGACCTGCTCTCTCAGCCACTCAGGGCTTTCGGTGTGGCACTGCACGCAGGCCTTCAGCTCGTTCTTGAGAGGGCTCGTGACGCGGTGGTCCGACACTTTAGAGGAGCCGACCCTGGTGTAGGGCATGTGACAGTCGGCGCAGGCGGCCCCTGCCTTCCAGTGCACGCTGTTGTTTGAGAACAGCTCGAACTCGGGATGGCGGATGAAGGCCATCTTGAAGCCCGTCACGGCCTGTGTCCATTCACCGTATGAGGCGTCGCTCCTGAGCTTCTTTATAATGTTCTCCACGGATATGTTCCCCCAGGCGCTTCCCTGCCACGGGAAGAAAAGTCCCGTGGAATGCATGTCTTTGTCCTTGGGGATGCTGTACGTAACGTGACACTGGGCGCAGACAATGCTCCGCAGCTCCTGGCGCGTGAGCTTCCGCGGGTCGACGCCCATGTCCTTGAGGGCCTTCACCAGCGTGAATTCCCGCGAGATCCTGAGCGACATGTCCTTGTTGTCGTGGCAGTCGATGCAGGCCGCCCCCAGCTTTTTATGCCGCTCGGGTATCATGGCGTGGATTTCCCTGTACGGCTTCGCGTAGTAGTCCCTGTCCAGCTCCTTTTCCAGCTTGGGCGAGTAAGGGGTCTTGCAGGTCAGGCAGACGCCGCCTGCTTTCACCCGCCCCTCGTCAACGTTTAACTGGTCGACGACCATGTAGGCATGGCCCCGGGGCTCGTTGTACTCGATCCCGAATGCCCAACCGCTGAACAGGAGGGCAAGGTATGGAAATTCCGACAACTTGTCGTATATTATCTTATCATCGTCAAAACCTCTCTTGTATTTGCTTTTGCCGGGAGGCGTGGGCTCTTCTGTTTTCTTCCAGAGCTCATACTCCGCGGGGTAGGCCTTGCCCCAGACATCAGGAGATATCTCATTGTCCGGGATATTAACCGGCTTGACAGGCTGCGCTTTCCGCGGCGAGCAGCTCAGAATGCCGCCGGCGAGGATGCCCGGGATGAGCAGGAGCATTACAATGGTTTTTACCTTCTTCATGACAAACTCCCTTGTTATCAGATCGTTTCCATAGCGCCGCTCCGGGCATGCATGATCCTGCGGTGGCATTCCCAGCATTTTCTGTCCTGGTCGATGTGCGTCACGGTCTGATCGTGGCACCTGATGCAGTTCGCCTGGAGCACCTTTTCTCCGTGCGACGTCAGTTCTATGCGGTCCGGGACCATGCCGGAATAGAAGAGCGCAACGTCTTTTATGCCGTCGATCGACTTCCAAATATAGTGTGCGACCGCATTTTCATTCGGCAGGTGACAGTCGACGCAGGTTTTCCTCCTGTGGGCGCCCGCATGGATCCATGATTCATATGCTACTTCCATGACATGGCATCGTACGCAGAAGGCCGGCTGTTCGGACTTGGCAAGGAGCTTTGGCGGCCCCAAGAGGAAAAAGATGAGCATGATGACTGTTCCGGCTCCTCCAAGAATGAAGGAGATGATGGTTTTTTTCGATTTAAACAGGATCATATTCGTTTACCTCCCTCGTTGCCGGTCCATAGATTTTTTTTCATGGCGTATACTCCAGCCTCCGGGGCGCCGTCACCATGAAGGCCTTCGGCGCCTGCCTGAAAGTCGTCTTACGACGATTTCCATGCATCTCTTACATCTCTTATAGCAAGGCATATGCCATTCTTTCAGGCGCAGGGACATTTGCATGTAACATGCGGATTTTATTGAGTTGTTGCCGAAAAACGCGAATGGAATTGCTCAGCGGGCGTTTTTTTTACGATAGGTTTTTAGGCAAATGATTAAAGATGTATCAGGATACGAATAGAACAGAAAAAGTTTCCACAAAAGGGTGAAAAAGAGAAATCCGCCGGAGCCGCACTCGCTTTGCCCTCTGCTCAAAGGAAGACTTTGATTTCCTGCCCGAGGCCCATCAATAAATAGAGGTTGGTGCAAATTTGGAAAAGAGAGCGCCTCTTCCGTCACGTATGAGTCATGAGAGGTTTTCCGGGATGGTGCGGCAGGAATGATAAAAAAGGAATGGAGGCCTAATAAAGAATTCTATGTTTTGACGGGTCCGCTTGGAGATGGCGCGATGTTTCTGCAGTTCTGCTCAGGCAAGGCGCAGCTTTTTCCAAATGCGAGATGGAAGAGGCCCTTCCCCATGCCCAGTTCCGTGTTGCACGCCTCGATGCACGCCCCGCAGTTCACGCAGGAAATGTCCCGCTTGTTCTTTCGCGGGGTCACGTTCATGAAGCAGGCCCGGTCGCAGCCTTTGCAGTCCGTGCACGCCGATATCCGGGCGCTGTCCATCCTGAGTCTGAGCGAAACCGGGCTGATCCATCCGAAGAGCATTTGCATGAGCCCCGCGGCGCAGACGTACCGGCACAGGACGTGGCGCACGAAGATCGATGTGATGAGCATATAGATCGAGACGCCGATGATCCCGGCCTTCACGCCGAAGGTGAAGTCCCAGGCTGCGATCTGGCGCCAGATGGTCTTCGGCGCAACGAAGTACCCGGTAAGCGCCACGCCGCCTGACAATGGTATGAATATAGCACACAGGACCGCGATGGCGCCGTACAGAAGGCTTTTTCCCTTCGCGTCGTCGGGATCGTTCGGCCGCTTGCCGTACAGGTTCCGCCTGCCCAGCAGTTTCAGCGTGAGGAAGTCCGACAGCTCGAACAGCGCGCCTTCCGGACAGAGCCAGCCGCAGAAGAGCCTTCCCGTGAGCCAGCCGAGCAGGGGAAAGATGGCCAGGAACAGCACCCAGGGAAGGATGCCCTTGAGAAGGAACTGGCCGGCTATCCGCAGGCCGCCCAAGGCGCTCCGGTCGGCGTAATATTCAGGCTGGATGCCGAAGCTCCAGGAGGCGCCGAAGATGATCAGCTCATGGGTGTCCGAGTCGATACGCAGGATGTTCAGCACCGGCATCAGAAAAATGAACAGGATGAAGGCGATCTGCGAGACGCGGCGCCAGGTCGTGAGGGTCGCTTGCTTCATATTTATAGTATACCGCTGCCGGCGGAGGAGGGGTATGACCTGGGTCATAAGGAACGCTACGGCATCCGGAAATCCCGGTGGCATTTCACACATCGGTCCAGCAGCTCCTTGGTCAGAGACAGCATGGCGTTCCCGTCGTTCTTGTGCGCGGCCCGTGCCAGGTCTTCGAGCTTTCCGTGGAACTGCTTGTCCTGTTCGACGAAGTCGCTCAGGCGGTTTGCGTTCTTCTTGAGCGTGACCGTGCCGTGTTTCACGCCGACCTGGGTCTTTTCCATGGCGCCGTGCATCTTTTCGAGCGCCTCGTGCACCCGGTGGCCGTCGCTCATGGCCACGCCCGATACGACGTCGCGGAACACGGCGTCGAGCGCCGCCATTTCCTCGATGAGCGGATTCCCGCCGTGCTCATGCTTGCTCTGGGCTTGAGCGCCGTGCGTGCGCTCGCCGGCGTGATGCTTGTCGTCATGATCGCTTCCCCCGAAGGCGGCAAGGGAAACAACGAGCGATGCCGCGAGGCCCGTAGCGAGTGACATGACCATCCTGTTCCTTCTGTTCATACAGTCCTCCCTTGTCGCTTGCCCGGTATTTCGGTTCCGGACAGCGTTGATGGCTGCGCGAAAGAAAAGGGGGGACGGCGCCGTCGCCGTCCCCCGATTATGCATATGCATTGTCCGTGTGCGGTCTGCTCTTACGCCTTCTGCTTCGCCGGCTCCCTGCCGAGCTTGAAGAAGTCGTACACGAAGATCGAGACGCCGACCAGGAAGCCCACGCCGAAGATAGCCCTGAGGATCCAGAACCAGAGGTTGTAGGTCGTTTTGACCGCTACGTAATCAAGCCCCATGAGCCGCTCCATGTAGACCTGGACCATGCCCGCGCCGGTGATGGTCAGCACGATGAAGACCATGGAGATCGTCATCCACCAGAACGCAAGGTACGCCCGCGCCGGGTTGTAGTCCTTCACGCCGCGGATGGACGGCAGGGTCACGTAGATCATGGAGATGACCAGCAGCACGTAGGCGCCGTAGAACGCAAGGTGGCCGTGGGCCGTGGTGATCTGGGTGCCGTGGGTCCACTTGTTCACCTGGGGCAGGGTATGGATGATGCCCCAGAGTCCGGCGCCCACGAAGTTGAAGATGGCATGGGCCACGGTGTAGAACAGCCCCGGCTTGTTCGTAACGTTCCGCGCCTCACGGGTGGTCCGGAATGCGTCCCAGACCATCAGGAGCAGCGGTACGGGTTCGAGCGAACTGAAAAATCCGCCGATCCAGTGCCAGTACTTCGGTGTGCCGATGAAATAGTAGTGATGTCCCGTCCCGAGGATGCCGGTGAAGAGCACGAGGCCGACCTCGATGTACATCCACTTCTCCAGCACCTCGCGCTTGGCGCCGATGGTCTTCATCAGCATGAAGGCGAGCAGCGCGCCGGCGATCACTTCCCAGGAGCCTTCCACCCAGAGGTGGATGACCCACCACCACCAGAACTGGTCCTTGATCATGTTCTTCGAGTAGAACATGCCCGGCAGGTACATGAGGGCCAGGAACACGAGGCCGAAGAGCAGGACCCCCTGGATGCCGGTCCACTTCTTGGTCTTGAACATGGTCATGAACATGTTGAACAGGAACAGCAGCACCGAGATCACGATCAGGCCGTCCGCCCAACGGGGCGCTTCGATATATTCGCGGCCCTCGTTCAGGAGCTGGGTGCCCAGCACGAGCTTGTTCGCCTGGGGATCGAGGCCCATCCAGATATACCCCAGCACGACCAGCGTGATGGCAACCACGGTCGCCCAGAACTGGAAGAGGGCGAGGGGGTAGTTCCAGACCTCGGTCTCCGATTCCTCGGGGACCACGTAATACGTCGCGCCCATCATGCCCGCCAGCAGCCAGACCACGAGGGCGTTGATGTGGAGCGTCCGGATGGTGTTGAAGTTCAGGATGAAAATATCGGGTCTGATGAACTGGATCGCCGCGATGATCCCGACCAGTACCTGGACGAGGAACAGGATGACGGCGAACGTGTAAAAGTACTGTGCGATCTTCTGACTTTGATATTTGACGGTCATTGTCACCTCCAATTATTGTGAAGCACCCCCACCTTGTTTCCTCCCCCCTCGAGGGGGAGGAGCAGAGGAGAGGGGGGCTATTTTAACGTAACGAGATACGCGGCCAGAGATTTCAGATCGTCATTCGACAAGGCGGCGTAGGGCGGCATCGCCGAATTGGGGACGACGGAGCGGGGCTCCTTCAGGTGCTTCACATGCCATGCTGCATCCTTCCCGTTCGCTCCGACGCGCGTCAGTTCGGGCCCGCTGGTGCCGCCGATGCCGTTGATGTTGTGGCAGTTCGAACACCCCTGGGACTGGTATACCTGCTGTCCCCGGGTCTGTTCTTTCCCGCCGACTCCCGCCGCAGCGGCCAGCATGGGCTTGGGCGGCCATCCGTTCGTGTCGATCTTCGAGATCCAGGTGAGGAAAGCGACCAGATCATCGGCTTCCCGCGAGGTGAGCCCCAGCTTCGGCATGGCCGCGGTCGGTTTCACGGCCCGGGGATCCATCAGAAACTGCTTGAGGTACCCGGCCGGCTTTCGCTCCACGACCTTGGTCATGTCGGGCGCGAAGTAGGACCCGTTTCCCAGGATGGTATGGCACCCGATGCAGTCGTACTTCTGCCAGACCATCTTGCCGGCGTCCACTTCCTTCGTCACCTCCGGGGCCCTGCCGTCGATCTGGTTCATCGTGTCGACGGTGAGGCCCAGGAAGATGACGAAGAAGAAGAGACTGCCGAAAATAAACAAATTCCGTGCTGCTTTGTTGCTCATAGACACCTCCTTAAGTTGTCAAATAGAAAAACTGGTGAAGCGAGAATAATCTGAAGCGTACCTTTTGGGTATGATATAGGTCATATTATAGCAAATTGTATCGGGTTGTGGGGAAACAGGTAAAAAGCATTTCCGTACCCATGCAATGGCACGGACGGCGTATCCCGTTTTAAGGTCTTCTCAGAACCGGAACGAAAGGGGCTTGCCGCGTTCCTTCAGCGCCTCGCAGACACCGACGCAGTCGCCGCAGTTGTGGCACAGCGGATACAAATTCCCTCCCAGGGGATCGAGTCCCAGCCCGCACGCATCAACGCATGCCCGGCATTTGCCGCACACATGTTCCGCGTCCTCGGCAAACACCACCTTGAGCGTGCCCTTCAGGCGGAACAGACCCAGGAACCCGCCCACCGGGCAGAGATAATTGCACCACGCCCGCCTCACCAGAAAAAACTCCACGACCACGATCAGACCGATGAGTCCCGCTTCAAGCCCCACGACGCCCTCGACCACGTATTTCCCGGCCTGGGCGGAGATGAGCCCCGGCGCGGACAGGAGGCTTGCCAGTGGAAACCCGACCAGCGGCGTAGCCGTCAACACGGCTGCCAGCACGATGGTGCGCGGCAGCGCGCGCGGCTGGGGACGGAAGAGCCTTGTGATACCCAGTTTCGCGGCCACACGATCCGCCCATTCGGAGATCGTGTTCTGCGGGCACATCCAGCCGCAGAACACCCTGCCCAGGGCAAATGCGAGGAACACCGGGATAAGCAGGGACAGGAGGAGCACGGCGTCCAGCCTCGCGGTGGTGAGGACCGTCTGCACGCCGATCAGCGGGTCTGTTATCCAGACCGGCCCGACGGCGAGGGAATACAGCGTTCCGGTGATGAACGTGAACCCCTTCTTGTTGGCGAGGGGAACGAGAATGACGAGACAGATCGTCCCGATCTGGGCGGCCGTGCGCAGGCGTTTCAACCTCACCCTTTCCCTCCGGGCCGGACCGCAACGGCCGCCGGGTCAACCGGACAGACGTTCTCGCAGATGCCGCAGCCCACGCATTTTTTATCGTCCACAACGGGACGCAGTTCATTGTCCATGATAATTGCCTCACCGATCAGGGGGCAATCATCAAAACAGCTTCTGCACAAGGTTTCCTGCCAGGCCAGGCACTCTTTCTTCGCGATGACGGCAGTGCCCATGCGGACCTGCTCCTTCTCCTTCAGACCCCTTTTGAGCGCGCCTGACGGACAAACGGGCGGACACTTCATGCACAGGTAACAGGGCCTGTCCCTTGCATAAATAACCGGCGTTCCCATGACCGTGACGCCGTCCAGGAGGCTTGCCGTTTTGATCGTCCCGTAGGGACAGGCCTGGACGCATTTTCCGCATCGTATGCATGTGGCAAGAAATTCATTCTCGGGCAGAGCGCCCGGCGGCCGAAGAAACCTACTCTGCATGGTCCCCCGCATAAACCGGATAAATACCGATTACCCTTTCGAACCCGGACACTGTTTTTATGACATCGTTCACCGCAAGGAGGGTCTCGGCCTCTATGACGGTCACGATTTGATTGTCCTTCACGCCGAACACGCTTATGCCGGGGACCCTTCCGAGCATGGGCAGCACCTGTTCAATTGCGCCGTCTTCAATGTCCACGATAACGCTCGAAATCGCCATAGATCGCACCGTCCTTGTGAAGAGGCAACCACAGGTCCCCAAAGACAACGGCGCCCTCACCCCCGCCCCTCAGGGGCCTGTGGTCGAAAGCTATCCGTTATTTCTCTTTAAAACTTGACCTGTCTGCGTGCGTACACGCACAGGCAGGCATGTCTGCGCGAATGTTTATAACATCATGGCCTTCGGCCATACATCAAATTTACAATTTGAAATTTCCAATTTTCAATTGCGGCCGGAGGCCGCGCTATGCTACGCCTTTTCCAGCTTCACCGCGCAGATCTTGTACTCCGGCTGCTTGGACATCGGGTCGAAGGCGTCGTTCGTCAAGCTGTTGATCATCTTGTCCGGATAATGCATCGGAACGAAGATGAGGCCGTCTCTCGGCACGTCCATCACCTTCGCTTCGAGGACGATGGAGCCGCGGCGGGAAGTGACCCTCACCTTGTCCTTGCTCTTGACGCCGAGCTTCGCCGCGTCGCGGGGATTGATCTCCACGTACGCCGCCGGCGCCGAACGCCGCAGCTCGGGCACCTTCAGGGTCATGGTGCCGGTGTGCCAGTGCTCGATCTGCCGTCCCGTGGTCAGGGCGAAAGGATATTCGGCGTCAGGCGGCTCGGCGGGGCCTTTGTAGGGACGGAGCCATACTGCGGCCTTCTTGTCCTTGCTCCCGTAAAACGACACGTCGTCGGCCGCGGGATCGAACTTTTTCACCAGGGGGTCGCCGTACTTGGCCGTGTATCGACGCGCCGTGCCCGGATGGTCTTCCGTAGGGCAGGGCCACTGGATGCCGTGGGCCTTCTTGAGGCGCGCCCGGGTCATGCCCATGAAGTCGTAAGCCGTTCCTTTGGACGCCAGCCTGATTTCGTTCCAGACGTCTTCGGAATTTTTAAAGGCGAAAAGCTTCCCGGCCTCGCGCTCCAGATCCAGGGCTTTGAAGAGCTTGTTCGCGAACTCGAGCATCACATCGAGATCGGGCCGCGCCTCGCCGGGAGGATTGATCGCCTTCTCGAGGTACTGGTACCGCCGCTCGGACTGGCCGTAGGTGCCGTCTTTCTCGACCCATAAGGCCGCAGGCAGGACAAGGTCCGCCAGCTCCGAAGTCTTCGTCGGATGGTAGGCTTCGGACACCACCAGGAACGTGTCCTTGTTCTCCATGGCCTTGCGGTAGACGTCCACGTTCGGGAGACTCTGGCCGGGATTCGTGCAGGCGATCCACATTGCTTTGAGGTCGTTTTTGCCGAAGGAGCGGAACATCTCGACGGCGGTCGGTCCGGGCTTCGGCTGGATGCGGCCCGCGGGCAGACCCCAGAATTTTTCCATATCCTCCCGGTCCTTGTCAATGGCCACCGCTCGACCGTAGGGCAGCAGGTGACTCAGCATCCCCGCATCGCGCACGCCGCCGCAGGCGTTCGGCTGGCCCGTGAGCGAGAAAGACGTTGCGCCGGGACGGTTGATCTGGCCCGTGAGCAGGTGGAGGTTGTGCATCATGTTGTTGACCCAGACCCCGCGCGTCCGCTGGTTGAGGCCCATGCACCAGAAACTCGTGGTCCCTTTGGACCCCGCGAACATCCGGGCGGCCTTGATAATGTCATCCTTCGGACAACCGGAAATCCTTTCCGCGGCTTCCGGCGTGTAGTCTTCCAGCAGCTTGACGTACTCGTCCCATGAGGCGGGTTCAGTCTTGGGGGGAGGACCGGGATCGGTTACTTTCATGAACTTCAGATGCTTGCCGAGGTACTCCTTGCTGTGGAGGTTTTCCTTCACGATGACATGGGCCATGGCGTTCAAGATCGCCAGATCGGTGCCGGCTACAAAACTCATATGCAGATCGGCGATCCGGGCGGAGAGCGTCTTGCGGGGGTCGACCATGATGATTTTCGCACCCCGCTTCTTCTGCTCGTTGACCATCCGGAAAATGACCGGGTGCGCCTCGGCCATGTTCGAGCCGATGATGAAGAAACAATCGGCATGATATATGTCATCGTAGGCCCCCATGGGCTCGTCCTTGCCGAAGGTGGAAACGTAGCCCACCGCGGCGGACGCCATGCAAAGCCGGGGGTTGCCGTCGATATTGTTCGTGCCGAGCCCGCCTTTGAAGAGCTTGTTCATGAAGTAGGACTCTTCGGTGAAGGCCTGGCCCGAGCCGTAGAAGGCCAGGGACTGCGGATCGGCCTTGTAGGCAGCGGCGAATTTCCCGACCATGAGGTCCATGGCTTCGTTCCAGGTGATCCTGACGAATTTGTCGCCTTTTCTGAGCAGGGGATACTTGAGTCGGTCCGGGGCCGTCATGATGGCCGGAAGGAAATTGCCTTTGAGGCAGAGAAAGCCCTTGTTCCAGTTGTCCTTGTCGCCCTTGACCGCGACGACCTTGCCGCCTTTCACGCCGACGTACACGCCGCAGCCCGCCCCGCAGTAGCGGCACACGCCCTTCACCCATTTCTCAACGTCCGCCTCCGCCCCCATGAGCTCTTTCGGCACGGCCAGGTCGAGCCCGATCGCGGAGGCCGCGGCCAGTGCGGCGGAATACTTAAGCAGTTGTCTCCTGGTTATGTTCATTTTCCTCCTCCTTGTCCGTGGAATCCTGTTTTGTTCTTAGCGGATTCCTTCACGGCCGCCGTGTGATGTTCATGGCAAAGAAAGCAGGTCCGGTCCTTGGCCGGCAACTTTTTTTGGACGTCCACAACCGCGTCTCCGTGGCATCCCCGGCACCGGTTCAGTCCGGGCTTTGCCGTGAAATTCACCTCCGGAGACCCATGGCATACAACACACTTGACGCCCATCAGCCCGTGTTTTCCGTCCATCCATACCTTTTCCTGATCGACGTGACACTCCGCACAGTCCTGGTTGACCGTCTTCATGTGCGGCTTGTCCGCGCCGACGGCGGTTAACGGGAGGGTAAGCGCCACAAGCGCCAACAGTAGATATTTCATAGTGCCTCCTCCTCATGCATACATTGATATTGAAAAAATTGCGAGGCGGAGGGAGCCCCCGCCTTGCTAGCAGAGTCTTCTGCTTACTTCGCCGCCATGGCATCGTCGATGAGCTTGATGCCGTCAAATGCTTCCTGGGCCGATTTCATGAGCGCTTCCTTGGCCATGTCGGGGTTGTGGAACCCGTCGGAATTCTCCGCGGTCCAGAACTCCCACAGGATGTGGGCCTTCAGGTGCTGGTCCTGGGCCTTCTTGATCACTTCGGGATCGACATTGGCGGCCTTGGCAGTCACGATCTTGTCGATCAGCACGGAGATGCGGAACTCTGCCTTGCGCATCTTGCCCTTGATGTGCGCCTTCACCGAGTCGATGGCGTACTTCGCCTCTTCCTCGGTCCACTTCGGATGGCACCTGGAGGTGAGGCAGGTCTCCTTGAGCTGGACTTTCGGCGTCACGGCGAAGTGTGAGGTGAACATCTTGCCCTGCTTGTTCTTCATCTTCGGTGTATGGCAGGTGTCGCAGCCCGCGCCGGCCTTTGCATGCTTGGAGTTATAGAACGCCTCGGCCTCAGGGTGCTGTGCCTTCCAGAGAAGTCCGCCGGTGATCGCGTGCTTGAAGTCCAGGAAGTTGATCTGATTCTTGTAGTGCTCATAGAGGCCGAACACGTCCTTATAGGGGAAGTGGTTGGTCCGCTGGTCGCCCATCTTGACCGGCTCGCCGGTCTTGGTGTCCGTGCCGGGATTGCAGTTGTATTCCACGTGGCACTGGCCGCACTGGAGCCGGGTGTCATACTTGTCCAGGATCGCGATCTTGCGGTTGAATCCCCGCAGGCCCATGTCGATGACCTTGATGTTCGTGCGCTTGGGGTCCTTGTGCCAGAGCGTGTCCGCCTCGGGCCGGGTCAGGGCCTGGATCAGACCGTCACGCACGATCCGGGGCTTTGCCGCATGCGGATCGTGGCAATAGAAGCAGTTCAGGCCGTGGCTCAAATCCTTGGCGAGCTCAACCACGTTCGAGGTCCGGTCCCAGGTCGTCTTGCCTTCCACCTTGTCGCCCATGTAGGACCACTTCAGGATCTGGTCCTGGGACTTGCACTGGAGGCAGACCGGATTGGCGGCCGCGGCGCTCTGCGGAATGAAGGCCTTGTGCTCCTTGGTCTCATGATGGGTGTCCGTCAGGATGTCCCACGCCTTGCCCTTCTCGAAAATGTACTCCCAGCCGTTCTTTGCCTGAAAACGGCCGCCGTAGGCCCGGTCCACGATAAGATGGTCCGTGAGCATGTTCACGTGGCTGCGGGTGAGGTTATGCTCCTTGGTGAAACCGTGGCCTGCCATGAGCTTGTCCCAGAAGGGGTTCGGGGAGCGGTTCGTGAGCTGGGACTTTTCATCGCGGGCGGGCCGGTGGAGCGCTTGCTTCATGAAGCTCTGGTACTGTTCCTTGTGACACTGGCCGCACGCTTCCCAGGAGGTGTTCGTCGCGGGCCGCGTGTCCGGGCCCGGGTTGGCCGCGTGCTTCTCGAGCCCCGCGTGGCACTTGGAACAGTTCACCTTCGAGTGCTTGCCCATGGTGTGGAGCTGTTTCACGGGGTCGTGGCATGTGTAGCACGTCCCGACCTTGACGTCCTTCTCAGCGGCGGCCTTTACCATCGCCGCGCCCTTGTACTGGGCGTCCGCCTGCGCGACGAAGAGGCCGACCATGAATCCGATTGCAACAACGAGCGCGATTCCAGCAATAACTTTTTTATTCATTCAACCATTCCTCCTTGAGAGTGTTTAAGTGAAGCGAAAGCATCGCGGATTTTGTGGTACATCCCTCGGCCGGCTCCTCACCTCCCTCCGTCCGTCGTCTGGTTTACGATGATAAAACTATAGCACTTCGCAGGTAAAGGTGCTGTTAAAGACTGTTAACTTTGTGTAAAATTTTGTTTGGGGAAAACAGGGAAAGCACGGTAAGCTTTTTGCCGCAAAATGCCGTACCACGCCTTGGCGTGGCTGATGTGAGGGACGGTGGAGAAAAGGAACGGCAGGCGCGGTCCGTTATGGCCTGAACTTATACCCCACGCCCGGGACCGTGATAAGGTACTCCGGTTCGAGGGGGTTCCGCTCGATCTTCTGCCGGAGGTGCAGGATGTGAACGTCGATGACCCTGCTCCAGGAATAGATCTGGGAGTCCTTCCAGATCGTCTTGCGGATGAACTCCCTGCGCAGGGGTTCGCCCCGGTTCGCGACGAAGAGGCGGAGCAATTCGTATTCCTTCGGCGTCAGCTCCACGGTCTTGCCCTTGACGCGCACCTCCCGCGCCTTGAAATCGATGGCAAGATCGCCGATCTCGGCCTTCTCTTCCGAAGGCATGGTGCGCCTCAGGCAGGCCTTGATCCGGGCCAGGAGTTCGAGCGTTTCAAAGGGCTTCACGATATAATCATCGGCGCCGCTCTCCAGGCCCGTGACCTTGTCCGATACGCGGTCCTTCGCCGTCAGCATGATGACCGGGATTTTCGGGTACCTCCGTTTGAGGTCCTTGCAGAGCTCCACCCCGTTTCCGTCGGGAAGCATCACGTCGAGGATGATGAGGGCAGGGAGCTGCTTGTCCAGCGCGTCCTGCGCCCCGGCCCAGCTTTCCGCCAGGACCGGCTCATATCCGTAGAGTTCGAGATTGGCCTTGAGCACCCGGAGGATGTCCGGGTCGTCATCGATTGCAAGCAGCCGTTTGTTCACCGGTCTTTTCTTCCTTCCTCGCTTTCGGGATCCGGAACCAGAAACGGCTCCCCCCTTTGTCCGCGCTTTTCACGCCGACCTCTCCGCCGTGGGCCTCGATGATGCCTTTGCAGATGGCGAGTCCCAGGCCGGTCCCGCCCCTGGTGTCCTTCGTGTAGAACCGGCGGAATATCAGGTCCCGCTCCTGCTCCGGAATGCCGTCTCCCTGGTCCTCCACCGATGCATGCACATATTCGTCCCTGCACGCGAGCGAAATGACGATCTGGGAGGACGGCGGGCTGAAGTTCAGCGCATTGGAAAGGAAATTGGTCAGCACCTGCTTCATCCGGTCCTCATCCGCGGTGGCCGCGACATCCATGGCGTGGAGGCGGATGCCGACGTTCTTCTCCCCGGCGAGCGGCCTGAACCCCGCGACGACCTCCTGAAAGACCTCCTTGAGGTTGACCTCCCGGAAGTTCATTTCGAACGAGCCCAGCTCGGTCCGCTCATACTCGAGCACGTTGTTCACCAGCCGGATGAGCCGGTCGGCGCTCTTTTTGATCATCTCGAAGAAGACCAGGAGGTCCCGGTCCTCATCGGACTCCCGCATGGCCAGCTTCACCGACAGGTAATCCATCGCCCCCTTGATGGCGGTGAGGGGCGTCCGCAGCTCGTGAGAGGTCTTCGCGATGAAATCGGACTTCGTTCTGTTCAGTTTGAGAAGGGCCTCGTTCTTCTCCGTGAGCTCCCGTGTGGCGGCGCCGATCTTTTCCCGGAGGCACGCATGGTACTCGTCGATCGCCTTCGCCATCTCCCTGAATGATGCGTTCAGGTCTTCGAGCTCGTCGCCGGTTCCGAGGAGCGGAACGCGCGGATCGCCGTCCTTCGAGAACTTGCGCATGAGGCTCCTCATGGTGGCGATGGGCTTGATGACCATACGCCGGGTCATGACGAACAGGACGAGCATGAGGACGGCGGCGGCGCCGACGCCCCCGACGAGGATGTACTTTCTGTCATGACTGATGGTGCCGAGCACGGCGTCCATGGGCACGGAGATGCTGATCGCCCCCCTGATGTCGCCGACGCGGTATCCCTGTTTTGCATGGCATTCGAGGCAGGCTTTTTCGGCGTAGAGCGGCGCAATATATCTGAAATAATGAGAGGACCCGATCTTTTCGATCCTCGACAGCTCGGTCGCTTTTCCGTTTTCAAAGTCCCCGAGGGCAGCCGCCTCGAAGGCGTCAGGGGCGTTGTCGGGGTTCATGAGCTTGAGGCTGGTAATGTGGAAGAAGTAGAGGCCTTCCTTCTGCGCGTATGAGGAGAGCTGCTTCGTCACGAGTGCGGGGTTCTGTTTGACGTACCGCCGGCCCTGTTCATCGGTGATGGTGGAGCGGGGGAGATAGGGGTTCGGTTTTACCCACGGCAGTTTCTCGACAAAGACGCCGCCGTGGTCGGCTATCCACCGCCGGGTGATGACCACCTGCTGGAAGAGCGCCTTTGCCTGCATCTCCGTCTGGGCGATGACCAGCTTTTCGTGCCGCTTCGAGATGACAAAGAGCGTCATACCCATCACGGCGAGGAGAATGACGGCGGTGGAAAGGGCGTATTTGACGCTCAGCGTAAGGCGCATGGAAGGTCCCGGAGTGACGGCGAACCGGTTCTCAGTCGTTTCAAGCGGGGCCGGACGACCAAGGATGTTCTGATAATACCACAGATTCAGAAAAAAAACATCATCACGCTTCTCATCATTCTACTCCACCGGCGTCACGATCGCCATGACCACCAGCTTCTCGCCCTTGTCGGCGGCAAATCCGTGGGGAACGTTCGGCTCGCAGAGGATGCAGGTCTTCTCGCCTGCCTCGATCTTCTCATCGCCCACGGTAAAGGTCCCTTTTCCCTCCACGCAGTACATGAGCAGCCGCAGCGGCGCCTTGTGCGGGTCGAGCTTCTGGCCGGGGCTCAGGCACATGAGGGCGATGCGCATCTCGGGCTTGTCGTTGAGCATCTCCCGGGAGATGCGGTCGGGAAGGAACCTGATCATCTTCTTGAGGTCGATGGTTTCCATTGGGGATTCTCCTTGGTAGATATTAGAAGCGGCGAAACAGAGAAAAGGGGAATGGGTACTCCGTTATCGTCATGATCTTATCATAGCATGAAAAGGCAAGGTAATAGTATGACCGGGGTCATACGGCGTAAGAACGGAAGAGGGCGGCCCATCAGGGCCGCCCTGGAAAGACGCGATCATGCGTATCAAAGGTTTGCATCGAGGACAGGCGGGCCCCCGGATCATTTCTTCAAAATTACTTCCGCAAATGCCTTTGCCATGGCCCGGTAGCCCGCATTCGTGGGGTGGACCTCGTACACGCTCGCGCTGCGGCGCGTGAGCAAAAGGTACCCCTCTTTTCCCTTGAAGGCGCTGTAGACGTCGGCCACGGGCACGTCGAATGCCAGGGCCGTCTGACCGATGATGTAGTTTATCGTCTTTACGGCTTCGTCGGAGCCGGGAGCCTCAGCAGCAGAGTAGAGGTTGCTGATATAGACCTTCGTGTCCGGCAGGGACGTGCGCAGGGTGAAGAGGATCTTCGAGAGGTTCTTCTGGAATTCCGCAAAGACCGTGGCGGGGTCCGCGCCGTTGAGGATGTTCAAAACGTCGTTCCCGCCGGTGGTGATGGTGATCACCGTGGGATGGAATACCGTGACGGCCTGGGGCACCTGATAACTCAGCACGTCGCCGCTGGTAGCGCCGGGCACTCCTGCATTGCAGAAGAGTGTGTTCGGGACCGAGTCGAATACTTCCGACTGATGGAGCAGGTACACGTAGCCCTGGGTAGCCGGCACAGCGCCATACCCGGCCACGAGGCTGTCGCCGAGGGCCATATACCGGGTATGCTGGTCGAACTGCCAGGTCAGTTCCGCCCGGGTGCTCAACGGCAGCGCCAGGACCATGAGAAGACAGAGGATAAGCCACGTTCTCTTTACCATACAGCACCTCTACGAACAATGGAATTGATGCCTCAATTATACAATATATTTTACCTTCGTGGAGAGGTTTTCTTCGACCGTTGTTACCACCATCGCCAGAGGGCGATGATGAAGGTGATGACGAAGACGAGGGCGAGGTTCATGTAGGCGAAGAAAAAGAAGAGCCGCACATGAAACGGTTGTTTGACTCTTTCACCTGCGGGGAGCAGCTTGCCGACCACGGGCAAGGCGAGGACCTTGTCCTCGGCATGGGGGGCGTTTTTGAGCATGTCCGTCAGGTCGTTGCCCGCGGCATGCTTGGCAAGGTGAGAGCCGTCCTTCCAGAGCCTGCTGCCCGTCACGTCATAGATGACGCCTTTATAGGCGATGTGAGCAGGCCGCCCTTCCTTCCCGTCGAACCGGCAGAGCCCTTCCTCGGTGCAGACGCCGGACTCGAGCGAAACAGTGAGGGATTTTTGTTTCCTCAGTTTTGGCCCGATAAAAACGGTCACCACGAGAGCGCTGGAGAGCATAACGAGAAAGAGGACTATCTTGACGCTCAGGAGAATGCCGAAGCGCGTCGTATGGAATGCCTCCCACGAGGGCATCCTGGCGATGGTGAGCAGCACGCCCGTTATCAGGAGCACGCCCATGGAGAGCCAGCCGAGCCGCAGCTCCCCCTTGGGCAGTCCCTTCGATGCGTATGCAGGCTTCAAAAGAATGTGGACGTACATGATGGTCCCGAACCAGACGATGGCGGCCATGAAGTGAAGGTAACCCATGATGAGGCGCACGACATGCTGCGTGAGGGTCAGCGGCCGGTACTGTCCTCTGGCTTTGAGGTCCGTGAGGAACTGTTCTCCCGCTTCGGAGAGCTTTCCACCGCCGATCGCGTCCACATGGCAGCGCCGGCACTCGAACCCGGTCTGCTTGGCGTATTCGGGGGTTGCGAAGAGGGGCAGGGGCGAGATGAGCGTGAGCACTGCCGACAACAAGACGGAGGCGAATATGCGCCGAAAGGTCATCATGGACTGTGATTATACACGAGAATATGACGGTTGTAAATATTCAGCTGCCAAGATAGTGAGATGGACTCGATAGTCGTGTTCTGCGCGCTATTTCTGTAAACGATAAAACAGCCAGTCGAGTACTTTTTTAGAGGCATTGCTTATACAGCGCTCAATAATATCCAGGCAGGCGTTCTACGGCACCATGATGATGTTATGTTATTTCTCCGCAGAACTTGACATGTTCGCGCGAATGTTTTGCGCCCCCGATAAACGAGGGCGCTACGATTTCTCGTCTTGTAGCGTCGGGGTTTATCCCCGACGATATTGGTTGCGGCAGGAGGCCGCGCTATGGAGTGGAGAACAGTGGAAGGCGCCCGCGGTTGCAAGATATCGCCTTGCAACCGCAGGCTGAAAAAACGGTCAGGCGCGGCTGTTACCGGGGAAGCTGTGTTACTGCGCTTTCAGGCATTAATACCATGCCTAAAACAATAAAGGGAATGGAAGTCAAGCTCATGAGAAAAGGCTTCTTGGCTACCTGCCAGTGTACGATGACAAAAATCAGTGACACAAAGGGAACGAAGATGTAGCCCAAACCCCACCAGACCGACGTCTGAAACGCCTTCACCAACAGAATAATCCCGTAAACCAATGCGATCACGATTCCGATGCCCATCAATACCATACCCAGTGTTCCCATATCTCCACTCCTCCTTTTTGAATGTCATAGTATAATACTGCACAAATGGCCTGCTGAATTATAGCAGAAATGGAAACACTTTACAGATTTATTGAGAAAGAAATCCCCTCCATTGCCGCAAAAAATGATCGCCAGTTCAATTTTGCAGGTGAATAGTACCTTGCCGGAAGGTGAATAGTACCTTGACTATTATACGGGAAGTTTCTAAAATTGCTTTCATATTGCTGAGGCTGTAAAAAAAATCTATTGTCGCATTGTTTTTTTTAAAGCATATTGAATTCACCAAACTGTTTACCTTTGCGCTTTATTCTTTTGCTTAACGATGAGATGCCTTCATGTGTTGAGCAGGAGAATAATGCAGCGATAAGGAGGTGAAAAGACAAGTCGGTTTTCAGGTATCTGCGCATCAGCATTATGCAGGAGCATTGACAATTTTCCAAAGGAGGGATTTTATGAAAAAGATAAGAAGAATGAGAAAGTCGCTCGTTATTCCCGCAGTACTTCTTTCCCTTGCGCTGGTCTGGGCCGGGTGCGGCGGTGGGGGGGGGGCTTCAGCGCCTCCGCCCACTCCGATCACCAGCGCGGCCGAGGCGACCTACGCTGCATCAGCATCCAGCCAGTCGGCAAGTCTTGCGGTCGGTACCGGCGCGACCTTCCTCAATATGGGAATGCTCGGCTTATTTTCGCTGCCGGCGCCTCAGTTTAAGGCCCCCAAAAACATGGAACTGACAGGCGGGACCGCGATCACGGCGAAACTGTCGGACAAGTTTGCTAAATCACCGGCTGTTGCGGCGGCTACTGCTCAGATAAAAAAAGCAGTTGGATCGCGCGCAACGGTGATCATCTCCGATGGTGGTGTTTGTTACGACGGTGGAACATGGAGCGCCAATGGAACGTTCGATGACTCTGCGGGCACTTTCAGACTGACTCTTACATTTACTGATTGTCGACAATATGACACAGCGATCAATGGTACCTATTCCATGACCGGCGCAGTAATGACGTCCTCAATCTCGCTGACGATGTCATTGTCCGGATTTTCAATCACTGAGTATGATCCGACGTCAAATTATGGAACGATCGTTTCGTCCATGACCGCTGACATAGATTTCACCGGAAATATGGGCGGCAACGCGACGAGTCTGATCTTTACGATGACCGGCAACGGCACCATAGACGCGACCGAAGGCCCCATCAGCTACAACCTGACGTTCACCAACTACAGTATCAGCGACACTTATACTCCGGGAACGTCATTTGATACTGACAACATAGCAACGAACGGGAAGGTCAGCGAAAGCTGGACTATCGGTCCGGATACATTCGTCGCCAGTATTTCTTACGAGAACTTTGTCGTGGGCATCAAGACGTATACGGATGCCACGGCAAGTAATTACTGGGACGAAGAGATAAGCATCAACGGTGTGTTCACGCTGGACTTCACCCCGAATCAGTGCTTTGAGGGCAGGTTCAGTATCCAGACCACAACGCCGATTTACTGGGATGACACCCTTCTGCGGACTACCGCCGGCAGACTGGTCATCAACAGCAACACCACCGTGATATTCAATAACGATGGCACTGTGACGGTGCAGTATCAGGGTGCGGATATCCCGGGACTGGTCAATGTCTCCGAAGCGGATCTTGCCGGTGTGTGTCTGATCGCAGCGCTGTAAGCGGTATTACCGGAATTGCGCGTTGCCCATGGGGGGCTTCATAAGCCCCCCTTTTTTTGCCAACGTTGTACAGATCAGGGCCGTTCGTACGGCAGATCATGGGAAGACGTTCGGGGGTATCAGACGAATATGTTAACGCATGGCCTTAACAAGAGCGTATTCATAGGATTGATCCTTGCGCTGTTTTTTATGACCGCCCCGAGTGTCTTCGCAGCGCCGCCCTTCCTCAAGGGCAAACCGGAGCCGCTGGAAAAACCGGGCACTCATATATTACAAAGGCTCGCGGCCAAGGCGTCTTTGAAAGCGCTTGCGCCGAGATTCGCAACATGGCCGGCCGCGGTGAATATTCTTTTTCTCAAAGTGGATTTCCCGGAAGAAGATACTGATAATACTTTAACCACTGGAAATGGTACCTGGGCGGACCCCGGTTATGCCTGGGGCGATCCTGCCGACACTGATTATTGGATCAACAACGCAAAGACCGTATTTCGAGATTACTGGACAGAAGTATCCTACGGGAACCTCACGGTGAACATCACGGTATTTCCCGCCGCGCCCGGAGCCGCCTATCGCCTGTCGAACCCGATGGCGTATTACGGCGACGAGTCGAATGCCGCTTTGCAAAATCTTATCTACGACAGCATTACGAAAGCGAAAGAGATTGAAGGCACTAATATTGATTTCAGCCTGTACGACGCGGTTCTCATAATACATGCAGGAGCAGGCGAGGAGTCTGATATAAACAGTGACACGAGGAATGACATCTGGTCGCTGTCGTATTCATCGTCATGCATATCGCAGAATGCGTCCGGGTCACCGTGTCTGAATGTCGACGGCAAAAACATAACAGAAGCGATCATCATGCCGCAAACGGACGTGCAGGACGGCATCACGATCGATCCCGTCGGAGTCTATGTCCACGAATTCGGCCACTGGTTGGGGCTGCCCGACCTTTACTGTACGGCCTTCATCTGTTTGACCGACGGGGCCGGCGACTGGACACTGATGGCTTCCGGTATTTACAATGCCGACCCCGCCTTATGCCTGAATGCCGCCGACTGTGTATACGGCAGCTCTCCCGCACATCTTGACGCCTGGAGCAAAATGTATCTGGGCTGGGTATCACCGCAGACGCCCACGACCTATCCCGACCCTGGGAGCGTGAGCCTGAGCAACGTTGAAGAAAACGGGGCCGTCATCAAACTGCCGGCGAGCACCTCTGCGGCAACGCAATATCTTCTTCTCGAAAACAGGGAGTTGAACGGGTTTGATAAAGGACTTCCCGGACCGGGCCTCCTGGTGTGGCTGATAGATGAGTATGTAGTAGATCTGAATTTAGCGGGCAACACCGTGAATAACAATCGTTTCAGGCCCGGCGTGAAACTCATCGAGGCTGACGGTGACTACTCTCTCTTGAATCCATCCGACCATGATCTTGGCAGCCCGGGGGACCCCTTTCCCGGCACAGCTCCCAACACTACCCTTACCCCTCATACTTCCCCCTCGTCGCTACCCTATACGTCATACGGGTGGGTGAATCTTATGAATATTTCAGAGTCCTCCCACGTCGTGATCTTTGACATCGGTTTTTCTCCTCTGCCGCCGCTAAATCCGACCATAAACTCAAAGATCATAGGCTGGTCTCCTAATGCAGAGCTCGATTTTGATTATTACAAGATTTACAAAAACGGAGTATACCTCGGACAGACCACGGAAACATCTTACACGGACAGTTCTGCTGTGAACGAAGATTCATTCAAGATTACCGCTGTGGACAGTAACGGCAACGAATCTGATTTTTCCAGTCAGGTTTCGGCAACTTTAGCGGTCAGTGGCGGTGGAGGAGGGGGCTGTTTCATAGCAACCGCGGCTTACGGAAGTTACCTGGCAGATGAGGTGATGGTGCTGCGGCGGTTCAGGGACGGATGCCTGCTGACCAATTCTCCCGGGAGGTCACTCGTTAAAATGTATTACCGGTATTCGCCGCCGATAGCGGCCGTTATCGCACGGCATGAGGCACTTCGGGCGGCGACGAGGTT